>DAORNK010000351.1:0-4533 GCA_035440985.1 Rubrivivax sp. | reverse complement strand
CGGGCCCGAAGTCATCAGCGGCAGCACGCGGCTGAAGGCCGGCACGGCGCAGAAGATCGCGCTCAACAGCTTCAGCTCCAGCGTGATGGTCCGGCTCAACAAGGTCTACGGCAACCTGATGGTGGACCTGCGCGCCACCAACGCCAAACTGGTGCAACGTGCGCTGCGACTGACGATGCGCGCCACCGGTGCCGACGAGACCACGGCCCGCACCGCGCTGGCGGCCTGCGGCAACCACGTGAAGACCGCCATCGTGATGCTGCAGGCGGGTGTCGACGCGGCCGAGGCCACGCGGCGGCTGGCCGCGGCCGACGGCAGCGTGCTCGGCGCGCTGAAGCTGCCGCGGTAATGCCGCGATGACGGCGCGCTTTCGCTCGCTGGACGTCTTTCGCGGCGCCACCGTGGCGCTGATGATCCTGGTCAACAACCCGGGCAGCTGGCAGGCGATCTACCCGCCGCTGGCGCATGCACCTTGGCATGGCTGGACGCCCACCGACCTGGTGTTCCCGTTCTTCCTGTTCGCGGTGGGCAACGCGCTGGCGCTGGTGATGCCGGCACTGCAGACCGCGCCCGCGGCGTTGTTCTGGCGGCGGGTCGCACAACGCACGCTGCTGATCTTCGCCATCGGCCTGTTGCTCAACGCCTCGCCCTTCGTGCGCTGGGACGCGGCCGGCGAACTGGTGCCCAGGAGCTGGGACACGCTGCGCCTGATGGGCGTGCTGCAGCGCATTGCGCTGTGCTTCGGTGCGGCGGCGGCCATCGTGTGGCTGGCCGGCCGGCGTGGCGCGCTCATCGCCAGCGGCCTGCTGCTGCTGGGCTACTGGGCAGCCTGCGTGGCGCTCGGCGCGCCGGGTGATGCCTACAGCCTGCAGGGCTGGTTCGGCACGGCGCTGGACCGTGCGCTGCTCGGCGAGGGCCACCTCTACCGCGGTGAAGGCCTGCCCTTCGACCCCGAAGGCCTGGCCAGTACCCCGCCGGCCATCGCGCAGGTGTTGCTGGGCTGGTGGGTGGGTGAACGGGTGCGGCGCGGTCCGGTCGATCCGGCCCTGCTGCGCGGGCTGGTCCTGTGGGGTGTGGCTCTGGTGTTGCTGGCCGGCCTGTGGCACCAGGCGATGCCGATCAACAAGAAGATCTGGACCTCCAGCTACGTGCTGCTGACCACCGGCCTGGCCATGGGTCTGCTGGCGCTGGCCATCTGGCTGATCGAGATGCGCCGCCGGCCACTGGAAATGGCGGGCTGGGTGCGCTTCTTCGAAGTCTTCGGGCGCAACCCGCTGTTCATCTTCGTGCTCAGCGGTCTGGTGCCGCGCGGGCTGGCCCTGCTGCGCTGGCCCGCGGGTCTCGACGAACGGGGCCAGGTGCTGTGGACCAGCCCGCTGCCCTGGGTGCATCAGCATGTCTTTGCCGGCATCGGCAGCGACCCGCGGCTGGGCTCGCTGCTCTATGCGCTGGCCCATCTGGGGCTCTATGCGCTGCTGGCGTGGTGGCTCGACCGCCGGCGCATCTACATCCGTGTGTAGTCGCGCATCAGTCGGGGGCCAGGCCGCAGGCCGTGCGCAGGCCGCGGCGACGGGCGTCGCTGAGCTGGGCCAGCGTTGCCGCCTGGTCGAGGTAGCGGGCCAGGCTCATCGGCCCCATCGCGTCGACCTGTTCGGCGATGAAGCCGGCGATCGGCCCGGCGGCGTCCTGCAGCGCCGCCAGGGCCAGGGCCCGTTCCCGCTGGCTCAGCCCCGGCTGCGAGGGTGGCGATCGGCCGCTCGGGCCCGGTGACGAAGTCGCCGCCGCCGGGCTCGGCAAGGACAGGGCGGCCGCCAGCTTGGCTGCCGCGTCCCTCACCGCGGGTCGGGCCGGCTCGGCCAGACCGGTGTCTATCCACTGCCGCAATTGCGCCTCGTCGCGCAGCAGTTCCTTCAGGTCGGGCAGGTGCAGGCCATGGCGCCGGGCGACCAGCACGAAGTGGTTCAACAGGTAGAGCTGCTGGTTGCTGAGCATGGCCGGCCTGCACTACGAGGGCTGGCGCTTCTTGAGCATGCCCAACGCGGCCTTGAATGACACCACCAGCCGCGTCACGGCCTGGGCCAGTTCGCCGATCTCGTCTTCGCGGGATTCCAGGCCGGCCAGCTCGATGTCATCCAGATGGCCCTTGCTGACACGGTCGGCGACGCGGGTCAGGTGCTGGATCGGGCCGGCCACGGCCCGGCTGGCGAACCAGGCCACGACGCCGAACAAGGCCAGCGCCACCACGCAGATCAGCGCGAACCAGCGCGCCACGCGTTGCGGTGAAGCGAGCGCCTGTTCCTGCGGCAGCGCGTACAGCAGGATCCAGCCGTTGTCGGTGCGTGCCGAGTAGCCGAGCATCGGCCCATTCGCCCCTTCGAAGCGCACCACGCCCTGCTGTGCGCTGGCGGCCACGAACTCGGGAGTCGAGCGGATCAGGTTGCTCTGCTTGGCATCGGCCGTGAAGGCCGAGTGCACCAGCACCTCGGCCGCCGGGGTGGCCAGCATCACCAGCAGCCCCGGTACCGGCTTGCCGGCCTGCTGCGGCGTGACGATGCGGGTGATTTCGCCCACCGTGGCCCGCGCGCCGACCAGTCCCAGCAGTTCCAGACTGCCGAAGGGCTTCACGGCGTTGACGAACAGGATCGAAGGCACGCCGTCGGCGGTGCCGATGACCGCCCCATCGGCTGCTGCGGCGCCACCCTTCAGCACGCGCTGGGCGGCCGGCTGGTGGCCCATCTTGACCAGGCCGACGCGGTCGCTGCGCGAGATCTGCTGCCCCGTGGTGTCCGACAGGAAGACCACCGTGTGCCAGGGATAGGTGTTGCCGAAGGCCTGCAGCACCTCGACCGAATCGAGCGCCTTGCCGCCCTGGGCGGCTTCGACGACCCGCTGGTTGCGCGCCAGCACCGACATCATGCGGCGGTTCTCGTTCATCCAGGCGTTGACCGAGTCCGCCATGCGCAGCGCTTCCTGGCGCACCTGGCCATGCGCCTTGTCCAGCGCCAGGTCACGCAGCTGGTCGTAGCCGACCAGGGCAATGGTCGCCAGGGGAATGAGCCCGGACGCCAGGAAGATCAGCGCCGACTTCACCGAGATCTTCATGCGTTTTCCTGCCTGTGAGCGACCACACCTTGGTATCGTAAACGGAGGTGCCGCCCTTTCTCGTTCCCGAGCAGGCACCAAAGCGGAACGCCTCGCAGCTGCGGGACGTATCACGACGGGGCGCGAACCGCTCTCATGTCTTCACAAGCGCTGACTCCCCACTTCCTGCAGGCGGCGGTCTTGGGCGCCTCGGCCTTTCACCGCCGCCGCCAGATCTTTTCGATCTCCACGGCCACGAACACCACGGAGGCCAGCGCAAGGCAGAGGCCCAGTTCGCCGGCAGACAGCGCCTGGGTGTGGAAGACGGGCTGCAGCCAGGGCACGTAGACGGTCGCCAACTGCAGCACCAGCGTCAGCGCCACGGCAGCCAGCAAGGGCGTGTTGCTGCGCAGCCCCTGCGTGAACAGCGATTCGCGTTCGGAGCGTATGGCCAGCAGGTGGGCCATCTGCGCCAGCGTCAGCAGCGTGAAGACCATGGTCTGCCAGTGCGCGCGCGCCTCGGGGCCACCGTGGCCCGCCAGGGCCCAGGCCTGCATGCCCAGGCACAGCGCACCGATCAGCAGGCCCACCCACAGCGCGTGTTGCCACAGGCCGTGGGCAAACACGCTCTCGCCGGGCGGGCGCGGCGGGCGCTGCATCACGCCGCGCTCGGCCGGCTCGGCCGCCAGGGCCAGTCCGGGCAGGCCGTCAGTGACCAGGTTGACCCACAGGATGTGGATGGGCATCAGGGGAATGGGCAGACCCAGCAGCGGCGCCAGGAACAGCACCCAGATCTCGCCGGAATTGCCCGTCAGCGCATAGCGGATGAACTTGCGGATGTTGTCGAAGATGCGCCGGCCTTCGCGCACCGCGCCGACGATGGTGGCAAAGTTGTCGTCCAGCAGCACCAGGCTGGCGGCTTCGCGGGCCACGTCGGTGCCGCCCTGGCCCATCGCCACGCCGATGTCGGCACTGCGCAGGGCGGGTGCGTCGTTGACGCCATCACCGGTCATCGCGACGAACAGGCCGTTGGACTGCAGCGCGGTCACGATGCGGATCTTCTGTGCCGGGTCCATGCGCGCATACACCGCCACGCCGGGCACGGTGGCGGCCAGGGCGGCATCGTCCAGGCGGGCCAGTTCGCTGCCGCTGATCACGCCGTCCGCCGTGGCTGTGGCGATGCCCAGGTCCCGCGCGATGGCCAGCGCGGTGGCCGGGTGGTCGCCGGTGATCATCACCGGGCGGATGCCGGCGGTCACGCATTCGGCCACTGCCGCGTTGGCCTCCGGGCGCGGCGGGTCGATCAGGCCGACCAGGCCCAGCAGCGTGAGTCCCTGCTCGAAGGTGTCGGCCGATTGTTGTGACGGGTCGTCGGCCAGCGCGGACTCGCCCCGGCGAGTCGCCACGGCCAGCACACGCATGCCGCGCGCTGCCCAGGCCTGGGCGGTGGCC
>DAORNK010000350.1:0-4907 GCA_035440985.1 Rubrivivax sp. | reverse complement strand
TGCCCGATCTGCGGCGCCAGCACCTGCTGCTGGCCAACCAAGGCCAATGCTTGGGCGTCGATCCGGCTCGCCTGCTGCTGCTGGCTCGCCAGCCAGCCATGCAGCATCACCGCCACGGCCAACACAGCGAAGGCCAGATAGAGGGCGGCACGCACGCGCCGGGTGCTGCGATGTGCCGGACGCGGCGACCGCGCACCTGGCCATGGGGCCGGCTTCACTTCGGCAGCGGGTGCGGTCTGGAGCATGGGGTCGGGCGTTGCAGCAGGGCGGGACCCAGGTCCCGCTCTGGGGATATCGACCGCAGCCGTCCAATCCTGTAGCCCAAGCCCCTGCTCCCGTATCCCCGGCCGTGAGGGGATGCCGCCCTGGCGGCGGGTCGGCCGCCGCTACGATGGCCCCATGCAGCCACCCGTCGGGCACGCCCTTGGATGATCCGCCGCCGCCCGGACAGGCTGGCCAACGCTGGCCCTCCCTGGCGCCGTTTCGCACGCGCAGCTTTCGCTGGCAGTGGCCGGCCGACCTGGGCACGGCCTGGGCGCTGGAGATGGAAACGCTGATCCTGGGCTGGTACGTGCTGGTGGAATCCGGCTCGGTGGTGATGCTGACGCTGTTCGGTGCGCTGATGTATGGCGGCACCCTGCTGGCGCCGTTGATGGGCACGCTGGGCGATCGCCTGGGGCTGCGCCGCGTGCTGGCCGCGATGCGCCTGGCCTACGCGCTGCTGGCCGGCTGCATCCTCGGGCTGGCCGCCACCGGCCGGCTGCAGCCGCCCTTGGTGCTGGGCGTCGCCTTCCTGGTGGGTCTGATCAAACCCAGCGACATCGGCATGCGCACGGCGCTGGTCAGCGCCTCGGTGCCTTCGGCCCATCTGGTGGCGGCGATGGGCATCTCGCGCACGACGCAGGATTCGGCGCGCATCGGCGGCGCGCTGGCCGGCGCTGGCTTCATGGCCAGCCTGGGCATGGTCAGCGCCTATGTCGCGATCACCATCCTCTACCTGCTGGGCGCGTGGTTCACCTGGCGCTCCGGGGCCCGGCAGCCTGCAATCGTGGCCGGCACCGCATCACCCTGGCACGATCTCAAGGAAGGCCTGCAGCATGTCTGGCGCACACCGCAGCTGCGTGCCGCGATGCTGCTGGCGGCGCTGGTCAACCTGTGCGTGTTTCCGCTCAGCGGCGGGCTCATGCCCTACATCGCGCGGGATGTCTTCCTGCTCGACCAGCGCGGCCTGGGCTGGCTGGTGGCCAGCTTCGCCAGCGGTGCGCTGCTGGGCTCGGTGAGCCTGAGCGCGATCGGGCCGCGCCTGCACCCGGCGCGCACCATGCTGCTGGCCTGCGCCCTGTGGCACCTGTGCCTGCTGTGCCTGGCCCTGCCGGTGAGCGTGCCGGTGGCGATGGCGCTGTACCTGCTGGCCGGCCTCAACCAGAGCTTGAGCATGGTCTCGCTGGCCATCCTGCTGATGCGCAGTTCCGACGAGCGCTTCCGCGGGCGCGTGATGGGGCTGCGCATGATGGCCATCTACACGCTGCCCGTGGGCTTGCTGGCCGCCGGGGCGCTGATCCCGGTGATCGGCTTCCGCGGGCTGGTCGGCCTGTACGTGGGCCTGGGCCTGCTGATGACCGCCTGCATCACCTGGGTGTGGCGGCGCGAGTTGCTCTGCGGACCAGCGCAAGAGCGATAGCGGTCAAACCACGAACCGAGGTCGGTTCGGCCCGTCAAACCGCCGGCCCGGCACGACTGTGCCGCAGCGCCTTCGTCGCCGCCCACCAGGCGGCCGCGCCGCAGGCCGCTGCTGCCCAGAACACCGAGGCGAAGCCCTGGTGCGAGACCAGCCAGCCGCCGCCCAGGCCACCCAGCACACCCGGCACGCCATAGCCCAGCGTGGTGTACAGCGCCTGGCCGCGACCGCGCAGCCGGCCCGGAAACAGCCGGTTGACCTCGGCGATGCAGGCCAGGTGGTGGGCGCCAAAGGTGATGGCGTGCGTGAGCTGCGCCAGCACCAGCACCGGGGCCCAGGTGCCGAAACCGGCGGTGGCCACGAACCGCAGCGCTGTGACGACGGCCACCACCTGCAGCCAGCGGTGCGGCCCCAGCAGCGGGAACCAGCGGCCCTGGAACCAGAAGAAGGCGATCTCCACCGCCACACTCACCGCCCACAAGGCACCTACCGCCAGCTTGCCGTAGCCCAGTGACACCAGGTACAGCGAAAAGAAGGCGTACAGACTGGTGTGGGCCAGCACCGTGAAGCCGATCGAGGCAAAGAACCAGGCCACCTCGGGCCGCCGCAACAGCGGCAGTACCGGGGGCGCGGGGTCGTCAGCCAGGGCCGCGGCCGGCGTGGCCGGCAGCCGCCAGGCAGCCAGCAGCATCAGGCCGTTCATGCCCGCCACGAAAGCCGGAAAGACGCCGATGCCCACCCACTCCAGCAAGGCACCGAACACCGTCACCGAGGCGATGAAACCCACCGAGCCCCACACCCGCACGCGGCCGTAGCGCGTGGTGTCCATGCCGCCGGGCGTGTTCAGCAGTTGCGCCAGTGAGGTTTCGTACAGCGGCACCACGCCGCTGTTGGCCACGAAGAGCAGTGCCGTCACCAACGCCACCGGCACCGCGCTGCGCACGCCCAGCAGGCCCAGCGCCGCCAGCAACGAGCCCAGCGCAGCCAGGCGGATCAGTTCGGTGCGCCGGCCACCGTGGTCACCGGCCCAGCTCCAGGCGTAGGGCACCACGATGCGCGTCCAGCTCTGCAGCGCGGCAATGCCCCCGATCACCAGCGTGGACAGCCCCAGGCTCTGGAACCACAGCGGCGCATAGGGGTTGAACAGCCCGATGCTGGCGAAATAGGCAAAGCTCAACGCGCCGAAGCGCCGCAAGCCCGAAACCCGCGGCGCGCCGGGCAGGTTCAAGGCCGGCGCGCGCTGATGGCGCCGGCGATGGGCGCGATGGGCAGCACCACGTCGCCGCACTGCCCCCGGTGGCGCAGGGCATGGTCCATCACCACCAGCGCCAGCAAGGCTTCGGCGATGGGTGTGGCGCGGATGCCCACGCAGGGGTCGTGGCGGCCGAAGGTCTGCACCTGGGTGGGCTGGCCCGCGCGGTCGATGCTGGCCTTGGGCGTGCGGATCGAACTGGTGGGCTTGATGGCCAGCGACACCACCAGGTCCTGCCCGGTGGCGATGCCGCCCAGCACGCCGCCGGCATGGTTGCTGGCAAAGCCCTGGGGCGTGAGTTCGTCGCCGTGCACCGTGCCGCGCTGCGCCACGACGCCGAAGCCGTCGCCGATGGTCACGCCCTTGACGGCGTTCAGGCCCATCATCGCGTAGGCGATGTCGGCGTCCAGCTTGTCGAAGAGCGGCTCGCCCAGGCCCGCCGGCACGCCGCTGGCACGTACCTCGATGCGTGCGCCGCAGGAGTCCCCTTCGTGGCGCAGCGCATCCATGTAGGCCTCCAGCCTTGGCACGATGCCGGCGTTGGGCGCGAAGAAGGGATTCAGCGGGATCTGCGCCGCGTCCTCGAAGGGGATCTCGATCTCGCCGAGCTGGCTCATCCAGCCGCAGAAGGTGGTGCCATAGTGCGCCTTGAGCCACTTGCGCGCCACCGCGCCGGCTGCCACCGTGGGTGCAGTCAGGCGTGCCGAGGAGCGGCCGCCGCCGCGCGGGTCGCGCAGGCCGTACTTGCGCCAGTAGGTGTAGTCGGCATGGCCGGGGCGGAAGGTGTCCAGCAGGTTGCCGTAGTCCTTGCTGCGCTGGTCGGTGTTGCGGATCAGCAGGCAGATGGGCGTGCCGGTGGTCTGGCCTTCGTAGAGGCCGGACAGGATCTCCACCCGGTCGGGCTCGGCGCGCTGCGTGACATGGCGGCTCTGGCCCGGGCGGCGGCGGTCCAGTTCGGTCTGGATGTCGGCTTCGGACAGTTCCATGCCGGGCGGGCAGCCGTCGATCACGCAACCGATGGCCGGGCCGTGACTCTCGCCGAAGTTCGTCACGCGAAAGAGTTCGCCAAAGGTTGAGCCGGGCATTCAGTACGGGGTATGTCGACGGGCCTTCATTTTATGCGGCGCGTGCCGATAGGCGATCTACGGCCGGGCCGCGACGCGGACGCACCGAACTGGGGCACAAAGCGCCGGCTCCTCGGCCGATTGCCCACCACACGGCAGCCGTTCAATTCGTGCATTGCCAGATCCAAGGAGCCAGTCGCCCATGAAAGCCACCCGACAGATGACCGTTGCCCGCCGCCTCTGGATGGGCTTCGGGTTGTTGATCCTGCTGACCCTTGTCACCGCCGGGCTGGGCGCCTGGGGGCTGGTGCAGAGCGAAGCGGCGCTGAAGACGGTCTATGAAGACCGCGCCGTGCCACTGAACCAACTGGCCAACATCAACTACCTGGTGACGCGCAACCGCCTGATCCTGACCGACGCGACGATGGCCGCCAAACCCGAGGTCGTGCAGAGGCGGCAGGGCGAGTTCGAGGCCAATCGGAAGACGATCGACAAGGACTGGGCCGCCTACGCCGCCACCTCGATGACGGCCGAAGAGCTGGCGCTGATGAAGACGGTGGACCAGTCGCGCAAGGCGCTGGACGAGGCGCTGGTGGGCGTGATGAAGGCGCTTGCCGCCGGCAACTTCGCCGCCGCGGAGCCGCCCCTGCAGCAGGCCGGCAAGCTGAGCGCACCCTACAGGGAAGCGATGGAGAAGCTGCTCAATCTGCAGGTGCAGGAAGCCGCCAACGAATACAAGGCGGCCCAGGCCAGGGCCGACAAGCTGCACCTGGCCAGCGCGGCGCTGATCGTGCTGGCGGTAATCGCAGCGGGGTTGGTGGCCTTCCTGCTGACGCGCGGCCTGACGCGTGCGCTGGGCGCCGAACCGGCCGAACTGGCCGAGGTGGCCGGCCGCATCGCCCAGGGCAGCCTG
>DAORNK010000349.1:0-4915 GCA_035440985.1 Rubrivivax sp. | reverse complement strand
AAGCCCATCTGCAGTCCTGCAAGATGGCCGCGACATGAAACACGCCGACGGTCACTTCGAAGCGCTGACGCTGCGCGAAGACACCGAGCCCATGGCGCTGGCGCCACAGCCGCACCAACTGCTGCTGGCCACCGCCGACCCGGTGCTGGCCACGCGGCTGCGCCGCCTGCTGGAGCTGATAGGCCACCGCGTCGAAGGCTGCCCCAGTGGGCGCGAAACCCTGCGCCGGTGGCGTGCCGGTGGCGTGGATCTGCTGCTGCTGGACGCCCGGCTGCCCGACATCGACGGCCCGGCCCTGGCGCAGCAGCTGCGCAGCGATGAGGCCTGCCGACATCGGCCACGGGTGCCTATCGTGGCCCTGCGCCCCGGCACCCCGGGCGCGGACATCGACGACACGCTGGAGCAGCCGGTGCACATCCCGACACTGCAGCCGTTGCTGCAACGCTGGCTGGTGCCGCACGACGGAGCCCGAGCGCACGCCCAAGGCGCCGACGCGGCGGTCGACCTGCGTGTGCTGCAACGCCTGGTGGGCGACGATCCCGACGTGGTGCGAGAGATGCTGCGCGACTACCTCGCCTCGGCACAGGAGCAGGCGGGCCTGCTGCGCCGCGCCTACGACCTGGGCGACCCGCGCCAGGTGGGCGCGCTGGTGCACAAGCTGAAGTCCGCTTCGCTGGCCGTGGGCGCGCTGCAGCTGGGCGAACTGTGCGCGGCCATGGAATTGCCGACCCAGACCGATTTCGACGCAGTCGGAAACGACCACGCCCGCTTCAACGCTGTCTTCGACGCCACCGTGGCTGCCGTGCAGACACACCTGAAAAGGCTGGAATCATGAACCCACCCGTGCCGCGGCAAAGCGTGCTGGCCGTCGACGACGAGCCGTTCCAGCTCAAGCTGCTGGCGCGGCAGCTGGCCAACCTGGGCCTGACCGAGGTGCACACCTGCCAGGATGCGCGTGCGGCGCTGGAACTGCTGCGGGCCGAACCGCAACGCTTCGACCTGATCTGCTGCGACCTGCAGATGCCGGACATGGACGGCGTGGAATTCGTGCGCCACCTCGGGCCGCTGGCCTACCGCGGTGGCGTGGTGCTGATCAGCGGCGAGGACCGGCGCATCCTGCAGACCGCCGAACGCCTAGCGCGATCACACGCGCTGCGCGTGGTGGGTGCGCTGCAAAAGCCGGTCACGCCCGATCAGCTGCGCACCGTGCTGGCCGAGGCCCGGGCATCCCAGCCTGAGCCTGCGCAGGCCGCTCCCGTGCCGCTGCCGCGGCCCAGGCCACAGGTCAGCCACCACGAACTGGTCCAGGCCATCCGCACCGATCAACTGGTCAATCACTACCAGCCGCAGGTCGAGCTGGCCACCGGGCACTTCATGGGGGTGGAAACGCTGGTGCGCTGGAACCACCCCAAGCATGGCATCGTCTATCCGGATGCCTTCATCGGGCTGGCCGAGGAACATGGCCTCATCGACAGCCTCACGCGCGTGGTGCTGTCGGGCATGCGCGGAGCGCTGGCCCAGGCGCGGCAGTGGCGCGACGCCGGCCTGGTGCTGCAGGTGGCGGTGAACGTCTCGATGGAGAACCTGACCGATGTCGCCTTTCCGGAGTACGTTGAACGCGAACTGGCTGCCGCGGGCGTGCCCCCCTCGCAACTGGTGCTCGAGGTGACCGAGTCGCGCATGATGAACGACCCGCTCACCGCGCTGGACGTGCTGACGCGGCTGCGCCTGAAGCGCGTGGGCGTGTCCATCGACGACTTCGGCACCGGCCACTCGTCGCTGACGCAGCTGCACGAGATGCCCTGCGAAGAGCTGAAGATGGACCGCAGCTTCGTGCACGGTGCCTGGCGCACGGAGGCGCTGCGCGCCATCCTGCTGCCCAGCCTGGAGATGGCCCGCCAGTTGGGCATGCGCACGGTGGCTGAAGGCGTGGAAGACGCCGACGACTGGCACTTCCTGCGCACCCAGGGTTGCCATGTGGCGCAGGGCTACTTCATCGGCCGCCCGATGCCGGCCGAGGCCTTGCCACGCTGGCACGCCGAATGGAAACTGCGCCGCGCCGCGCTCACCAGCGCACCGGTCTGAAGTCTGGCAGCCTGCCTGATCCACCGCCGACGAAGTGCTGGCAGGACAGATCGTTCAGAGAGGGCCGGGGATGCCAACCGACGCAGGCCTGATCCTGGACGCGGATGGCGCTCAATCCAGCTCGAACTGGCCCTGCAACGCTTTACGGTTCTGATGCGCCAGCCAGGCCGCAGCCGGCAGCAGCCCCGCAGACAGCACGGCCTGCAAGGCACCGTGTGCAGCCAGTGCGGCCGCGGGCGCCAGCAAGAGCACGATGTGCAGCCGCACCGCATCGGCGTGCTGCGGCAGAAACGACGCGCGGCCCACCAACAGGCCGCAGGCCACGGCGGCCAGCACGGGCGGTGCACTCCACAGCTGCAGCGCGGTGCGGCTGAAGGCGTCGTTGAACACCGTGGCCTGGGTCAGCAGGCTCTGCGCGGCCATCGGCACGATCCACAGCACACCGGCAGCGGCCAGCAGGAGCAGCAGGGCGCATCGCCTGTCGGGGCCTGCGTGATACGGCTCGGCCTGAAAGTGCAAGGCCATGGCCAGCGCATCACGCGCGCCGCCGTGCTGTTCCAGCAAGTCGCCATGCACGCTCTCACGCAGGTGCCGCGGCACGCACCGCAGTGCAAGCAGGGTGACAGGACGAGTTGCCTTCATCGGGGCATCGCCTGCACGAATTCGGGCGGCAAGCCCTGCAACATGGCGTGCGTGCCTTGCAGCGTTGCGCGCAATGCCTGGTGGCCCGGTGCAGCCAGCGTGTACAGCCGCTTGGCCTTTCCGCCGCGCTCGGCGGTGGGCTCACCCAGACGCGAGCGCAGCAAGCCCTTGCGGTCCAGGCGGTCCAGCGTGACCGAGACGGCACCGCGCGAAGGGTCGCTCTGGGTGCGCTCGGCGATCGCGTCGCGCACCGCCACGGCGTAGGCACCATCCCCCAGACGCAGCACCGCCAGGAGCACCAGCAGTTCCAGGCTGCCCAGGGTTTGCGGCGCAGCCATGGCGATCAGTGCCCGCGCGCGATGCGGCTGCGTGCACCCCACCACGCCGCGGCGGGCATCAGCACCAGCGCGCCTGCGACCATCCAGCCCGGGTGTGGGATGGCGAACATCGTTGCCACAGATCCGGCCAGCAACACACCCGCAGCGCAGAGGCCGGGCACCGCGCCGCGCCCCCCGCTCCAGGCCGTGGCGACGAGTGCCGCGATGCCCGCGCCCAGCACCCAGACCACGAGCACCGAGGCGAACATCGGCGTGGTGATGGTCGCCGGCCGGGCCAGATCAGCCTGGCCCAGCCACTGCTGCCCCAGCCACTCGGCCAGTGCAATCGTGAGGGCGCCGGCCAGCACGCCGATCACGCCGGCGATGATGGGGTGGCGGGTCCATGTAGCAGCCATCGGCAAGCTCCGGTGATTGGATTGCAGACAATGTCGCCAATATCGACCGGGCTGTCAAGGGCCGGGCGGACGGTGCCGGTGCGAACAGCGAGCGGATCCCGGACTGCGCGGCTGCAGTCGCTGGTTCAGAAGGGCAGATCGCTGTGCACGTAGCCCACGAAGGCGGGCGACACTTCCATGCGCGCCACCAGCGTGCTGACTTCTTCGCCCAGGTTGCGGCTGGCCGTCAAGGCTTCAAGCATCTCCACTTCGCCGACGCCGTGCCTGGCGCACAGCAAGGCCACCGCGGCCACCTTGGCCGCCAGGAAGGCCCGGTCGTAACGCGCCCCCTGGTCGACGTCGAAGCCGTTTTCTTCCAGGTCGCGGAGCATGGCCACGGTATGGTGAAAGTGCCGCATCAGAAGTCTCCCGCGCACCGCGTGCCGGCATCGGGGGAGTCCCGAACTCGTGGCCGGGGCGCGGGCCCCGGCGCCGGCGACCGCAGCGCCTGCTGTCTTCTTCGGCTCGAACGGGCGCAATTGAAGCGGCCAAACGCCTGACATCACAGGGAACACCGGCACCGGCCGCAGCGGTTGCGCAGCCCCATCCTCTAACCAGTGGTGGAGATGGCGCTTGCGGATGCACTGCGAGAGCAGGGTGTGGCCACCGCGATCAGCCTGCTGGAGACTCGAGCGTCACGCCCCTAACCGAAGAAGCAGGTAGTTCCCAGGCCTGAGGTTCGCCAACGCCTCCTCAAGCGCAGGAACGAACGGCAGCAGGAACGGCAGTTCGTTCGAGGCGGCACCAGCACTGCGACTGGCAACCTCGATACGTTCTGCTGATACGGAAGGTTCTTGTCGACGGTGATGAGCGCATCGAAGCCTTCCGCGGCCGGCGCCAACAGCCTGCCATTCTTGATGCCTGACCAGCCTTCCTGAACCACCGTCGAGATCTGATGGGAAGGCAACGCTTGCCGCAGGCGCGCGGGGACGCATTCGTCAAGCAGCAGGCGCATCGGCAGCCAGGCGCTCGCGGGCAACCTCAAGAACGGCCACGGCGCGCTCTCGGGAAACGGAGGGAAAGTCTTCCAGGAAGTCTTCGAGTGACGACGAGCCTTCGAGGTAGTCGAAGAGGTTCTTCACAGGCACGCGCGTGCCCGTGAAGCACAGTGCTCCGCTCATGATCTCCGGGTCTCGCCTGACCAACGCAGTGTCCATCAACAGCACCTCCGAAAGGGCACTTTCGGTTTAGCGCGCTGCGCTTTGCTGAATCGAAGGCGGCGCCGGGTTTGCCCAAGCGGCGGACGGGCCCCGTGGGGCCCGTCCTGGAATGGGAACCGATCAGGCGATCAGAAGTGTTCCCAGTCGTCACTGCCACCGGCGGTGGCCGGCTCGGCGGCCTTGGGCGCTGCGGCCTTGGGCGCTGCCGCAGCCTTGGAAACCGGGGCCGGGGCCTGGGCCGCGGGCTTGTCGGCCG
>DAORNK010000348.1:0-4945 GCA_035440985.1 Rubrivivax sp. | reverse complement strand
GCCGCGTTGAGTGAGGTCTCGCGGGATGTGCTGCTGAGCCTCATCGATCGCGAAGCCAGCTGGTTGCGTGCCGCGGCGCTGGGCGTGCTGGGCCAGAGCCGCGACCCGGCCCATGCCCCGGTCTACCTGCAGCACCTGCGGGACCGCAGCGACCGCGTCATCAACGCTGCGGCCCTCGCACTGGGCCGCAGCGGCAGCCCGCTGGCCTACGAGGCACTGTTGCAACTGCCGCGCCACCCGTCCTGGAAGAACCAGAGCCTGATCAGCGCGCTGGCAGGGCTGAAGGAACTGGGCGACCCGCGCGCGGCAGACCTCGCCCTGCTGGCCCTGGGCGATGTCCAGTCACCGCGCTGGACCCTGGCCACGCCGATCTGGGACTACCGCATCGCAGCCGCCCAGTTGCTGGCCAGCCTGGGGCAGGGTGGGCGAGGTCTGGAACTGGTGCAGCGCCACCTCGACCAAGCGCTGGCCGCCGGCGAGATCAACGACATCTTCAGCAACCTGCTGCTGCTGGCCACGCTGGCCGACGACAAGGCCCTGGCCATCTTCGCCGCGCTCAAGCCACGTTGGGCAGGCGCCGCGGCCGGCGATGCGGCCGCGGCGCGTGCGCTGCAGCAGTACGAAACGCAGCTGCGCGAGGCGTTGAAGGCGCCCTGACCCCGAGCCCGATGTCGGGACTGCGAGCCGGGTGTCGGCGTATTCTGGCAGGAACAGGCGCTCCACTTCGACGACGTCCTTGTCGATGAAGCCGACGATGCCCAACCAGCGGTGTGGTCCTGCGGCGGCTTGCTGTCTGCCACACATGGCTGACCGGTCATTGGCGGTCCGAAACCTACGCAAGCAGACCCATCGGCGACGTACGCTTCGGTGAATTTGTCGCCCAGAAACGGTCGACCGCACATGCGCCGAGCCCCCGAAAGTGGCCGAGCAGCGGAGGGCATTCATCGGCGGGCATAACTCAGGGCGATTGAGGCACGGGACCGCGCTTGAGACCGTGCGGGCTCACCCCACGGGGAGCCCATCTTGCATGCCATTGGCCGGCAGCCCCAACGTGCTCGCGATGGCGCCCTGTCCACTACGAACGCCACCGCCGCGAGCAGACGACGCTGTGTCGCCTGGTGCAACAGCACGACGCAGCCCTCTTTCGCACAGGCTGCGGTCGAGGCTTGCGCGGACCTGCCGCAATTCGCCAAGGACGAGTTCGTCGCCTTCCTCGAGTGCAGCATCCTGGCACACGGTTTCCTGCGCCTGCGCGGCGGCGACTGCAGCCATGAGAAGCTGGTCGCCTTCAGTTGCAAGCGGCGCGGCCCTTGCCCGTCGTGCGGGGTCCGGCGCATGGCGCAGACGGCGGCGCACCTGGTGGACCACGTCAACCCTCATGTGCCGGTGCGGCAGTGCGTGCTGACGCTGCCAATCCCCCTGCGCCTGCTGCTGGCCGCACAGCCAGAGCCGGAGTAGGTCGCGCAGGGGGTGGATGTGGTGTTTGTCGCGGCCGGCACTACGGGTCTAGGCATCATGCAGGCGGCCAAGTGCGCCGGGCGGCTGGCCATCGGCGTGGCCAGCGATCAGAGCCGCCTGCACCCCAGCAGCATCCTGACCAGCATGGTCAAGCGCGTGGATCTGGCCGTGTGGCAGGTCTTCAAGGCGGTGCAACCGGGCATCACCGCACTCGGCCTGAAGGAAGGCGCCATCGACTATCAAGACGTTGAATTACCACCGATGAACGCGAGTTCCACCACCGGTACGCGGGCCGACTTGGTCATACAGCCTTCAGGTTTCTCCAGATGGGCCTCAAAAGGGCCATTTCGCGGTCATTCGGCCGATTGGAAGAGGTCATTTCGGTCTATTCGCCGCTCATTGGGCGCACTGCGGGCGCAATTGCGCCAAGGTCCGCAGCCGCGTGAGGTTGTAGGCGGCCATCGCCAGGGTCAGAAGCTGGTCGACCTTATCCAGTCCCTGCACCATCACCTGACGGATCGGCCCGATGAGCTTGCCCCAGCCGATGCACTGCTCGATGCGCTTTCTCTTGCGCTGGCTGACCACGTAGCCGGGGTGCCGGGTCGTGCGCCCATCGATGGCGCTGCCACCGTTGCGGTTGAGGTTCTGCGCGACATGCGGCGTGACGTTGATCTCGCGGCACGCCTTGACGAAGCCCTTGGTGTCGTGCGCCTTGTCCGCACCCACCGTCACTCGCTTGCCCGGACCTGCGACGTCGGCCAGCATCTGCGCAGCGAGGTCGCGCTCAGCCGTGCCGTCCGATGTGCTGGCCTGTACGTTGACCACCAGGCCATGCCGGTTGTCCGTCAAGACATGTCCCAGGTAGCTGGGCAGCGCAGGCGCCGCGTTGCTCTTGCGGTACAGCTGCGATTCGGGGTCGGTCGTGGACTCGTGCGTGTCGTTGCTGCGCGGCTCGCCGCGCCAGTCCTCGGGCGGGCGGCCATCGTCCGAGCCGTCCTTGCGCCGCATGCTCTTGTGGCTGGCCCAGGCCTGGATGAGCGTGCCGTCGACGCTGAAGTGCTCGCCCGAGAGCAGCCCGCGCTTTTCCGCCATCTCCACCGTGGCGTTGAAGAGCTCGGTAACCGCATCGTGCTCGATGAGCCGGTCACGGTTCTTGCTGAAGACCGAGTGGTTCCACACGGCGTCCTCGATGGCCAGGCCGACGAACCAACGGAACAGCAGGTTGTATTGGATCTGCTCGACGAGTTGCGTCTCACTGCGCACGCTGTAGAGCACCTGCAGCAGCATGGCCCGCATGAGCTTCTCGGGCGCGATGCTCGGGCGGCCGCCCTTGACATCAGCCTCGTACATGGCCGAGAACTTCGCATCCATCTTGGCCAAAGCATCATTGACCCAGGTGCGAATCGGACGCAGCGGGTGCTTGGCCGGGACAAAGTCCTCCAGCTTCACCGTCGTGAACAGGCTCTCGTTGTAGCTGTCGGGGCCTCGCATCGCCGGCTCACCTCTCGTCGATCAATGGCGCCATGCTCGCTGACGCGAGTGGGGGTTTCGATCGGTATTTCAACGGCTTGCTAACAGCCCATCGTCCAGCTCGGGGATGGCAGGGTGATCGGCCACGAGGGCCTGATTCGTGGGCCGGTCGATTCGCCGCTGCGCCTGCCGGACGCACTGCTCAAGGCCGCTCACACCGAAGGCCTCTCCTTCGAACTGGAACTCGCTTGTGTGCAGGAAGGCCTGCGCTCCTGGGTGCTGCGCCAACCGGACAAACGACTCCTTCTCAACCTGAGCGCCGGCGCGTTGGTGAAGGCCTTGGAGAGAACGACGATCGCCGGCATCAATCCCGGCAGCATGGGCGCGCGCAGCTTTATCGTGCGTGGCAGGGGCAACCCCGAGTCGTTCGACTCCTGCTCGCACGGCGCAGGGCGCGTCATGAGCCGCAGCGAGGCCAAGCGCCGCTTCACGCTGGCCGACCACTGCGCCGCGACCGAAAGTGTCGAGTGCCGCGAGAACAAGGATGTGATCGACGAAACGCCCGTGGCCTACCAGGACATCGACCCTGTGATGGAAGCGCAGCGGGATCTGGTGGACGTGGTGCCCACGCTCAAGCGGTGGTGTGCGTGAAAGGCTGAGCAAGGCGTGGCCGTTCAGGTCTTCGCGCGCTTCGCGCGAGCGGGGTCGGCAGGCCGGAGCCCAGTCCGGCGACCGGTGCCATCAGGGGTGTCGGCAATGCGTCTGAGGGCGGTCCCGAGCGCCGCGCCGCGATCTCCTGAGGCGCAGCCCCGGGCCACGCAAGCGGCCTGACATTCTCGTGCGTGCAGCTGTCGACGAGCCTGGCTGCTGCCAGGCTCATGGACGGGACATTGGTGACGCCTGAGCGCGCAGCCGGCTGCTCCGGGTCGGTGGCCAGGTCCGCGGCGGCCGCGCGCGATCAAGAGCTACCGGCCAAGCGCGAGATCGAGTGCTTCGGCGGCGCCGCTCACCTTGCCCAGCCATAGTCGCGCAGCCGTCGCGTCAGCAATCGCCGTGTCGTAGGGTTGAACGTAGATCCAGCAGCCAAGGACGCAGCTCGTTTCGTCCATCGCGAGCGCGGCACGAAGCGCACTGCGTACACCCGGACGGTCAAGCAACGGCTTGACCTTTTCCACGTCACGCGCCGCCACCTCGATGGCCTCGTCGAACGCAGCATCTGGGGACGGCACCGTCGTCAAGCGCTCGGGGCGCATGGCGATGCCTGCGCCCCGTGGGGCGACAAACAGGCCCCACTCCTCCGGCACGGCAAGACGGGCGGCGACAGGGACACGGTATCGACGCGCCGGGAGAACCCCCATGCTGACCTGTCGACCGTTCCAGGTGCCCCGTGCCTCGGGCATCGTGCCCCAGACGGAGGCCGTGGCTTCATCCAGCCCTTGTGCAGCCCGGTCTCCTTCGCGCCGCATGCCTTGACGCCCCAGCGGCCTGCGCTCGGTGACGGCCAGACCGAGCTCGTTTGCCAAGGCGCGCAGCGTGGACTTGCGCACGCTGCTGCCGCGGCGAAGGAGCAGCCACAGGCCGACGAGGATCGCCAGGATCAAGAGCAGGATGAATGCGGTGTACATGTCCTCGGCCGCCAGCGCGGCAACGATAACGCAGCATGCCGCTTCGAGGGGAACTCGATCTCGGGACATCGTGTCGTGACCTCAGCGCCGTGCGGCGCGGCGCCGCCAGCAGTGGGAACAGTCAGCACATCAGGGCCAGCCTGGAGGGCTCCGGGCACCGGGTGGGCCCGATGCCCATGGCACCCGTGAGAACCCTGGTCGGGCCATCGCGGGCAGGTTCCCGGTATCAACCCGGTCGTGCCGCCGGCGATCGACGCAGGTGATGCGCGGCTGCGTTGGCGTCCCGACCGTCCCGACAGTGGATCGACACAGGCGCGGTTGGGCTTTACATTCCGAGGGTCAGACCCGACTTTGACAGTTCCAGGGCACATAGCCCCGGTTCTGGCGCGTCG
>DAORNK010000347.1:0-4950 GCA_035440985.1 Rubrivivax sp. | reverse complement strand
CGACAACCCCAACCGCCTGCAGCACTACTACCAGTACCAGGTGGTGCTCAAGCCCGCGCCGGCCAACATCCTGGAGCTCTACCTAGGCAGCCTGGAGGCTTTGGGTTTCGACCTCAAGGTCAACGACGTGCGCTTCGTCGAGGACGACTGGGAGAACCCCACGCTGGGCGCCTGGGGCCTGGGCTGGGAGGTCTGGCTCAACGGCATGGAGGTGACGCAGTTCACCTACTTCCAGCAGGTCGGCGGCATCGACTGCAAGCCCATCACCGGCGAGATCACCTACGGCCTGGAGCGTCTGGCCATGTACCTGCAAGGCGTGGAGAACGTCTACGACCTGCAGTGGACCGACACGCTCAAGTACAGGGACGTCTATCACCAGAACGAGGTGGAGCAGAGCACCTACAACTTCGAACACAGCGATGTGGACTTCCTGCTGGTGGCCTTTGCCGCGCACGAGAAGCAGGCCAGGTACCTGATGGAGCAGCAACTGGCACTGCCCGCCTACGAGCAGGTGCTGAAAGCCGCACACACCTTCAACCTGCTGGACGCCCGCGGCGCCATCAGCGTGACCGAACGAGCCGCCTACATCGGCCGCATCCGCAACCTGGCGCGCAGCGTGGCGGCCAGTTACCTGGACAGCCGCGCCAGGCTGGGCTTTCCAATGGCGCCCAGGGCCTGGGCCGATGAAGTGCTGGCGCAGCTCGCCCAGCAGGCAAAGAAGGCGGCTTGATCATGAACACGAACACGCTGCTGCTGGAACTGTTTGTCGAGGAACTGCCGCCCAAGTCCCTGAAGAAGCTGGGTGAAGCCTTCGCGTCGCTGCTGGCCGAAGGCCTGAAGTCGCAAGGGCTGGCGGCGGCCGATGCCCTCGTTACCGCCTTTGCGTCGCCCCGCCGCCTGGCGGTGCAGGTGGGCGGTGTGGCCGCCAAGGCGGCCGACCGGGCACAGCGGATCAAGCTGATGCCGGTGGCCGTGGCGCTGGACGCCGCCGGCCGGCCCACGCCCGCGCTGCTGAAGAAGCTGGCCGCCCTGGGTGTGGATGCCGGCGCCGATGCGAGCGCCGTGCCAGGCCTCAAGCGCGCGCCCGATGGCAAGGCCGAAGCGCTGTTCCTGGACAGCCTGGTGCCGGGTGCCACGTTGGCCGAAGGCCTGCAGAAGGCGCTGGACGATGCCATCACCCGGCTGCCGATTCCCAAGGTCATGCAGTACCAGCTGGAAAACGGCGACGGCGCCGACTTCCAGCCCGGCTGGACCAGTGTCAATTTCGTGCGTCCGGCGCACGGCCTGGTGGCCCTGCACGGGGATCAGGTGGTGCCGGTCTCGGCGCTGGGCCTGAAGGCCGGCCGCACGACCACGGGACACCGCTTCGAGGCCGCCGTGCCGGTGGTGGTGATCCGCCATGCCGAAACCTACGCCCAGCAACTGCGCGAAGAAGGCGCGGTGATCGCCGGCTTCGGCCAGCGTCGCGCCGAGCTGCAGCGCCAGTTGAGCGAAGCCGCCGCGGCCCAGGGCTTGAAGCCCATCGAGGACGAGGCGCTGCTGGACGAGGTGACGGCGCTGGTGGAGCGCCCCACGGTGATGCTCTGCCGCTTCGAGCCCGAGTTCCTGGCCGTGCCGCAGGAATGTCTCATCCTCACGATGAAGGCCAACCAGAAGTACTTTCCGCTGCTGGACGCCGCTGGCAGGCTGACGGACCGCTTCCTGATCGTCAGCAACATCAACCCGGCCGACGCCAGCCGCGTCATCCAGGGCAATGAACGTGTGGTGCGCCCGCGCCTGGCGGACGCCAAGTTCTTCTTCGATCAGGACCGCAAGAAGACGCTGGAAAGCCGTGTCCCGCAGCTGGACAAGGTGGTCTACCACGGCAAGCTGGGCAGCCAGGGGCAGCGCGTGCAGCGAGTGCGGCAGATCGCCCGCGGCATCGCCGGCCTGCTGGGCGGGGACGCGCTGGCGGAACAGGCCGATCGCGCGGCGCTGCTGGCCAAGGCCGACCTGCTGACCGACATGGTGGGCGAGTTTCCCGAGCTGCAGGGCATCATGGGTGGCTACTACGCGCGCCACGACGGCGAAAGCGAAGCCGTGGCCCTGGCGGTGGAAGACCACTACAAGCCCCGTTTCGCCGGTGACGGCCTGCCACGCGGCGAAGTCGGCCTGGTGGTGGCACTGGCCGACAAGCTGGAGACGCTGGCCGGCCTGTTCGGCATCGGCCAGCTGCCCTCTGGCGACAAGGATCCGTTTGCACTGCGCCGCCACGCATTGGGCGTGATCCGCATGCTCATCGAAAGGGATCTGCCGCTGTCGCTGCCGGCGCTGGTGGACACCGCCTTCGCGGCCTTTGCGGCCGGCCATGGCCAGGCGCAGGCCGAGGTCAGGCACTTCATGTTCGACCGCCTGGTGGGCGCGCTGCGCGAGCAGGGCTACAGCGCGCACGAAGTCGACGCCGTGATTGCCCTGCGGCCCGCGCACTGGGGCGACATTCCCAGACGCCTGGCGGCGGTGCGCGCCTTTGCCGCACTGGCCGAAGCGCCCGCGCTGGCATCGGCCAACAAGCGTGTGGGCAACATCCTGAAGAAGGCCGAAGGCGAGGTGCCGGCCAACGTGGACAGCGCGTTGCTGCAGGACCCGGCCGAAAGGGCCCTGGCCGCCGCGCTGACATCCGTCACGCCCGCGGCGGATGCGGCCTTTGCGCGTGGCGACTACGCCGCATCGCTGCAAGCCCTGGCGGCCCTGAAGGCGCCGGTCGACGCGTTCTTCGATGGCGTGATGGTGAACGCCGAAGACGCTGCCCTGCGCGCCAACCGCCTGGCCTTGCTGGGCAGCCTGCATCGCGCGATGAACTGCGTCGCGGACCTCTCGCGCCTGGCCGCCTGATGACACCGAAAGGGCCACCATGCACGCCTTGAAACTCGTGATCCTGGGCCGCGACGGCATCCTCAACCAGTTCCGCGAGAACCACGTCACGGCGCCGGAGGAGTGGCAGCCCGTGCCCGGTGCGCTGGAGGCGGTGGCGCGGCTGAACCACGCCGGCTGGCACGTGGTGGTGGCCACCAACCAGTCGGGCATCGGCCGCGGCATGATCGACATGGCCGCGGTGAACGCGGTGCACGCGCACATGAACCAGCAGCTGATGGCCCAGGGTGGTCGCGTGGACGCCATCTTCTTCTGCCCCCACACGCCGGAAGACGAGTGCGAGTGCCGCAAACCCAGGCCGGGCCTGATACTGGACATCGGCCGCCGCTACGGCCTGGACCTGACCCAGGTGCCGATGGTGGGCGACACGCTGCGCGACCTGCAGGCCGCCCGCCATGCCGGCTGCCCGCCGCACCTGGTGCGCTCGGGGCGGGCGGCGGCGCTGGGCGCGGAGCAAATCCAGGCCATGCTCGACCAGGTGCCCGGCGCGCTGGTGCACGACAGCCTGTCGGACTTCGTCGACTACCTGCTGCCCCTGGGCGAAGCGGCCGACACGGTGGCAGGTGCCCTGGGCCGATGAAGGGGTTGTGGGCCGCGCGCTCGCTGATCCTCATCGTGTGGATGGCGGCGACGGTGGCGCCGTGGGGCCTCCTGATGCTGGTCTATTCGCTCTTCGTGCGCGGCGAGCGCCTGTACTGGGCCACGATGTTCTGGCTGCGCCTGGCGATCTGGGGCGCCCGCGTGATCTGTGGCGTGCGCTACCGCGTGCAGGGCATGCACCATCTGCCCACCGCCGCGCAGAACCGGCGCTCCGTGGTGCTGGCGGCCAAGCACCAGAGCGCCTGGGAGGCGTTCGCCTTCCCGACGCTGATGCCGCACCCGCTGGCCTACGTCTTCAAGCGCGAACTCCTGTACGTGCCCTTCTTCGGCTGGGCCATGGGTCGGCTGGACATGATCCACATCGACCGGCGCCGGCGCGCCGAGGCCTGGGCCAAGGTGGCGGCACAGGGCAAGCGGCTGGCCGCCCTGGGCGTGTGGGTGATCATGTTCCCGGAAGGCACGCGCGTGCCCCGCGGCAGCCGGGGTGTCTACAAGAGCGGGGCCGCGCGCCTGGCCATCGAGTGCGGTCTGCCCATCGTGCCCATCGCGGCCACCTCGGGCCGCTGCTGGCCGGCGCGCAGCCTGCTGGTGCGGCCCGGCGTGGTGGACATCTCCATCGGCCCGCCCATCCCCAGCGCCGGACGCCACAGCGAAGAGCTGATGCGCGAGGTGGAGGACTGGATCGAGTCCGAGATGCGCCGTCTGGACCCCGAGGCCTACACCGCGGGTCGCCCAAGTTGATCCCCGCGCTGGCCCCTGCACAGGGCCAAATCAAGGCGCAGCCGGGTTCGTGACCCGGCGAGGCCTTGCAACGCCGAGTTGGCCCTGCGCAGGGACCCGCCCGCAGGGCCGGGGTAACCAAGGGCCGTGGGCCGTGTTGCGCCGCCTGCCCAGGTCCGCGACAGGGGCGGGCTCAGCCATGCACACGACCCCTGGCTCACCCTGGCGCCGGCATGATCCAGACCCTTTCAAGCACTGAGCAGCCGGCGCGACGCGAAGAGTCAGCGATCACGAGACAAGGGGCACGGTTTTTATGTGACCGCACTGCGGCGTCGGCCACCTCGGCACGCGCTGTCCCGCGACGCCGCCGGATGGGCGTTGAGCGTCCTTTTCGGACAGGACAAGCTGCACGTCCATCCCCAGGACGAAGACCGGAGGGATCCCGGCAAGCATCCGTTCGCCCATTGGCGAAGCACGAATGCGGCGTCGGGATCGGGGCTGGGCGACGGCGCATCACCCCGGGGTTCCGGGCGACGGCCACGCCCGCAGTGAACGACACGGCTAGCATGGCGGTGCCATTCCCAACTGCATCCTCGATGACGGCGCGCGGCGGCAGGTACGACGCGTCCTGCTGCTGGCAATGACCGCCGCCCTGGCCACGGGCTGCGGCGCGCCGCCGCCCCTGCCCGAGCGCGTTCACGGTCACCAGAAGAGCAGGAC
>DAORNK010000346.1:0-4952 GCA_035440985.1 Rubrivivax sp. | reverse complement strand
ATCAAAAATGGCGACGGCGCGCGCCCAGCCGGCCGAGGCGCCGCGGATCTTGTGCGGGAAGCAGCTGATGAAGAAGCCGTCGGCGGGCAGCGCCTCCAGGTTGTGCAGCTTCTCCAGGTGGCAGTAGCCGATGTCGCGGCCGGCCTTGTGGCCTTCCCAGATCAGCGACGCATCGTGGCTGGCGCCGTACTTCTGCGCGGTGTGCACGAAGGGGGCGTCCCAGCTCCAGGCGTCGGTGCCGGTCAGGCGCACGCCACGTTCCAGCAGGTACATGGTGGCTTCGTAGCCCATGCCGCAGCCGGCGGCCACGTAGTCGGCCTGGCCGTAGCGCCGCCCGGCACTGGTGTTGACGACCACGATCTCCAGCGGACGCAGTTCGTGGCCCACGCGGCCGAGCTCGGCCTGCACGTCGGCGGCCGTCACCACGTAGCCGTCGGGGAAGTGCCGGAAGTCCAGCTTCACGCCGGGCTGGAAGCACCACTCCAGCGGCACCTCGTCGATGCTGATGGCACGTTCCTTCTCCCCCAGCTTCTTGTTCATCGTGGAGTGGAAGTGGTAGGGCGCGTCCAGGTGCGTGCCGTTGTGGGTGCTGAGCTGCACCAGCTCGACGGCCCAGCCTTCACCGTCGGGCAGGTCCTCCTTCTTCAGGCCGGGAAAGAAGGGCGCGATCTGGGTGAAGGTGCCTTCGTGGGCCATGTACTGGATCTTGGGCGCATAGCCCGGTGGGTCGGACGAGGTGTCGTTGTCCAGGTAGATCGACAGGTCGACGAACTTCCTTGTCATGGTGTGTCCTTTCGCGAAAGTCAGTGCCGGTGGCTCACCAGTGCACCATGGGCAACCCGGCCACGGGCGAGCGGAAATAGGGGATGCGCGTGCCACGCAGGCTGCCCAGGTAGACGGTGCGCAGGTCGGCGCCGCCGAAGGTGATGCTGGCCATCCACGGTGCGATGCGCCCTTGCGCACGCTGCATGTCCTCGGTGCGCACGGTGCCGGCGGCCATGCGCTGCAACAGGTTGGCGCTGGCCTCGGGGTCGCCGTCGTCCAGCAACAGGCGTCTGTCGCCCTGCGGCGTCAGCGCGATCAGCTGGTCGACCATGACGAGGGTGCACCAGAGGTTGCCGAAGCTGTCGAAGGCAATGCCGTCCGGGTAGCCGCCCAGGTGCGAAGGTCCGAAGACCTCGCGGTCGACCAGCCGGACGCCGGCGGCGGCCGACTCGTCCAGCCGCATGCGCGTGACGTGCGGGCCGGTTGTCTCCACGATGTAAAGCCATTCTTCCCGCGCGTCCAACCGCACTTCGTTGGTGAAGTGGAAACCGTCGGCCACCACACGCAGGCCTTGTTCGTCGACCAGGGCGACGTAGCCGTCGCGCACCGGGCTGGCCGCTGCCGCCGTCCAGGGGTTGACGCGCGTGGAGACCGTCAGCCAGATGCGGTTGCGCGAATCGCGCAGCACGAAGTTGACCTTGCCGATGGGCAGGCCGTCGATGCGGTCGTAGAGGGTGCGGGTGTCGCCCTCGCGCGTCATCAGTTCCAGCCGGTCGGTGCCGAAGTTGGACACCAGGATGTCGCCGTTGGCCGCGAAGGCCAGGCCGTTGGGCAGCGTGCCCTGGGTGAACCGGGCCTCGAAGTCCAGCGCCCCACCTTGCGCCGCGGCAGCGAATCGCGGGTCGCTGCGCTGGCCGATGTAGCGTTGGCTGCCGTCGGCGGCGATGCGGGTGACGCCGCCGCGCGCGTCGGCGGCCCAGAGCGTGCCGTCGCGTTCGGCCAGGATGCACTCGGGCCGCTGCAGGTCGTTGCCGACGTAGGCGATGCCGGCGCGGTCGAAGGCGAAGCCGTCCAGCGGGTTGGCTGTGTTCACTTCAGGAGCACCAGGCTGAGTTGGGGGAATGCCACCAGCAGCCCCAGCACGGCCAGCATGGTCAGCGTGAAGGGCCCGGTGCCGCGGAAGATGTCGCCCAGCGAAATGTCCACCGTGTCGGCCAGCGTGCTCTTGATGACGTAGACGCTGAGCCCGAAGGGCGGTGTCAGCAGGCCCACTTCCACCGCCACCACCGTGATGACACCGAACCAGATCAGGTCCAGGTTGAACTGCTGCGCGATGGGCAGCATCAGCGGCAGCACGATGAGCAGGATCGACGATGAGTCGATGATGGTGCCCAGCAGCAGGATCAGCCCCAGGTACAGCGTCAGGAAGGCCGTCACGCCCAGGCCGGCGGCGACCATCCACTCCACCATGGCCTGCGGCGTGCCGCTCATGGCCAGCATGCGCGTGTAGACGTTGGCGCAGATGATCAGGAAGCTGACCGCCACCGTGACGTGACCGGTCTCGACGAGCACTTCCCTGAAGCCACGCCAGTCGAGCTTGCGCCTTGACAGGGCGATGATCAGGGCCATCAGTGCCCCGACGGCACCGGCTTCGGTGGCCGTGAAGATGCCGGCGTAGATGCCACCCAGTACCGACGCGATGAGCAGCACGATGGGCACCAGCTTCGCGAGCATCGTGCCCAGCGGCATCAGGTCTTCGCCGTGCAGGGTTCGTGCCTGGCCGTCCCGGTAGACCATGCCCGGGCGCAGCCACGCCATGGCCAGGATGGCCAGCGAGAAGCCCAGCGCCAGCACCAGGCCCGGCACGATGCCCGCGGTGAACAGGTCGCCCACCGACTGTTCAGACAGGAAGCCGTACAGGATCATCAGCAGGCTGGGCGGGATCAGCATGCCCAGCACCGACGAGCCCGCCACCACGCCCACCGCGAACCTGGGTTGGTAGCCGAAACGCAGCATCTGCGGCACTGCGACGCGGCTGAACACCGCGGCCGAGGCGATGGAGATGCCGGTGATGGCGGCGAACACCGCATTGGCTGCCACCGTGGCGATGCCCAGGCCGCCGCGGATGCGCCGGAAGGCCTGGTTGGCGACTTCGAAGGCGTCCTTGCCCACGTCGGCGTGGGCGACCAGGAAGCCGGTCAGCACGAACAGCGGCACGACGCCGAAGACGTGGCTGGCGATGGCGTCGCTGACGGCCTGCGCCAGCAGGTTGGCGGCCACGCCGGCGTCATCGCGGATCAGCCAGACACCGATGAAGCTGAGCAGCCCCAGCGTGATGGCCACATGCATGCCGGCATAGATCAGCACCAGCATCAGCACCAGCGAGCTCAGGGCGATGGCGACGCTGCTCATGGCGGATCCCCCCGCCGCCGTCGCAGCAGGCGCCGCAGGTCCAGGCCCGCCAGCAGCGCGAAGCACAGCGCCGTGGCGGTGAGACCGACCAGCGTGACCAGCCGCACGGGCCACACCGGGGCCTGGAAGTCACCCACCGCGCCGACGTATTCGCGGATCACCACCGCCTCCACCAGCGGCTCCCAGCTGGCCAGCAGGATGACCACCATCAGCGCGAAACCGACGAGGTGGAACAACGCCTGCAGCGCGTCGGACCATGCCGGACGCTCGCGCTTCAAACGGTCCAGCAACACGTCGGCGCGCGTGAAGCGCCCCACGCGCAGCGTATCGGCCAGTTGCAGGAAAACGATGCCGACGATGGACAGTGACACCAGCTCGGTGACGCCGCGAACGGGCATGTCCAGCAGGTTGCGGCCGAAGACGTCGACATTCATCAGCACCATCAGCGCCAGGATCCAGAGCGTGCCCAGCGCATTCATGGCGCCGAACACGCGGTGCAGGCCCAGGGGAAGCGCACTGCCGTAGGAGTCGGTCCCGGCCGGCTTCGCGGATGTCGCCGCCCCCGTCGCACGGGGCGATCCGGACATCTACTTGCTCCAGTCGCGCGGCACCTTGGTGCCGGCCTTGACCAGGGTGCCCATGTACGAATTGAGCACGGCGTCGGCGGGCAGCCCCTTGCTCTGCACGTCCGCGGCCCAGACCTTGCCCACCGGCGACAGCGCGTCGGCCCAGCGCTTGCGCTCGGCGTCGCTCAGCTCGCTGAACCGGGCGCCGGCGGCGGACATGTTCTGCACCAGGGCTGCGGCCTGCGCGGTCTGGGCCCTGGCGTACTGGGCCGTCCAGGCGTCGCCGGCCTCGCGGATGGCTTTCTGGACCTCGGGTGGCAGTTTGTCGAAGCGCTTCTTGTTGATGGCGATGCCGCCCGCGAACTGGGCGCCGAAGTTCACCCGCGTGACATAGGGCGCCACCTCGTGCAGCTTGGCGCCCCAGGCGCCGGTGATGAAGGTGATGGCGCCATCGGACACGCCCGACTTGATGTCCTCGTAATAGGTGTTGAGCGTGCCGGCCACGCCCACCGCGCCGGTGCCGCGTATCCAGTTGGCCGACGGGCCCGGCGCGCTGATCTTCTTGCCCTGCAGGTCCTCGAGCTTCGTGAGCGGGAACCGGGTCCAGATGTGGTAGGTGTCCAGCGACATGCCGCCCAGGAACACCAGGTTGTTCCTGGACCAGGCCTCGGCCATGGCGGGCACGCTCTTGTGCATGTCGCCGACGGTCTTGCCCACCAGGTCGATGCTGTCGCTGCCGAAGGGCGTGTAGTAGCTGACGTTCTGCAGCGGGAACTTGGCGGCTTCGAAGATGGTGCTGACGATGCCCAGGTCGGCCACGCCGTCGGCAATGCCCTTGCTTTCGCTGCCCAGCTTGACGAGCGTGCCGCCCCAGGCCTTGGTCCACTCGATCTTGTACTTGTTGCCGGCGGCAGCCAGCTTCTTGTCCACCTCGGGGATGAAGGTCTCGTCCAGCGTCTTCACCCACAGGAAGACCGGGGGGTGGCCTGCGGCGGCGGTGAGCTTGATGACCTGCTGCGCCTGGGCAGCGCCGGCGGCGCCGAGCAGCGCGCAGGCGATGGCCAGCGCCAGGGGACGGTGCGGGATGCGTGTCATGGGGGTCTCCTCAGTGGTTTGCGGGGGTCAGCGGGGCGGCCGCGTGCGCCGCCCTGGCGTTGCCGCCGGCGGCACGGACGCCCTCTTTGATCTTGGCCGCCAGGCGCCGCAGGT
>DAORNK010000345.1:0-4962 GCA_035440985.1 Rubrivivax sp. | reverse complement strand
CGGCGCCGGGCCCAGGGTTCACCAGCCCGCCCGGCGAGGACGGCGGCGCCGACGGCCCGGAGCCGGCCCTGCCCGAGTTGCCTGGTTTCGACCTGCAGCCGCTGCTGGCCCGCGTGCGCAACAACCGCCGCCTGGTGTGGAAGCTGCTGGAGTCCTACGTCGAGACCGAGGGCGTGACCGCCGCCGAGCTGGATGAGCTGTTGCGCGCCAAGCATTTCGAGCAGGTGCGGCTTCGCACGCACTCGCTGATGGGCTCCGCCGCCGCGCTGGGCGCCACGCAGGTGGCGTTATCGAGCAAGGCGCTGAACCACGCGCTGCGCTCCAATCCCGGTGAAGAGACGCCGCAGCTGCGCATGCTGGCCGACCGTCTGACCGAGGCGCTGCGCGCCAGCATCAGTGCGGCGCAGGCAGCGCTGGCCCGGCACCAGGATTGAAGCGGCGCGACCGCGGTCGCGCGCTGCAGGGAAGGGTCCGGACTCGTTGCTCACCGTGTCAGCTGGACCTTGCGCGCCGGCCGCCTGAGCGTCACCTTGGCCTGGCCCTTGGGGCCGGCCACCTGTACATCGATCCGCTGGGTGCGCTTGAACGCCTCGAACAGGCCGACGTCCAGCGTGCGCAGTTCGCCGGGAATGGCGCATGCGAACTCGTAGCTGGCATCGAGGTCGGCGTGCCCGTCCTTGGCGGCCGGCTGGGCGCCAGGCTCGAGCACCGGCGCCTGCACGTCGGACTTGCTCAGGGTGCACTGCGCCGCGGCATCTGCGGCGAACAGTGGCACGCCCTTGTCCGGGCTGCGCAGCCGGGCCAGTACGTCGGTCGCCGCCTGGCGCTCGGCGTTGGTGCGCGGTGCGCGCTCGAAGCCGAGCAGGTTGTCCAGCGGCGCTTCCATCGCGATCGTGAGCTTGTTGCCTTCGATGGCCACGTCGAGCTTGAGGGCACCGTGTTCATGAGCCTTGCCAGCCGCCCAGGCCGTGCCGGCGCTGCTGCCGAAGGCGAAGGCCAAGGCGATCATCGAGCGAGTCAGGGTCAGTTGCGGCACAGGGGGCTCCTTCGGCAGGGTTGGTGAACGGGAAGTCAGGCCTGCAGGGCTGCTGCCAGGCTGCGCGCGTTGTGTTCGAACAGTTTCAGGTAGGTGTCGGCGGGACCGCCGGGTCTGGACAATGCGTCGGAGTAGAGCGTTCCGCCGACGTGCGCGCCGCCTTCGCGAGCGATGCGCTCGATCAGGCGCGGGTCGCTGATGTTCTCGACGAAGATCGCGCGCACACCTTCTCTCCTGACCTGGCGGATCAGCCTTGCCACGGCCGCCGCCGAAGGCTGGCTGTGCGTGGTCCAGCCCTGCGCCGCCAGAAAGTCCACGCCGTAGGCGGCCCCGAAGTAGCCGAAGGCGTCGTGCGAGGTGATCACGCGGCGCTGCGCGCGCGGCACCACGCCCAGCCATTCGCGCACCTGGGCATCGAGCTGATCGATGCGCGCCACGAAATCGGCATGGCGCCGGGCGATCAAGTCGCGCTGGGCGGGCCAGCGCTGGGTGAACGCGGCACTGATGTTGGCCGCGTAACGACGAGCCAGCGCCAGGTCCTGCCAGGCATGGGGATCGGCAATCTGTTCACCATCCTTGCGGGCTTGGATGCCCTGGCTCGTCACGGCGACGGGCCCGCGGTAACCCGAGGCCTTGACCATGCGGTCGATCCAGCCTTCGAACCCGAGCCCGTTGACCAGCATCAAGTCAGCCTGGGCCAGACGCTTGCTGTCGGCCGGGGTGGGCTCGTAGACGTGCGCATCGGCGTCCGGCCCCACGAGGGCCATGACCTGCACGCCAGCGGGCGCGAGCTCTTGCGCGATGTCCGCCAGGATCGAGAAGCTGGCGACGACGCGGGGAGGCCGTGCTTGCGACCACACGACCAGCGGGTGCAGCGCGGCCAGGGCGACGCTGCCCAGGCAGAGGGTTCGGCGACGGATGTTGGTCATGTGGATCAGCGGGTGAGGCGGATGTGCGAGAGCAACCGGGCCGGATGGCCCAGCCGCAGCCCGGCCGCGCCGCACAGGGTGCCAGGCGTCAGCATGCTTGACTTCCGGTGGGCGAGTTCAATGAGGATCGGCGCCACAGCGCCGAAGCGCCGAAGCCTGCCACCAGGACAGCGCCCAGCATCGGCCCGAACGGCTGGTCAAGGCCCAGCGCCAGCCCGAAGGCGACGCCGTATGCCGCAATCCCGGTGCCGGCTGCCCACCATTGCGCGTGGCGCCAGTCGGAAGCGTGCCGGTACGCGATCCATGGCGGCACGAAGACCAGGGCGAACGCGGCCATGAGGCCGAACGTGGCGGTGCCGGCGGCGATGCACGTGGCCACCAGCACGTCGAAGCCCAGGTGCCAGCGCCAGGTGCGCACCGCCTGCGTGCGCTCTCGTGCGGGAAACAGGCGGGCGGCGATCAGGCGCGGGCTCATCCAGCGCAGCGCGGCCCACGCCGCAAGCGTGACCACGAAGTCGATGGCGAGTTCGCGCTGCCCGGCAAAGTAGATCTGACCATCAATCAGCGCATGCGCCAGCGCGTCGCCCAGCGTGGTGTTGGCGGCTACCAGCAGCGTCAGTGACCAGCCCGCCAGGATCATCAGCCCGTAGGCTGAGTTGCTGCGCCCGCCGCCAGCGTGCTTGAGGCCCGCCCCGGCCAGGGCACCGGCAAGGGCGCCGGCAAACGGCGGCACATGCAGCGCCGTTCCGAGCAGCACCCCGAAGGTGGCCAGGTGCGCGAAGCCCAGGGTTGCCAGCCACTCATCGCGCAGGCGCAGCAGCTGGCCCACCAGCGGCAACAGCGCGGCGAGCATGAGCCCGGCGAAGAAGGGCAGGGCAAACAGGCTACCCATGCCGGGGCCCGAGGTCGACGATGCGCGTGCACACGGCTTCGAGAAAGCGGCGGTCGTGGCTGACGATCAGCATCGCGCGTGACGCCCGCGCCGCCGCCAGTCCTTCGGCCGCCAGCTCGAGATGTCGGCCATCGAGGTTGTTGGTGGGCTCGTCGAGCAGGATCAACTCGACCGCGTCAACCCATGTGGCCCACAACATCAAGAGCTGGTACTCGCCGCCGGACAGCCGATCGATGCGCACCCCGAGTCGATTGGCCAGGCCCGGCGGCGGTGCCAGCCCCGCCACGCCGAGTGCCGCCAGCACTTCGGCACCGGACAGCGGCACCTCGTGCAGGCGCACCGGCTGCTGTGGCAGGTAGCTGATGCGGGTGCCCGGGGCCTGCTCGATGCGGCCCGAGAACAGCCGCGCCTCGCCGAGCACGGCCTTGAGCAGAGTCGACTTGCCAATGCCATTGGGGCCGGCGAGCCCCACCACCTCGCCACGCGCCACCGCCAGGGTGGCCGGCGGCGAGACGGCGTGGGCATAACCGGCCACGGCGTCGACCAGTCTGAGCGTCATCGTGGGCCGGCAAGGGCCTCGACCCAGCGGTCGATGAGGCCGAAGTAGCTTTGCGCGTCGCCGCCGGCCGGTGGATCGATCGGCAGCACCGCCAGCTTCCACCCGGTGAGGTTGGACAGTTTCTCGCCACCCGCGGGCGGCTGGTAGGGTGTGTGCACGATCACGCCGGCCTTGCCCTTCAGGCGCGCAGCGAGTGCCTCCAGATGCGAGGCCGTCGGCGCCACGCCGGGCACCGGTTCCAGCGTGCCCAGGAAGGGCACGCCGAGGAAGGCGGCCAGGTAGACCACGTCCTTGTGGTAACCCACGGCGCCGGGCTTGCCTGCCGCGCGCTGCTTCCAGCCGGCGGCCCTGGCCGTGACCGCGGCAGCAAACGAAGCCGCGCGTTCGCGATAGCCCGCGGTGTTGGCGGCGTCGAGCTGCGCCAGTCGTTCGGCGAGTGCCGTTGCCACCGTCGCCATGCGTGCCGGGTCGAGGTTGATGTGCGGATTGCCGGCCGGGTGCACGTCGCCCTGCGAGCGGTCGGCCGCGCCGCCCGTATCGAGCAGCGGCACTTGTGCCGCAGCCTCGAAGTAGCCGGCCCGGCCCGGCACGATGGCGCCGTTGGCCGCCCCGTTGATGGCGGCCGGCAGCCAGCCGATCTCGAGCTCGGCGCCTACGGCAACCAGGAGCTGGGCATCGCGCAGGGCGCGCATCATCGAAGGCCTGGCCTGCAGCATGTGTGCGTCGCGGTCGGGCGGGGCCAGTTCCGCCACCTGGACGGCCGGCCCGCCCACGGTGCGTGCCAGCATGCCCATGCTGGAGGTCGTGACCACCACGCGCAGTGGTTCCGCGGCCCAGGCGGGCAGGGCCGCCAGCCAGGCCAACAGGCTCAGCAGGTGCTTCATCGCCATTCGCTCAGAACGCATGCGCGCCATGTGCGCCCAGGCTCATCTGGTACTGCAGGAACAACTGGGTCGGCCGCTCCTTCACGCCTTCGACCCACAGGTTGGCCTTGGCCACCTGCAGGCGGAACATCGAGAAATGATCGATCTGGTGGGTCAGCGCGAAGGTCCAGCGATCGGACTTGTTGCGGTCGGTGGTGTTGCCGAAGCCGACGAAGCGGTTGGTCATGCCCGTGGCGTCGTAACGCAGGCCGGCCTGCCAGTGCGGCAGGAAGCCGTAGCTTGCCTGCACCACCACGCCATCCTGCGCGTAACGCAGCTTCTGGCCCAGCAGCGCGTCGCCACCCTCGTAGAACGCGATGTCGAGCTTCTTGTTCATGCGCAGGTACTCGGCCACCAGCTTGAGGTCGCCCTGCCCGCCAAAGCGGCCGGCGTCGAACTTGTAGACGGTCTCCAGGCCCCAGGCATTGCCCTTGCCGTCGAGTGCATTGACGCAGATGCCGCCGGGGTCGCCGCAGGCCACGCCGGGGTTCTCGCCCGAGTGGTCGTGCACTTCCTGCAACTGGCTGGACCGTGCGTACCAGGCGCCGAATTGCAGCGCGTGGCGGTCACCGAGATCAGGCCCGAACTTGGCGAACCCGGTGGCCAGGCGCGGGCCCGGCTTG
>DAORNK010000344.1:0-4963 GCA_035440985.1 Rubrivivax sp. | reverse complement strand
CGAAGCCCATGTAGTTGCTCTGGATGAAGCTGACCATCATGCCGCGCTCGTCGGCCGCGGTGAGGTAGATCGTGCCGCCCTGCGGGCCACGGCCCGGCCCGAAGTCCTGCGCGCGCTTCGGGTCGATCAAGGCCGCACGGCGGGCCAGGTAGGCGCCGTCCAGCATCTGCGCCGGGGTCAGCCGCATGCAACGCGGCTCGGCCACGTAGCGGTAGGCATCGGCGAAGGCCAGCTTCATGGCCTCGATCTGCAGGTGCTGGCTGGCCGTGCCGTCCACGGGCAGGCTGGCCAGGTCAAAGTGGTCCAGGATGCCCAGCGCCATCAATGCCGCGATGCCCTGCCCGTTGGGCGGGATTTCGTGCAGGGTGTGGCCGCGGTAGTCGCACGCGATGGGCGTGACCCACTCGGGGCGGTAGTTGGCAAAGTCCCTTGCGCGCATCTGGCCGCCATGGGCGCGTGCATGGGCTTCGGCGGCAGCCGCGATCTCGCCGCCGTAGAAGGCCTTACCCGTGGTCAGCGCGATCAGGCGCAACGTACGCGCCGCCGCGGGAAAGGCGAACCGCTCGCCGACCTCGGGGGCGCGGCCGTTGGGCAGGAAGGCTTCGGCAAAACCGGGCTGCGCCGTGATCTCGGGCAGGCTGGCGGCATTGCGCCACTTGTGCTGAACGATCGCCGGCACTGCATAACCCCGCTCGGCGATCTCGATGGCCGGTGCCAGCAGGTCGGCAAAGGGCAGGCGGCCGTAACGCCCGTGCAGGGCCACCCAGCCCGCCACCGCGCCGGGCACGGTGACCGAGTCCCAGCCGCGCTTGGGCGGCGTCGTGGCGCCAGGGCCGTACTTGCCGGCGAAGTATTCGGGCGTCCAGCCCGCCGGTGCGCAGCCGCTGGCGTTCAGGCCCTGCAGTTGCCTGCCGTCCCAGACGATGCAGAAGGCGTCGGACCCCAGGCCGTTGCTGCAGGGCTCGACGATGGTCATCACGGCGGCGGTGGCGATGGCGGCGTCCACCGCATTGCCGCCGCGCAGCAGCATGCGCAGGCCGGTCTGTGCGGCCAGCGGGTGCGAAGTGGCCACCACATTGCGGGCAAACACCGGCGCGCGCTGACTGGCGTAGCCGGCATTCCAGTTGAAGGGAGGGCTCATCGGGCAGCAGGGGGCGGAGTCGAGGGGGCGATTCTGCCGTGCGCCGCCAGCGGCGCGCGCCGCGCGCCGCGTGCCGACCTGCCGTCTCGTCGGCGACCGAGGGTGTCACAGGTGCAGGTCGGGTTTCTCGAGATGGGCGTCGGCCACATAGCGGCGCAGCACGGGCGGCTCGGCCCCGACGTGAAAGGCCAGCCGCTGTTCGCGCAACCCGGCGTCGAAGGCCGTGAAACGCTCCAGCCGGCGCTGGTGTTCGAGCCAGTTCTCGTCGACGAAGTACTCGACGTAGCGGCCCGGCACGCTGACATCGCGGAACAGGCCCCAGGACAGGGCGCCTTGGCGCAAACGGGCGCGCCGCGTGCGCTGCATCACTTCGGTGAAGGCGATGGCCCGCGCCGGGTCGATCTGGTATTCCAGCGTCACCATCACCGGCCCCTCTTCGGGCGCGGGCTGCACGGCCGGTTCGGCCACGCTGCCTATGGGTGCCGGGCTGAAGTCGAGTTCGGCATCACCCTGCACCGACAGCCGCCGCGTCATCAGCACGACCAGCGCACCAAAGCCCGCGGCGGCCAGCACCGCCGTGCGCACGCTGGCCCACTCCGCCACCTGGCCCCAGACCAGGGAACCGGCCGCGGCGCCGCCCATCAAGGCCATCTGGTAGATGGACATGCCCCGCGCCCGCACCCAGTCGGGCATTGCCACCTGGGCTGACACGGTCAGCGTGTTGGCCACCGAGATCCAGGCCATGCCCAGCATGACCATGGCCGGCAACGCCACCCAGATCTCCGGCACCAGCACGATCAGGGTGGACAACGCCGCATGCACCAGGGTGCCGATCAGCACGAACTGGTCCCGCCCGTAGCGGGCACGCCAGCGGGGAAAGAACAAGGCCGCCACGACGGCCCCGCCACCCAGGCAGGACAGCATCACCGTGAAGGTGCCGGCGCCGCCGCCATGCAGGCCGCGGGCCACCAGCGGCAGCAGCGACACGAGTGCGGTGCTCTGCAGGAAGAACAGGAAGATGCGCAGCAGGATCACCTTCAGACGCGGCGACTGCATCGCGTAGTTGAGCCCGACGCGCATCGCACCGACGAAGCGCTCGCCCGGCAAGGCGCTGACACGCGGGGCGTTCTTCCAGCGCAGCACCAGCACGAAGGCCCCAGCCGCCAGCACGGTGTTGAGCACGAAGACCGCAGCCGGGCTGAAGGCCGCCAGCAAGGCGCCGGCAAGCACCGGTCCGACCACGCGGGAGAGGTTCATGGCGACGCCGTTGAGCGCCAGGGCCGCGGGCAGTTCCTTGCGGCCGACGATCTGCGGCACGATGGCGGCGAACACCGGCCAGCGCATCGCCAGGCCGATGCCGTTGCTGAAGGTCAATGCCAGCAGCACCGGTGCCGTCAGCAGGCCGGCCAGCGACAGCGCCGCCAGCACCAGCGCATTGACCGACACCCACAACTGCGTGGCGGCGAAATAGCGGCGCCGATCCAGGATGTCGGCCAGGGCGCCGCTGGGCAGGCCCAGCAGGAAGACCGGCAGGGTGGACGCCGTCTGCACCAGGGCCACCATCACGGGGCTGGTGGTCAACGTGGTCATCAGCCAGGCGGCGGCCACGTCGTTCATCCACATCGTCAGGTTGGCTGCCAGCCAGGCCAGCCACAGGCCGCGGAAGACCGGTTCCTTGAGGGGGGCCAGAGCGGCGGGTGCGGGCATGCCCCTAGCCTAGCCCAGATCCGCCTTCAATCCCCTTCCTTGAAGGCCGCGTCGCGCTTGCTGCCGATGGCCGGCAGCATCACCACCACGAGCATCAGGGCCGCGACGGTCAGCAGCCCTGCCGACAGCGGCCGAGTCATGAAGGTCGTCCAGTCGCCCCGGCTCAGCAGCAGTGCCCGGCGCAGGTTTTCTTCCATCATCGGCCCCAGAATGAAGCCCAGCAGCAGCGGCGCCGGCTCGCAGCCCAGCTTGTAGAAGACGTAGCCCACGACCGAGAACAGCGCACCCATGTAGACGTCGAAGGCGTTGTTGTTCAGCGTATACAGGCCGATCGAGCAGAACACCATGATGGCCGGGAACAGGAAGCGGTAGGGCACCGTTAGCAGCTTGATCCAGATGCCGATGAGCGGCAGGTTCAGCACCACGAGCATCAGATTGCCCACCCACATGCTGGCGATCAGGCCCCAGAAGAGCTCGGGATTGCTGGTCATCACCTGCGGGCCGGGCTGGATGCCCTTGATCGTCATCGCGCCCACCATCAGGGCCATCACCGCGTTGGGCGGTATGCCCAGGGTCAGCATGGGGATGAACGAGGTCTGCGCGCCGGCGTTGTTGGCACTCTCGGGGCCGGCCACGCCGCGGATGTTGCCCTGGCCGAAGGGCACCTCCTGCGGGCCCATGCGCATCTTCTTCTCGACCGTGTAGGCCGCGAACGATGCCAGCAGCGCGCCGCCGCCCGGCAGCACGCCCAGGATGGAGCCCAGGCTGGTGCCGCGCAGCACCGCGGGCCACGCGTTCTTGAAGTCTTCCTTCGTCGGCCACAGGCCCTTGACGTCCTTCGTGAAGACCTCCCGGTGCTCAGCCGGCCGGCTGAGGTTGGTGATGATCTCGCCGAAACCGAACACGCCCATCGCAATGGCCACGAAGCCGATGCCGTCGGTCAGTTCCGGGATGTCGAAGCTGTAGCGTGGCACGCCGGAGATGACGTCGGTGTTGATCTGCCCCAGCAACAACCCCAGGATGATCATCGCGATGGCCTTGATCAGCGAACCCGAGGCCAGCACGACGGCACCGATCAGGCCGACCACCATCAGGCTGAAGTATTCGGCCGGGCCGAACTTGAAGGCCAGTTCCGTCAGCGGCGGCGCAAAGGCGGCGATGATGATGGTGCCCACGCAGCCGGCAAAGAAGCTGCCCAGGCCGGCCGCGGCCAGCGCGGCGCCGGCGCGGCCCTTGCGGGCCATCTGGTAGCCGTCGATGGCCGTGACCACCGAACTGCTTTCGCCCGGCACGTTGATCAGGATCGCGGTGGTGCTGCCGCCGTACTGCGCGCCGTAGTAGATGCCGGCCAGCATGATCAGCGCCGGCGTCGCATCCAGCGCATAGATGCTGGGCAGCAGCATGGCGATCGTGGCCACCGGGCCCAGGCCCGGGAGCACGCCGATCAGCGTACCCAGCACGGCGCCGCCGAAGGCGTAGGCCAGGTTGATCCAGGTGAAGGCGACGCCGAAACCCAGCGCGAGGTTCTGCAGCAGTTCCATCGCGGCTCCTCAGCGGGCCAAGAAGGCCGGCCAAAGCGGGATCGTCAGCTTCAGCCCGACGATGAAGATCAACCAGCTGCCGATGGTGAGGATCACCGAATTGACCAGCGCGTCCTTCCAGTGGAACTCGTCGCCGGCCAGCGCTGCCAGGATCACCAGGATGGGCAGCGCGCAGATCAGCCCGATGTGGGGCAGCACCCAGCCGAAGACCGCCACCGTGCCGGTGATCATGATGATCGGCTTCCAGGCCCAGGGGCCGATCCTGTCGCCGCCTTCGACCTCGAAGGTCATGGCCTTGAAGAGCACCACGCCGCCCAGCACGGCCATCAGCACGCCCAGGCCAAACGGAAAGTAGGCCGGGCCCGGCCGGGCCGAACTGCCGAAGCTGTAGTTCGTGGCACCCCAGGCGAACGCCGCACCGATGATGATGAACATCCACCCGGACCAGAAGTCCTTCTCGCTCTTGATCTTCAATCCCGGTCTCCACTGCCAGCCTGGCCCGGGGCATTCTAGAGACGGGCCACAGGGCTCCCCGCTGTGGTTTCCACGAACCGCGGGCGGCGTGGCCTGCCAG
>DAORNK010000343.1:2140-4977 GCA_035440985.1 Rubrivivax sp. | reverse complement strand
TCGCTCACGGCAGGCGGTGGAACGGTCGCCCCCGGGGGTGGGGCAGCCGGCGACTGCAGCCACCACCAGGCCGCTGCCGCAACGATCAGGCCCAGCGCCAGGCCATAAGGCCAGAGGGCGCGCCGCGGGGCCGCGGCTGCTGGTGCCGGCTGACCTGCCGTCTGGGGCGAGACCCAGGACTGTGGTGCCGGCGAGGCAACCGCCGGGGGCGAAGGGATGTCCAGCTGCAGATCGACGGTGATGCTGCCTGTCTGGCCGGCCGGGGCAGCCGTGGCCGGCAGCCCCGGTGCCGGCAGGTAGTCGGCGGCCAGCAGGCGCAGATCCTGGGCAAAGGCGGCCGCGGTTTCGTAACGGTTTTCGGGCTGTTTGGCCAACGCCCGCAGGACGATGCCGTCCAGCACCGGCGGCAGCCCTGCAAAGACCCGGGACGGTGGGGTGGGCTCCTCCTGCAGGATACGGCGCTGCACGTCGAACATGCCTTGGCCTTCGAAGGGCTGGCGGCCGGTGAGGAACTGGTAGAGCACGACGCCGGCGGCGAAGATGTCGGTGCGCGAGCCCACCGGCTGGCCCAGGATCTGCTCGGGCGACATGTAGCTGGGCGTGCCCACCATCGTGCCGGGCATGGTTCGGTCCTGCCCCCCGCTGCTGATGCGGGCGACGCCGAAGTCGGCCAGCTTGACATGGCCCGCCTGATCCACCAGCACGTTGGCCGGCTTGACATCGCGGTGCACCACGCCCTGGGCATGCGCGTAGGCCAGTGCGTCCAGCAGCTCGGCCATGATCTGAAGCGCCTGCGGCAGCGTGAAGCGGTGCCCGCTGCGGAAGAGCTCGGCCAGCTCGCGCCCGCTGACGAACTCCATCACGATGTACGACAGGTCATCGTGTTCGCCGAAATCGTAGACCGTGACGATGTTCGGGTGTGACAGCCGGGCCGCCGCCTGGGCTTCGCGCACGAAGCGGGCGGCGTAGTCCTGCGCCGTGGTCTCGTTGTCCAGATGGTTGCGCAGCACGGTCTTGATGGCCACCGTGCGGCCCAGGCGCTCGTCCTGCGCTTCGTAGACCACACCCATGGCACCGCGCCCCAGGATGCGCACCAGCCGGTAGCGTCCCAGTGTTTCCAGGGGTGTTGATGTCATCGGTCTTGCGGGCCGGCCGGCGCTCAGGCTGGCAGGTAGCCGGCCTGCACCAGCTGCGCGACCACGGCCTCGCGGCCGGCGGTGGTATCCACCCGGACCTGGTGGGTGGCCAGATCGGCCTGCACGGTGGCGGCCGGGTCGGCCACCTGGACGGCCTGGGTGACGGCACGTACGCAGTGGCCGCAGGTCATGTTGGGAATCTGGAAGGTGAGCATGCTGGCAGGTGCAAGGTGGCGAAGACCGAAGTCTGCACCAGCTCGGGCCCGGTCGGGCTGACAGCGGTGCATCGCCACTGGTGGTCCAATCGGCCTTTGTCTGTCGCACTGCATGCACACCTTCCTGCAAAACGCCCCCGCTGCCTCGTCAGGAACCGCCCCGCAGGCCCGCGCCTGGAGCCTGCCGGTTCAGGGGATGAGCTGCGCTTCCTGCGTGGCGCGGGTGGAGAAGCTCGCGCGTGCGGTGTCCGGTGTGCAGCAGGCCGACGTCAACCTGGCCACCGAGACGCTGCATCTGCAGACCTCCGCCGGCTTCGACCCCCTGGCGCTCAAGCAAGCGTTGGAACGGGGCGGGTACGGGCTGGCCACGACCGAGCTGCAGCTGCCGATCAGCGAGATGAGCTGCGCCTCCTGCGTGGCGCGCGTCGAGAAGGCGCTGCGTCAGGTGCCTGGCGTGCTGGAAGCCAACGTCAACCTGGCCACCGAGAAGGCCTCCGTCACGCTGGCCGGCGAAGGCGCCGATGCGGCGCCCCTGGTGGCGGCGGTCACACGTGCCGGCTATGGCGTGGCGGCGCCGCAGGCAGCCCAGGCCCGGCAGCAGCCCTGGCTGAGCGATGGACGCCGGGTCCTGCTGGCCGCGTTGCTGTCGGCCCCGCTGGCCCTGCCCATGCTGGCCATGTTGTGGGGCCGCCATGCCATGCTCGACGGTCTGTGGCAGCTGGCGCTGGCGGCGCCGGTGCAGTTCTGGCTGGGCGCCCGGTTCTACAAGGCGGGCTGGGCCGCAGTGCGGGCGGGCGCCGGCAACATGGACCTGCTGGTGGCGCTGGGCACCAGTGCAGCCTTCGGGCTGAGCGTCTACACGTTGTGGGCCGACGGCGCCGGCCATGGCCTGTACTTCGAAAGCTCGGCCGTCGTCATCACGCTGGTGCTGCTGGGCAAGTGGCTCGAGGCGCGGGCGCGCCGCCAGACCACGGCGGCCATTCGCGCCCTCAACGCCCTGCGCCCCGACAAGGCGCGTGTGCGCAGCCCCGCCGGCGATGTGGACGTGCCGCTGGAGCAGGTCGTGGTGGGTGACCTGGTGGTGGTGCGCTCAGGCGAACGCATCGCGGTGGATGGAGTGGTCGTCGAGGGCCGCAGCGACGTCGACGAGTCGCTGGTCACCGGCGAGAGCCTGCCGGTGGCGCGCGGCCCGGGCGATGCCGTCACCGGGGGCGCCGTCAACGGCGATGGCCTGCTGCTGTTACGCACCACCGCCGTCGGTGCCGAGAGCGCCCTGGCGCGCATCGTGCGGCTGGTGGAATCGGCCCAGGCGCGCAAGGCGCCCATCCAGCGCCTGGTGGACCGTGTCAGCGCGGTCTTCGTGCCGGCCGTGCTGGCCGTGGCCCTGGCCACTCTGCTGGGCTGGGGTCTGGCTGGCGCGGGCTGGTCGGTGGCGGTGATCAACGCCGTGTCCGTGCTGGTCATCGCCTGCCCCTGCGCGCTGGGC
>DAORNK010000343.1:0-2099 GCA_035440985.1 Rubrivivax sp. | reverse complement strand
CGGCATCCTGATCAAGGACGCCGAAGCGCTGGAAGTGGCGCACGCGGTGGGCGTCGTGGCCTGGGACAAGACCGGCACGCTGACGTTGGGCCGGCCGCAACTCGTGCAGGTGCTGGCTGCCGAGGGCGACCGCGCAGCGTTGCTGAGGGCAGCCGCCGCGCTGCAGGCCGGCAGCAGCCACCCGCTGGGGCGCGCCGTCGTGCAGGTGGCCACCGATGAAGGTCTGGTGCTGCCCGTGGCCACCGATGTGCGCGCGGTGGGTGGCCGTGGCGTGGCCGGCGATGTCGAAGGCCTGCCGCTGCGCCAGGGCAGCCTGCGCTGGATGCAGGAATCGGGCGTGGACCTGGGCCCCTGGGAGGCCGAGCTGCGGCGTTGGCAGGCCAGCGGCCACACGGTGTCCGGCCTCGCTTCGGTGCAGGACCCACCCCGCCTGCTGGGCCTGCTGGCCTTTGCCGACACGGCCAAGCCCCATGCACCGCAGGCGGTGCGCCAGCTCGCCGCCTTGGGTGTGCGGTCGGTCCTGCTGACCGGCGACAACGCCGGCAGTGCGGCGGCCCTGGCCCAGGCGGTGGGCATCGACACGGTGCACGCCGAAGTGCTGCCGGCCGACAAGGCGCGCATCGTCAGCGAACTCAAGGCGGGTTTGCCTGCCCATCGTCACGTGGCGATGGTCGGCGACGGCATCAACGACGCCCCGGCCCTGGCAGCGGCCGATGTGGGCATGGCGATGGGCGGCGGCACCGACGTGGCGATGAGCGCGGCCGGCATCACGCTGATGCGTGGCGACCCGACCTTGGTCGCCGATGCGCTGGACATCAGCCGCCGCACGCACGCCAAGATCCGCCAGAACCTGTTCTGGGCCTTCATCTTCAACGCGGTAGGCATTCCACTCGCGGCCGCGGGCCTGCTGAGCCCGGTGGTGGCCGGTGCGGCGATGGCGATGAGCAGCGTTACCGTGGTCAGCAATGCGCTGCTGCTCAGGCGTTGGTCCGGCAGCGGCGCATCAGGCCGCGCCCGGCCGCAGCAGCGCCATCCTCAACAATAGGCAGCGTGCATCGGATGTGTTGTATGGTTGTGAGATGCAGTACGTGCCCGTTGCACTTGAGCAGTACCTGGAGCAGGCTTCGCGCGACGCGCAGACCGGAGACCGGCTGCCGCCCATCCGCGAGCTGATGCGGCGCTTCGGCGTGTCGCAGGTGGTGGTGCAGCGCGCGCTGGACAACCTCAAGCGCAAGGGCCTGGTGGCATCGCAGGTCGGGCGCGGCACCTTTTTCCAGACGCCGGGGCAGGCCGGGGCTTCCCGCCCGCGCCATGCGGCCGGCGCGCCTGTGCCGGCCGTGCGGTCTATCCTGCTGCTGCGCCGGAACATCAGCATCCGGCGCGGGCGCGTCCTGGCCGACGGGCTGCGCCGCTGTTTCGAGGCCGACGGGCATCACGTGCTGGAGGTCACCTACACCGATCCTTCACACGCACGCACCATCCTGAAGGGCCTGCCGCGCTTCGACGCCTGCGTCGTGCAGTCGACCTTCAAGACCATTCCCGTCGAGTTACTGGCCGCGATGCGCGAAAAGAGTGCGGTGCTGGCGGTTGACGGTGCGGCGCTGGTCGGCACCGACGTAGATGCGGTAGGCATGGAATGGGGGCAGCCGCTGGCGCAGGCCGTGCAGGCCCTGGTGCAGCAGGGCCACCGCCGGCTGGCGTTTGCGACCACCACGCATGCGTTTCTTGCGCTCGAGCTGGGTTGGCGGCGGTTCGAGGAGCTGCGGGCCTGCCTGCCGGGCTGCGAGCTGCACACCGTTCGGCTGCCGCAGTTGCCTGACGAAGGCTATGAGCTTGCCCTGGTGGATCAGCTCAAGGCCCGCTGTGATGCGGGAGGGCGACTGCCGTTTTCGGCCCTGGTCGCCTGGGGCATCGAAGACGGCGCGCTGCTGCGCCGGCTGCTGCAGGAAAAGGGCTGGCGCGTGCCGCAGGACCTGAGCGTGGTGCTGCTCGGCCGCACGGACCTGGTCAACGAACATGCGGACTTTTTCGAGACGATCGGCTGCCAGGTCGCCGACCAGATCCTGTAACCGCTCGATCTCGCTGTAGATCACGTCCAT
>DAORNK010000342.1:0-4989 GCA_035440985.1 Rubrivivax sp. | reverse complement strand
CATCGCTCTCGACGAAGAACCGGTGGAACTCGGGCACGCTCTGGCGCAATGCTTCGACCCAGGGCGCGTGTGTGGCGCCGGCCACGCCCAGACAGACCACGAGGCGGCGCGAAGGCGGCGGCAGCACGCCGGCGGCCAGGAAGGCGGCGGCCAGCGCACTCTTCATCGCACGCCAGGCTGTCTCGGCTCCGCCGACCAGGGCCGAAGGCCCGGCGCTGCCGAAGCCGATGAGCGCGCCATCAGGCCGCGCCAGGCGCACGCGCGTGCCGCTGCCACCGCCGTCGATGCCCACCAGGTAGTCGAATCCCATGTCCATCACAACCTCACGTACAGGCCACGGCTATCCATGCGCCAGCCCACCAACCAGCACGCCAGCATGAACAGCAGCGCCATCACCAGGGAGCCCGGTTTCTCGCCCGCCCAGGGCCGGAACCAGCTTTCGTACAGCCACATCATGGTGGAGCGCTGGCCCACCTGGCTGATCCACAACACGGCCATCGCCACTTCGGCCAGCAGATAGATGAACAGGGTGTTGCGCCCGAAGACCTCGAAGAAATAGGTCCAGCCGCGCCAGCCACGCAAGTCGATCACATCCACCAGTATCGCCAGCACCGCCAGCGCGATGCCGCTGCTGACCAGCACATAGGCGGGCGTCCACAGCTTCTTGTTCATGGGCTGCACGCCGTGCCAGGCCAGGCCCACGACGATGACCACGGCAGCGGCCACCAGCAGGCGCGCCACGGCGGCATGGCCCGCACCCAGGCGACGCAGCGTGGATGCACCCAGGTAGCCGGCCAGCACGTTGACGATGGCGGGCAAGGTGCCCAGCGCACCTTCGGGGTCGAAGGGAATGCTCTCGCCCTTGTAGAGATGGGACTCGCCGAGCAGCCAGCGGTCAAACCGCAGGGCGGCATTGCCCTTGAGCGTGTCGTCGCCGAACAGCACCAGCGCCAGGCCGTAGGCCAGGAGCGCCACCGCACTGAACCACCACGCACCGCGCCGGCCCCAGAAGTGCACGATCAGTGCCGCCGCGCCGTAGCACAGCGCGATGCGTTGCAGCACACCCAGGATGCGCGTTTCGGCCAGCGGCTTGAGCAGCCAGTGGCCGGCCGGATCCACCGTGAAGAAGGGAAACCAGTACAGCAGGAAGCCGCACAGGAAGATCAGCGCCGTGCGCCGACCGACCTTGGCCCAGACCGCCGCAGCACCCAAGGCCTGGTAGCGGTCCAGCGTGTAGGCCAGGGCCGCACCCACGACGAACAGGAAGCCGGGGAAGACCACATCCGTCAGCGTCAGCCCATGCCAGCTGGCATGCAACAGCGGCGCGTAGGACTGCGTCTCGCTGATCGACATGTTGACGACGATCATCAGCGCCAGCGTCATGCCGCGCATGACATCGATCGTGATCTGGCGCTGTGGCAGGGGGGGCATCTGGGGTGGCGTGGGCGACGATAGGGCCACGCGGCGCGGCAGCCCGTCACCCGCGACCCTATCACCGCGGGCCGCGTGACAGGCCGCAGCGCGCAGTGCTGGCCCTCCAGCCGCCTTTCGCGCGCCAAGCCCTTGATTCCACAGGCCATTGGCCCGATGCGTCGCGCGCGCGATCTTGCTTTGTGTGGGCCTGGCGCTGGGTGGCGCCTGCACGCCTGCAAGGCTTCGACAAACAGACTCACGCAGCTTTGCAATTCATCACGGCAGGACAGGCGTGGCCTGCTGCGGCAGGCGCACGGTCGCGACGAGTCCACCCTGCGGATGATTGTCCAGGCGCAACTGGCCCCCCTGGGCCTGCACGATGCTGCGCGCGATGCCCAGGCCCAGGCCCAGGCCGGCATCGTTCTGTTCGCGGCCGTGGCCCAACCGCACATGCGGCTCGAACACGGTGTGCAGCGCCTCGGCCGGCACGCCCGGGCCATGGTCGCGGATCTCGATGATCACCTCGCCGCCTTCCAGCCGCGCCTGCAGTTCGGCGCGTTGGCCATAGTGCAGCGCGTTGTCCAGCAGGTTGCCGATGGCGCGCTTGAGGGCCAGGGGCTTGGCGCGCACAGTCAGGCCGCTGGGCGTGTAGTCCACCTGCCTGCCGGCCAGGGCGGCACCGCGCGCCATCCGGCCCAGCAGCGTGTCCAGGCGCAGATCCTCGGTGTTCTCGTGGATCTCGGTGTCCTTCACGCACTGCAGTGCACCCTTGACCATCATGTCCAGTTCATCGAGGTCCTCTTCGAACTCGGCGCGCTGCTCGTCATCGTCCAGCATCTCAGCCCGCAGCTTCAGCCGCGTGATCGGCGTGCGCAGGTCGTGCGAGATGCTGATGAACAGCCGCTCGCGGTCTTCCAGGTACTTCTGGATGCGCTGGCGCATCGCGGCAAAGGCGCGCGCGGTGTTGACGAACTCACGGCTGCCGGACTGCGGCAGTTCAGGCACGCGCTCATCCCGGCCGAACGCCTCTGCGGCGTCGGACAGCGCTGCCAGCGGGCGCGTGATCCAGCGCAGCACCAGCACGATCAGCAGCACCAGCACGGCGGCCAGAGGCAGCGCCTGCAGCAGCAGGCGGTCCCAGCCCAGCGGGTCGGCAGCCTGCAGGAAGTACGGGTTGGGCATCAGCGAGGCCAGGAACAGCCAGTTGCCGGGTTCCAGCTCGGCCTGGATGACCAGCACCGGTGCCGGATCCGGCCGCGTGATGAGGATGTGCTGCACCCAGTTGTCGGGCAGGTCGGCCAGCTGCACGCCTTCGGCCACGCTGAGCCTGTCGGGCCAGACGAAGGCCAGGCGCAGGTCATGCAGGAAGGGCAGATCGGCCTTGATCGTCTCGCGCACGATCTGCAGCGCACTGTCGGACAGTGCGTGCGGCGCCAGCGCCTGCACCGCCACGTGAGCACTGGCCACATTGACGAAGAAGCGTGTCCCGCCCATGTCGCGGAACTGCTGGATGACCAGCGGCCGGTAGTTGGCCGGCACGCTGCGGAAGAAGCGCAGCGAGTTGGCCGCGCTGTGCCCCAGGTGCTGCGCCGCCGTCGCGGTGTCGACCGCCGCCTTGGCGCGCAACTGCCAGGTCCAGATGGCGTTGGCGGCCAGCTGTGCCGTCAATACGCCTACCACCAGCACCAGCGTCAGCCGGCCCAGCAACGAGCGTGGCAGCCAGCGCGGCTCAGCCATGCGCGGCGCTGACCTCGGCGGAGAAGACGTAGCCCGTGCCGCGCACGGTCTTGATCAGGCGTGGTTGCTTGCCATCGTCGTTCAGCCGCATGCGCAGGCGGCTGATCTGCACATCCAGCGAACGGTCGAACGGGCCGGAATCGCGGCCACGGGTCTGCTCGCACAGCGCATCACGGTCCAGCACCTTGCCCGGATGTTCGACGAAGAACTTGAGCAGCTGGAAATCCAGGCCCGTGAGCGCGACTTCCGTGCCTTCACGGTCGACCACCTTGCGCTCCACCAGGTCCAGCGTGAAGCCGTCGAAACGGTAGTAGCGCACGGGCGCCGCGCCGTCACCGGCGCTGCGTCGCAGGATGGCCTTGATGCGGGCCAGCAGCTCGCGCGGGCTGTAGGGCTTGGCGATGTAGTCGTCGGCACCCAGTTCCAACCCGACCACGCGGTCGGTCTCGTCGGAACTCGCCGTGAGCATGATGATGGCGATGTTGCTGCGCTGGCGCACCTCACGGCACAGCGCAAAGCCATCGGTGTCGGGCAGCATCACGTCCAGGATCACCATCGAGATCTGGTCGGCGTGGCGCTGGAACTCGGCCATGAAACTGTCGCCGTTGTGGGCCAGCACCACCTCGTACTGGTTCTTCTCCAGGTACGACTTGAGCAGCAGGCGTGTCTTCTGATCATCGTCCACGATCAGGATCTTGCGGGGCATCGTCTCGGTCCTTGCTGAGGATCAGCGCGCGGCGGCGCGCGCGGCGCGCTGCGGCAGCACGCGGAACATGGCCCCCAACCGGCGCTGCACGGCGGCGGGTGGCATCTGGTCATTCATGAAGAAGCGGTGCAGCTCCGCCACGATGGCATCCTTGCTGGATTCGTCGGTGGCCATCCGGTGCACGAGGCTGGGCGCCTGCAACGATTCCCCCTGCGCAAACAGCAGCCACGATTCGCGCGCGCAGGCGTCCATGGCGGCGGGGTCGGCATCGCGACGCGGCGACACCGAACCCTTGATGCGGTTGTAGTCGGCCTGCAGCGCCGGTTGCATCAGCAAGGCGGCCATGCGCTGCTGCGCGGCACTGCGCGTGTAGTCCCTGGCGAACATCGTCAGGCTGTCCACGCTGTACAGGTGGAATGCCGCGCTGCCCGGCACCGGCAGGCAAAGGAACTGATCACCCACGCCCCAACCGGACATCAACAGCTCGCCCTTGGCCCAGTCGCCCATCACCATCATGGCGGCTTCTCCCCGCTGCAGCTGCTGCAGTGCCGCCGTCCAGGGCCTCTCCGCCACGGGCGCCGAGGCCCAGGACTTCAGCGTGCGCAAGCGCTGCAGCGCTTCCAGGACACGCGGGTCGGCCACCGCACGCGGCTCGTGTTGCACGAAGAGCTCGCGGTGGAGCGCCGGGCCGCCGACGCCCAGCACCAGGCCTTCGAACAGAGTGGCCACCTGCCAGGGTTCGCTGCTCAAGGCCAGAGGCTTCACGCCCGCGGCCTGCAGCACCGACGCGGCGGCGACCCAATCGTCCCAGCTGCGCGGCGGCGCCAGACGGTGGCGGTCGAACAGGCGCCGGTTGACGAACAGCAGGTTCACGCGGTGGATCCCCAGGGGTGCGGCGACCACGTGGTCGCGGTGCCGCACGAGTTGGTGCACGGTGGGAAACAGCACCTGACCCCACTGCCCCGCCGTCGCCACATCGTCCAGTTCGAGCAGCACACCGATGCTGGCCCATTCGGCAATCGTCGTGCCGATCATCTGCGCGACCTCGGGCGCATCATCGGCCAGCACGCGGCTGCGCAGGACCTTGCCGACGCCCTGCCCGGCTCCACCCGGGATGGCCGCGTCGCGCCACC
>DAORNK010000341.1:0-5017 GCA_035440985.1 Rubrivivax sp. | reverse complement strand
GGGCGCCGCCGTGGGCCAGGCTGCGCCAGCGCGCCAGCGCTTCGTCGCTGGGCCAGAAGCGTGCGTCGTCGCCCAGGTCCAGATCGGCCGTCGCGCCCTGGCGATGCAGGCGCAGCCGCACCAGCAGGCCCTGACGCATCTGGCCGTGCTCGGTCTCCACCGCTCGAGGCGGCCACAGGCGCAACACATCGCCCACCGGTGGCAGCCCCCCGCCGAGGTCCACCGCCAGATGGCGGCCAAAGCGTGCGCGGGCTTCGGCGAGGTCCCACACCTGCGCCACGTTCAGCCGCAGGCCGCCGGAGAAACGATCGGGCTGCACCTTGCCCTGCACGATGAGCAGGGCGTCCTCCAGCATCAGTTCGCGGCGCTCGGCAAACATCTCCTCGTTGGCCACGGCCTCGATGGCTTCGCTGCCATCGTCCAGCTTGAAGATCAGCACCCGCCCACGCGCACCGTTGACCACGCGCGGGTCGGTCACGATGCCGGCCAGCAACTGTGGCTCGCGGCTGTCGACCAGATCCTCGATCGGCAGGCGGGCGAAACGCCGCACTTCGTCGCGCCAGGCGTCGAACAGGTGCCCCGAAAGGTAGAAGCCCAGCGCCGTCTTCTCCTGCATCAGTCGCTCGCGCACTTCCCACGGTGGCACGTGCACCAGGGCCGGCTCCTGGGTGCTGCTGCCATGGGTGTCGCCGAGGTCGAAGAGACCCACCTGCAGCGCGTTGGCCTGCTGCGAGTCTGCCCAGTCGAAGGCCAGTGCCACGCTGGCCAGCAGGCTGGCACGATCGGGGTGCAGGCTGTCGAAGGCACCGGCCTTGACCAGGGCCTCCACCGCGCGCTTGTTCACCGCCTTGCGGTCCACGCGGGCACAGAAGTCGAAGATGCTGCGGAACGGCCCGCCGCCGGCACCGGCGTGTGCACCCTGCCCTTCGCGCGCCGCCACGATGGCTTCGATGGCACCTTGCCCCGTGCCCTTGACGGCACCCAGCCCATAGCGCACCACCGTCTCGCTGATCGGCTCGAAACGGTAGATGCCCGCGTTGATGTCCGGTGGCTCGAAGCGCAGGCCGAACAGCCGGGCATCGGCCAGCAGCACCTTGAGCTTGTCGGTGTTGTCCGACTCGACGGTCATGTTCGCGGCGTAGAACTCCGCCGTGCAGTGCACCTTGATCCAGGCCGTGTGATAGGCCAGCAGCGAATAGGCGGCGGCATGGCTCTTGTTGAAGCCATAACCCGCGAACTTCTCCATCAGGTCGAAGATCTCGTCGGCTTTCTCGGCGCTGATGGCCTTGGCCGCCGCACCTTCGCGGAAGATGGCCCGGTGCTTGGCCATCTCCTCGGCCTTCTTCTTGCCCATCGCCCGGCGCAGCAGGTCGGCACCACCCAGGCTGTAGCCGCCCAGCACCTGCGCGGCCTGCATCACCTGTTCCTGATAGACGAAGATGCCGTAGGTCTCCTCGAGTACCGGGGCCAGCAGCGCGTGCGGGTAGACGATGTCTTCCTTGCCGTTCTTGCGCGCGCAAAAGCTCGGGATGTTCTCCATCGGCCCGGGCCGGAACATGGCGTTCAGTGCGATCAGGTCTTCCAGGCGGCTGGGCCGCGCCTCGCGCAACATGCCCTGCATGCCGCGGCTTTCGAACTGGAACACCGCTTCGGTCAGGCCCTCGGAGAACAGCTTGTAGACCTTGGGGTCGTTCAGCGGGATGTTCTCGTAGGCGAACCCGGCCCGCTCGGGCCGGCGGGCGCGGATGAAGTCCTTGGCCAGTTCCAGGATGGTCAGCGTGGCCAGGCCCAGGAAGTCGAACTTGACCAGGCCGATGGCCTCCACATCGTCCTTGTCGAACTGGCTCACCGCTGAATCGCTGCCGGGCTGCTGATAAAGCGGGCAGAAGTCGGTGATCTTGCCCGGTGCGATCAGCACCCCGCCGGCGTGCATGCCGACGTTGCGCACGATGCCCTCGACCCGGGTTGCCAGTTCCAGCAAGGCCGCGACCTCTTCTTCGGCGGCTTCGCGGGCCACGAGTTCAGGCACCTCCTTGCGTACGTAGATCACGCCGGGGTCCGGATCGTCGGGCACCGGTGCCAGCGTGTAGGTCTTGCCCGGCAGCCCCGGCACCAGCTTGGCCACGCTGTCCACATGGCCGTAGCCCATGCCCAGCACGCGGCCGACGTCGCGCAGCGCGGCCTTGCTGGCCATCGTGCCGAAGGTGGCGATCTGGCTCACGGCGTCGCGCCCGTACTTGTCCTTCACGTACTCGATGACGCGGTCGCGGTTGGCCTGGCAGAAATCGATGTCGAAGTCCGGCATCGACACCCGTTCCGGGTTCAGGAAACGCTCGAAGAGCAGCTCGTACTGCAGCGGGTCCAGATCGGTGATGTACAGAGCATAGGCCACCAGCGAACCGGCGCCGGAACCGCGCCCAGGCCCCACCGGGCAGCCGTGGGCCTTGGCCCAGACGATGAAGTCCGAGACGATCAGGAAATAGCCCGGAAAGCCCATCTTGATGATGGTCGCCAGCTCGAACTCCAGCCGCTCCACATAACGCGGGCGCTCCTTGTCGCGCCGCGCCGCATCGGGATAGAGCGAGCCCAGCCGCCGTTCCAGGCCCTCGTGGCTGGCCTGGCGAAAGTAGTCGTCGGGGGCCATGCGCCGGCCATCGACCAGCGGCGTGGGAAAGTCCGGCAACTGCGGCTTGCCCAGCACCAGCCTCAGGTTGCAGCGCCGCGCGATCTGCACCGTGTTGACCAGAGCCGAGGGCAGGTCGGCAAACAGTGCCGCCATCTGGGCCTGGGTCTTGAAGTACTGCTCGCGCGAGAAGCGCTTGACGCGCCTCGGGTTGGCCAGCGCCTCGCCCTCGGCGATGCACACACGGGCCTCGTGCGCCTCGAAGTCGTCGCGGTGCAGGAACTGGATCGGGTGCGTGGCCACCACCGGCAGCTGCGCCTGCGCGGCCAGAGCCACGGCGGCCTGCACGTGTTCCTCGTTGCCCGGCAGGCCGGCGCGCTGCAGTTCGATGTAGAAGCGACCCGGAAACAGGCTTGCCAGCCGGCTGGCCATCGCCTGCGCCCGATCGGCGTCGCCGGCCAGCAGCGCCGCGCCCAGCGCACCCGCGTCTGCGCCCGACAGCGCGATCAGGCCGGCACCGAGCTCCTGCAACCATTCCCACTTGAGCCAGGCCTGCGCGTGCTGCGCGTTGTGGACCCATGCGCGGGCCAGTAGTTCGCACAGGTTGAGGTAGCCTGCGTTGCTTTGCACCAGCAGCAACAGCCGGCTGGGCTGCCGGTCACCACCCGGCAAGGCGGCTGCCGGTTCAAGCAGCACGTCTGCGCCCAGGATGGGCTTGACACCCTTGCCGCGGCAGGCACTGTAGAACTTGACGGCGCCGAACAGGTTGTTCAGGTCGCTGATGGCCAGCGCCCCCTGGCCATCTGCCCTTGCCGCAGCCGCAGCAGCATCGATGCGCAGCGTACCATCGACGACAGAATATTCGGTGTGCAGGCGCAGGTGGACGAAACTCATCCAGGGCATTCTAGGGACCGGCTCCGCAAGAGCCGCATGACGATGAAGTGGCTCGTGGCGCTCGCGGTGGCCGGTCTGCTGGCCGGCTGGGGATGGCTGCACTTCTTCGGCGCAGGCGCCCTGGGTACCGATGGACCCGGTGTGACGATCATGAAGAACCTGCCGGGTGTCTCGCAGACCACCTCGCACACCCCACCCGCCGAAAATGCGGCCGGCCGGGCACGCAAGTGCCTGATCAAGGGGAAGGTGCTGTATACCGACGGTGAGTGCCCGACAGGCAGCCATCAACAGCCCGTCAGCGGCGGCACCCTCAGCGTCATGCCCGCAACCCCCGCTGCCGCTTCCGGCCCGTCGCCGCACAGACCCCCGCACGTGCGCGAGTTGCTCGTCAAACCCGATGAGGTGAGTCTCAAGGATCGGCGCATGGAAGAGGTCATTGGCAAGTGAGCGCCGCGAAATCCGGGTCCACCGGGGAGCCTGACCCAGTCTCCTTCACACGCAGCTTCTGGCTGGCCTTTGCGCTGCCTTGGACTTTGGCCCACACCGTGCTGGATGGCACCGCCACCTGGTTGGCCCTGCACGGTGCCCCGCTGGTGCCGGGCAGCGGAGTGTTGCTCATCGCCTGGCCTGTCACCGTGGGCCTGCTGGCCTGGGGCACCGTGCGCACCTGGCGCGCCGCCGCCGCCCATGCGGCAGCCGGCCATGCACCGCTGTGGCGCTGGTCTGCTCTGGTCACGATGACCGTGGCGCTGGTGTTCACGGCTGCCACCCTGGTGCTGACGGCGCTGCCCCGCGCGCCGCAAGCCTGGCAGCACGTCCAGGGCCGTGATGCGCTGGAGCCGGCTCGCCTGAGTGTCTTACCCCAGGGCCGTGCATGGCGTTTACAGGGAGGGTTGGCCCTGGGCGAAGGGGAACGCATCGCGGCCCTGCTGCGACCCCACCAGGGCCCCAAGCTGCTGGAACTGCAGCTCGACCACGGCCACCGCGCCGAAGCCTTGCGCCTGGCCGCCGAACTGGCTGCCCAAGGCTGGCGCACGCGCGTTGTGGGGAACTGCGGACCAAGCTGCGTGGAAGTCTTCCTGGCCGGTCGCGATCGGCAGTTGATGCCCGAGGGCCGCCTGACCTTGCATCAGCGCACGCCGGCAACCCTGAATCCCCTGTGGCGCGCCTGGTCACGCCAGCAAGAGGCCAGACAGTGGCAACAGGCGGGTCTGCCGCTGCATCTGGCCCGCAACGCCATGAGCGCCACGCCGGCCCGGCCCTGGCACCCCGAAATGGACGAACTGGTTGCCGCGGGCCTGGTGGGTGTGCCGGATCGACCTCTGGACGTGGCCCTGCCGGAGGGCAACGCGCCCACCGGCGAGTGGCAGGACGCCTTGCGCAGCAATCCGGTCTGGCTGGCGCTGGAACGGCGCCTGCCGGGCACGCTGGCGGCAGCCGTGCAACCATTGCCCGACGCGCGCGCCGCCGGCCTGTCCGACACGCCGCTGCAGATCCTGG
>DAORNK010000340.1:0-5038 GCA_035440985.1 Rubrivivax sp. | reverse complement strand
CGCCAGCCGCGCGGCCAGCAGGTCGGCGGCGCGCCGCTCGCTGGCCGATGTCCACCAGTGCAGGACCTGCAGTTCGGAAGTCGACGCCTGCACCACGCCGCCCCACAGCCCCGCCACGCAGGCCATCGCCGCCAGCAGGCTGGCGACGCGACGCGGGGCAGTGAGGTCCAGCATGAAAAACGGCGCCGGGGCACGAGAGACAGACATTCTCGTGCAGCCCAACGCCGACCGCACCGCGGAAAGCCCGCGGCACGCCGCTACAGCTTGTAGCTGACCCCCAGCAGGTACTTGCGCCCGTAGGTGTAGTAGCGCTCCGGCATCATGCGCAGCGGGGTCGACGTGGAGCTGTCGTCCGCCAGGCTGGTGCGATAGGGCGTGTCGTGGAGGTTGTTCACCTGGAACAGGACCGACAGACCCTTCATCGCGCCGCTTTCGAACGAGTAACCCAGCTGCAGGTCGGTGATGCGTTCGGCCTCGATGGCCGCCAGCGAGTTGTCGATCCACACGCCCCGCACCGAGGCCACGAACGCCGAACGGTAGCGCTGCGCCCAGCGCACCTGGAAGCCATTCCTTTCGTAGTAGGCCACCAGGCTGTGGACCTTGCCCGACAGGCCTTCGAGCGAGCGGGCCGGCGAACGCCGTCCGTTGTTGGCGGTGCCGGGCAGGTTGCTGTCGGTATCGGAGTAGCTCGCGATGATGCCCAGCCCGTCCAATGCCGGCGTGATCAGGCCACCGTCGAGCGCCGCCGCCAGCTCCAGGCCCTTGATCTTGCCGCCCTTTCCATTGACCGGGGCCGTCAGCGTGCCGATGTTGCTGACCGGGGTCACACCCGTGCTGTTGGGCAGGCCGGTGAAGTCGAAGTCGAAGGTCTCCACGTAGATGGAGTTCTTCAGCTTCTTCTCGAACACGGCGGCCGACACGTAGCTGCGTTTGCCCAGGTACTGTTCGATCGAAACGTCCAGGGCATTGGCACGCCACGGCTCCAGGAACGGGTTGCCACCGCTGCCGTTCCACTTGCCCAGGCTCGCGCCGGAAGTGGCCACGCTGGCGCTGAAGCCAGAGCGCATGTCTTCCAGGTTGGGGCGCGCCAGCACCTTGGCCGCGCCCAGGCGCAGATAGGTGGTCTTGGTGATCTCGGCGGCCAGGTTCAGGCTCGGCAGGGTATCGGTGTAGCTCTTGCCGAAGCTCATCGGCACCGCCTGCGACTTGACGCTGTCCCAGGCCACGCCGGTGGAGTCCTGCTGGGCCCGCACGACCTGCAGGCCGATGTTGCCGCGCACGGGAACGCCGATGCTGAAGTCCAGGTCCGCCTTGCCGTACAGGGTGGTGATCTTTTCACCCACCCCCCAGATGCGGCCAGGCGCCGAGCTGACGTTCACGGGGCCGCTGTTGTAGACCCCGCTGGCCATCGCGTCCGGCACATTGAAGCTGATCAGGGACGAGGTGCCCGAGAAGCCGAGATCCGTGGGGCTTTGCAGCACCGCCGACGGAATGGGTGCACAGGTGTCGCCGGCCCGGATGCAGTCCACGCCGTTCTTCAGCGCGTAGATGGTCTGGGTGCGCACCGTGTCCTTGCTGCGGTCCGTATAGTTCAGGCCGCCTTGCACGCCAGCCAGCGGACCCACGTCCAGGCTGCGCTTGACCGACAGGCGCAGGCCCTTCATCTCGTCGTCGACCTTGATCGGCGAGAGCGAGCCGGCAGAGCCTTCGCCGTTGAGGTCGCCCCAGGCGCTGATGCCGCGCAGCTGCACCACCGAGGCGCTGCCGTAGTTCAGCGAAGGGGTGAAGCTGGAAAAACCCTCGCGGGGTTCGGCGCGGAAGTTGAAGCCACCCAGCTGGGTTGCACTGGCGGTCAGCTCGGCCACCGTCTCGTCGCGCTTGGCCTTGGACAGGCTGACATCGGCCGCCGCGGTCCAGTCGCCGAACTTGAGTTCGTTGTTCCAGCCCAGCGCGCTGACCTTGTCGCTGCGCCGGTTGTAGCGCATCAGGACGAACGGATCGACGTTGCTCACCCGGCCGCCGACCAGCACCTTGTCACCCCCGATGACCTCGGTGACCGGGTTGGTGTAGCGTGCCCCAATGCCGGCACCATCCCAGCTCTCGGGTCCCAGGTTGCTTTGCAGTTCGCGGCCATGCGCGGTCTGTTCGAACTTGCTGTAGTACAGGTCCAGCTGGCTGCGGAAGTTCTTGTTGGGCTTGTACTCCAGCACCGCCATCACGCCATCGCGCACCGACTTGGTGGAGATCACGCCGGTGTCGAAGCCCTGCAGCGAACTGGTCTTGTCATCCAGACCGGGGAAGCCGCCACCCCAGACAGCGGTGTTGCCCCACCACCAGCTCTTGAAGTACTTCTGCTGGTTGGGGCTGTCCAGGCGCGCGTAGCCCAAGGCCACGCCGATCGTGTTGTCGGCGAACTGATCCACGTAGGACAGACTCAGACGCTTGCCGTTGCCACCGGTTCCGCCCGTGACGAGGCCACCGTTGCTGTTCTTCTCCAGCCGCACATTGATGTTGGCCTGCCGGCCCCGCGTGTCCAGCGGTCGGACGGTCAGCAGGTTCACCGTCCCGGCCAGACCCTGCGCGCCGAGGGCGGCGTCCGGCGTCTTGTAGACGGTGGCGGCGTTCATCAGTTCCGATGGGAACTGGTCGTACTCCACCGAGCGGTTGTCGCCGGTGGAGACCATCTCGCGCCCGTTGAGCAGGGTCACGCCGAACTTGGGCGCCAGACCCCGGATGCTGATGACCTGGTCGCGGCCCTCCACACGCTGGGCCGTCAGGCCAGGCAGACGCGCCAGCGACTCGGCAATGCTGGTGTCCGGCAGCTTGCCCAGATCCTCGGCAGAGATCGCCTCCACGATCGAGTTCGATTCACGCTTGGTCGCCACCGAGGTCTCGATCGACTTGCGAATACCGGTCACGATCACGGTGTCCGTGACGCCGGGCGTCGACGTCTGCTGCGCTTGCGCCAACCCGCCGCCCAGCACCAGCAGCGCAGCCGCGGCCACGGGCGTGACTTGCAGGCGGCTTGCCGCCGGAGGAACATGCCGCCCCGGACGGCTGCTGGGTTTGCGAATATCGGTTTGTGTCATGGTCTCCTGCCTCTCGATCAAGGGTTGGGGGGTCAGCAAGCTTGGCCCGGCGATCCGGGTCCGTGGGAAAACGAAAGGGCGGGCACCTTCATCGGTTGTCCACCTGCATGGTCGTGCTGCGCCGGCCACGACTGTCGAAGGCCGCTGCGCGGATCAGCCCGCGCTCGGCAATCGGGCCCATGGCCCGTGGGCTCTGAAAGCCTGGTTCGCTGCCGTCCGCCGTGTAGTGCACCGTCAGGCCGGGCCAGGCCACGTTGGCCAGTACGGCAGCGCCGGTCTGGCGCAGGCCCGGCGGCGGGATGCGCAGGTTCAGGTCGGGCATGGCCTGCATCAGCGCAGGCAGCACCTGATGGCCGATCTGGCCGACGAAGCGCGACCAATCCTGCCGGTGCAGACGTGCGGCGGTGGCGGCATCGGCTTCGGTGGCCCAGGCCGGGTCTGCCACCCACGCGCGCTCGGCCACGGCCAGCAGACGCGGCAGCAGCAGGTACTCCAGGCGCTCGCGGCCACGCATCACCTCGCTGAACAGCGTGGCCTCGATGCCGGCCACCCGGCGCCGGCCGGCGTCACTGAGCGTGACCCTGCCGGCGCGCACCGGGGCCGGCAGGGGCGTGCGGCCCAGGGCATTCAGCGGCACGTAGTCGAAGACCTGATGAAGATCGCTGTAGGCTGCCCAGTTGACGCCTGCTTCGCCCGGTGTGGCCGTGTGTGCCATGTCCAGGTACAGCGTGGTGGCCGGTGCCAGCACCACGCGGTAGCCGGCATTCGCCAGCCGGTAGGCCAGGTCCTCGGCTTCGTCGAGGTTGTTCCAGACGTACAAGGTGTGGCCGCGGCCGCTGAAGTGCTCATTGGGCACCAGCGGGCCACTGCCGTCGGGCCTTTCGCGGCGTGCGCCCAGTTCTTCCCAACCACCGGCAGAAAGTCCCTGGCGGGCCAGGATCTCGCCCACACGGTCGTAGAAGTGGTTCCACAGGCCTGGCAGTCCAGCCAGGCGCTGGCGTTCGATCAGGGCCATCGAAGCCGGTGACGCCGACCAGGCTCCGGCTGGGGTTTCGTCGGCGCCCACATGCAATTGCCGCAGAGGCACACCGGCCTGTCGGTGCATCGCCACCAGGGCCTGCACGACATGCTCGATGAAGGCATAGGTCGACGGCAGGCCGGGGTCCATCACGTTGTCGCTGTAGAGCTGCGCCGAGAGGTAGCGCGAGCGGTCGGCCGGGTCGCTGAGCAGATAGCGCGTGGCATCGGGTGAGCCGGCTTGCGTGAGGCGGCGTGCCCGCGCCTGCATCGCCTGGACGGCCGCACGGGCATGTCCAGGCATTTCGATCTCGGGGATCACTTCGATGTGGCGCGCAGCGGCAAAGCGCAGGATCTCGACGTAGTCGGCGGCGCTGTAGTGCCCGCTGCCATCGGGATTGCCCACGTCGGGCCCGGAGCCGTAGGCGGGCGGCAGATGGTGCCAGGGGTCGGCACTGTGGCCGCGGCGCGCACCGAACTCGGTCAGTTCCGGCAGCCCCGCTATCGCCAGGCGCCAGCCTTCGTCGTCGGTCAGGTGCAAGTGCAGCTTGTTCAGCTTCAGGCGCGCCATCAGGTCCAGCAGACGCAGCACCGTGGCCTTGGGATGGAAGTTGCGCGCCACGTCCAGCAGCAGGCCACGATGTTCGAAACGCGGTGCGTCGCGCAGGTTCAGGGCCGGCAGCAGCAGTGGCGTGCCCCGCGGCAGGGTGACCGGCAGCAAGGCACGCAACGACTGCAGTCCCATCATCACGCCAGCCGCCGACGCCCCTCGCAGCGTGACACCGCGTTGCGCGTCGATCTCCAGCGCATAGGCTTCGGACGATGGTTCATCGGCGCCCGCCGGCCCAGCGCTGACCAGCAGACGCAGCGGTGCATCGCCCGCGCGCCCGGTTGCGCCCGATGCGCCGGCAAACAGCGGCTGCAGCCACTCG
>DAORNK010000339.1:0-5083 GCA_035440985.1 Rubrivivax sp. | reverse complement strand
GGCGGGTCTGGCGGCGCAGCAGGTCGCCGCGCTGGCGGACAGCCGGCATGGCACGGCGTCGTTCCTGATCGGCGAGTCGGGCTTGCGGCTGCTGGAATGGAAGCTCACGCGCAGCACCGCCGCAGCACAGCGCCTTTACGAGGTGGTGCAGGGCAATCTCCGCAACCCCGTGCGGGAGGCCCTGTGGGGCTCGCCAGGCACCGTGCTGGCAGCCATTGCGATGGCCGAAGACACCTGCGATGCGCGCTGGGCCGCGCTGGTACAGGACGCGGTGCAGGCGCTGTGGGACGAGATGGAGCCCATCGCGGCGGCCGGCGGCGCCTGGGCCTGGGTGCAGAACCTCTATGGCCGTGTCGAGACGCTGATCGGCGCCGGCCATGGCTTCGCCGGCAACGTCTACCCGGCAGTGCGCGGCGCGGCCTTCATCGGCCCTGCCATGCGCGAAGGGTTCGCCGTGCGTGCGTTGGCCTTCCTGCAGGCGACCGCACTGCACGACGGCGACTGCGCGAACTGGTGGCCCCGGGTGCCCCCGCCTTCGCCCCAGAACAAACCGCCGCTGGTACAGGATTGCCACGGCGCCGCGGGCATCGTCTGCCGGCTTGCACCGCTGCCTCGCAACGTGCCCGACGCCGAGGCCTGGGACCGGTTGCTGCTGCAGGCCGGTGAGCTGGTCTGGCGCGCCGGCCCGCTGACCAAGGGCGTGGCCTTCTGCCACGGCACGGCCGGCAACGCCCACGCACTGCTTCACTTGTTTGCCCGCACCTGCGACGAGCGCTGGCTGGCACGGGCCCGGGCATTCGCGATGCACGGCATCCTGCAGGTGGAGCAGGAACGTCGTGTGCACGGCCAGGGCCGCCACACACTCTGGACCGGTGACCTGGGCATGGCCTGCGTGCTGTGGGACTGCATCAGTGGCCGACCGGGGTTCCCCACGCTGGACGTCTTCTGAAACGGCCGCTGGGCCGTCGGGCACGGGCCCTCACTCCAGAACCACCACGACCTTGCCTGTCGATCGCCGCGCCACGACCTGCTGGATGCCATCCACCGTTCGTTCCAGCGGGTAGGTCGACGACACGTGCGGCCGGATCGCGCCGGCCCGAGCCCATTGCAGCAGTTCATGCAGGCTCTGCGTCATCACCTGGGGGTTCAGCTCAGCGTACGCGGGCCAGTTGACGCCGATCACGTCCACGTTCTTGACCAGCAGGTGATTGGCCGGGATCTGGGGTACGGTGCGGCTGGCGAAACCGATGACCAGGATGCGTCCCTCGAAGGCGATGCTGCGCAGCGACGCGGTGAACAGGTCGCCACCGACCGGGTCGTAGACGACGTCGGCCCCGCGGCCGGCGGTCAAGGCCTTGATGCGCGCGCGCACATCCTCGCAGCCGGTGTCGATCCCGAAGTGCGCGCCGTGCTGGCGCGCGACCTCGAGCTTGTCGCTGCCGTTCGCGGTGGCGATCACCGTCGCACCCAGGTGGGCCCCGATGGCCACCGCGGTCAGGCCGACACCGCCCGCCGCGCCGTGCACGACCAGCGTTTCGCCCTGCCGCAGGTGCGCCCGGTGGCAAAGGGCCACATGCGACGTTCCGAAGACGATGGGGAACGCGGCGCCGTCGGTCCAGCACATCGAAGCCGGCATCGGCACACATCGTCCCGCATCGACGGCCACCTGTTCGGCATAGCCTCCATGCGAAGTGACCGCGATGACACGATCGCCGACCGCGAACCCGCTCACCTCAGGACCGAGGCCGATCACCTCGCCGGCGACTTCGAAACCCGGAATGAACGGCAGCGGCGGTTGCCGCTGGTATTCCCCCCGGGTGATCAGGCTGTCGGCGAAGTTGACCCCGCAGGCGTGGACCCGCAGCAGCACCTGCTGCGGGCCGGGATGCGGCGGCGGCCGTTCTTCCAGCCGCAGCCCTTCTGGTCCGGTGAGTTCGTGGCAGACGATGGCCCGCATGGCGGCCGGCTAGCCGATGAGCTTGTGCACCACGTCGGTCAGCGAGATCACACCGGCCACCTGGCCCTTGATGGTCACCACCAGCCTATGCATGCGCCGCGCGGTCAGCAGGCTGACCGCGTCGCTGAGCAGCATGTCCGCGTCGCAGGTCGCGCAGCCCGGCGTCATCACGTTTCTGGCCAGCATGACGCGTGCCTGCTCCGCCGTGCGGCCTTGCCGTGCCAGCACCAGGTCGGTCTGCGAAACGACACCGACGGCCTGGCCGCCTTCCATCACGACCACGGCATGGATCTCCTTGTCGACCATGATGCTGGCGACGGTGGCCAGCGTGTCGTTCGGCTTGCAGGAGAAGACGCCGCGGTGCATCAGGTCGCGCACCTTGGTGCCATCGTCGGCGATGGCGATCGGCTCGCCCTCGGCAACGCCGGGCAGCGGCACCGACATCGGATACGGTGCCGGCGACGTGTGCACATCGTCCTTGGGCAGTGTTGGATGGACGATTGTCACCGCCGGCTGCCCGCTGGCCCCGAGACCGAATCCAGTGGCGCCGATGAGCACCGACATATTGCCGTGCGGATGCTTGTTGTCGTGCATCAGCTGGTGCGCCAGGGGCAGCTCATCGTAGACGAAGGCGCGTGACATGCAGGGATCCAGCTGGCCGCGCAAGGCCAGGGCGTTCATCTGATTGGACTGGACATCGTTCGCGAAGTGCGAACCCTGCAGGCGCTTCTGGCGCATCCAGAGGTAGCGCAGATCGACGGTGGCGTTGTAGCCGGTGGTGCCGGCGCAGACCACGACCATGCCGCCCGTCTCGCAGACGAAGATGGAGGTCGGAATCGTGGTTTCGCCCGGATGCTCGAAGACGATGTTCGGCGCGCGCCGCTCGCCCAGCACATCCCAGATCTTCGAGCCGAAGGCGCGCACACCCTTGAGCCACTTGGCGTAGCCGACGTTGTCCTTCCAGTGCGGCAGCATGCCCCAGTGATCGAAATCGTTGCGGTTGATGCAGCCCTTGGCGCCGAGCTTCATGCAGTAGTCGAACTTGTCCTGCCCCGAGACGACGGCCACCGGCGTCGCGCCGACCGCCTTGGCGATCTGGATCGCCATCGAGCCCAGCCCGCCCGCGCCACCCCAGATCAGGGCCACGTCGCCCTTCTTGACCGAGTTGGCGCCCCAGCCGTGCAGCATGCGCCACGCGGTGGCGGCCACCAGCGTATAGGCCGCGGCCTCTTCCCAGGTCATGTGTTTGGGCTTTGGCATGCACTGCTGGCCCTGTACCTTGGTGAACTGGGCGAAGCTGCCCCAGTTGGTCTCGTAGCCCCAGATGCGGAAGCTCGGCGAGTACATCGGATCGCCGCCCCCCTTCACCCACTTGCAGTTGCGGTCCCATTGCCCGCAGTGGATCACGACTTCGTCGCCGACCTTGACGTTGGTGACATCCTTGCCGGTGCGGTAGACGATGCCGGAAGCATCACTGCCGCCGATATGGAAGGGCTCGGGCTCGCCCGCCTTGTTGCGCGCAGCGATCACGTTGACCGGAATGCCCAGCGCTGCCCAGACGTTGTTGTAGTTGATGCCCGCTGCCTTCACCAGGACCAGCACTTCGTCGTCGGCAATCGGCGGCGTGTTCACCACCTCCTTCTGGAACGCCTCCAGCGGCTTGCCAAAGCGCTCCGGGCGGATCAACCAGGCGTGCATCTTCTCCGGGACCTCGCCCAGAGGGGGCATTTCCCCAAGCTCATACAGTTGCTTGCTCATCGCGATGCTCCTTTTTTCGCTTCAACGATTCGGGGGATGGCCAGACCGGAATCTGGCCAGCAGTTGTTCACGCAGTCGTTCATAGGCCTCGAACTGATGCGCCGGGCGGCTGTGCAGTTGACGCTCGATGGCGGCCCGCCCGCCGGCGAGATCGACACCCAGGCTGCCGAATTCGTCCTTCAGCAGGCGCACGACCCAGGTGCACTGGTGACGCGTGCGTCCTTCGGCCAGCAGGTCACCTTCGACGAGGAACTGCCGGTGCCGCTGCAGGTGCCGATGCAGCTCGGCGATGCCCGAGCCGGCCGTCGCACTGACCAGGCACACCGGATAGTCCCAGCCCTGGCGCCAGTCCTGCCGCGGTGCGCTGCGCCGTATTTCGCCGGCCGTCTTGCGCGCCGCCGCGCCCAGGTCGGCCTTGTTGACGGCAAACACGTCGGGGATCTCGATGATCCCCGACTTCAGGTACTGGATCGTGTCGCCCGAGGCCGGCTGCGCGACGTAGCAGACCGTGTCGGCGATTTCGGCGATGTCGATCTCGGTCTGGCCCACGCCGACGGTTTCGATGACCACGACATCAAAACACGCCAGCATCAAGCGGCTCATGGGCCAGACTTCGCTGGACACGCCGCCCAGCTGGTTGCGATTCGACAGCGAGCGGATGAAGAGCCCCTCGTCCTGTTGGGACGTCTTGATGCGGATCCGGTCACCCAGGAGCGCACCACCCCCCCGTTCGGGACGGCTCGCCGGGTCCACCGCCAGCACGCCCACCGTCTTTCCGGTGTCACGCCAGGTGCGGATCAGGGCCGAAACGAGTGACGACTTGCCGGCGCCCGGCGGCCCGGTGACGCCCACCAGATGGCCGTCGTGCAGCGCCCGTTCACCGCCGAGCAGCGCCAGCAGGCGCACCGCCCGGCCGCGCGCTTCGGTGAGCTGGTTGTCCAGCAGGTTCAGGCCGCTGGCGATCGCGGCCCGCTCGCGGCACAGGATGCGTGCCGCCAGGGATTCGGGATCCGGCAAAGGCCGCGGCGCCATGGGGCATTCAATGCAGCGCCTGCGGTCCGAGGCGCTGCAGCCCGTTGCTGTCGCGGATGACGTCGATCATGTCGCTCATGATCGCGTTGAGATCGAAGTCCTTGGGCGTGTACACGGCACGCAGCCCCAGCGCGATCAGCTTGTCGGCGTCGGCCGGCGGAATGATGCCGCCGGCAATCACCGGCAAGTCGCCGAGATCGCGCGCGCGCAGTTCCTGCAATACCGATTCGACCAGCTCCATGTGGCTGCCGGAGAGGATGGACAGGCCGACCAGGTGCACGCCTTCCTCCTGCGCCGCCTGGGCGATCTGCTGCGGCGTCAGCCGGATGCCGTCGT
>DAORNK010000338.1:0-5098 GCA_035440985.1 Rubrivivax sp. | reverse complement strand
GGCCATGCCGCCGCGGCGCGCTGGCTGGCCGAACGCGTGGGCGACCGGCCGGCCGAATACCTGGCCATCACCGCCGAGCACTACGACCGGGCCGGCGACGCCGAGCAGGCGCTGCGCTACTTCTCCCGCGCCGCATCCGAAGCGCAGAAGCGCTTCGCCAACAGCGCCGCGCTGACCTATCTGCAACGTGCGCTGGCCAACCCGGGCGCGGCTGAAGCCGGCGTGCGGGTCTTGCTGCTGGGCAAGCTGTCCTCGCTGGCCGACGTGACCGGGGATCGCGCCTTGCAGGAGCAGGCCTGCCGCGAGCAACTGGGGCTGGCCGAGCAACTGGACGACGCCCACGCCATCGTTTCCGCGCTGAGCAATCTGGCGTTGCTGCAATCGCGGCGCGGCGACGACGAAGGCGCGCTGGACCTGGCACAGCGTGTTCTGGCGCTGGCCGAGCGCGCCGGACCCTGCGAATCGGTGAGCGTCGCCCACGGCCAGATGGCCTGGAGCCTGTATTGCCGCGGCGATCTCGATGGCGCCGAACAGCACGCCGCCGCCGGGCTCGAAGCCGCCCGCATCACCGCCGACGGTCGCATCGACGAGCGCCTCAACGCGTCGTTGCGCGCGCAGGGCCTCACGATGCAGCTCCTGCTGGCCCAGGCGCGCGATCAGATCGAGCGGGGCCTGGCCATCGGTAACGAGATCCTCGAACTGACCGCCCGGCAGGGCCTGCGCCGCGAACGCGCCCAGGTGCTGGGCAGCCGCAGCGCGATGCTGCAGGGCGTGGGGCGCTGGCACGAGGCGATGGAAGACCTGCAGGCCGGCCTGCGGCTGAGCGCGGAGAACGGCTTTGCGCTGCTGGGCGGCATGGCGTCCTACAACCGGGCCCTGTGCCACATCGCGCTGGGCGACACCCATGCCGCCGCGGCCGACCTGGACCAGGCCGAGGCCGTGTTCCTGGCCATCGAAGATCCGGCGATGCAATCGCGAGTGCACTGGGCGCGTGGGCGCGTCGCCGCCCGGCGCGACCATCTCGAAGAAGCCGCGATGCATTACGAAGCAGCGCGGGCGGGGTTCGAGCGCATGGGGCAGCGCGCCTGGGTCATGCAATGCCTGGCGGCACGCGCCGGCCTCGCACTCAGGCGCGGTGACCTGACCTCCGCGGCCGCCGACGTGCAGACCATCGACGCCGCACTGGTTGAAGGGGCCCCCGCCGTAGCCGCGGAGGTTGGGGTCTATGCGGGCTGGATCTGCTACCGCGTTCGGGCTGCACTCGGCGACCGCCGGGCCCCTGTGCAGCTGCAGGCGCTGCGCGACGGCCTGGCGGCCCGCGCACAGCGCCTGGGCGACCCGGTGCTGCGCCGCAGCCTGCTGCAGGACGTGCCCCTGCACCGGCGCATCATGGGCGGCCTGCTCACCAGTTCGGCGGACGCTTGTCGATGAAGGCCTGCACGCCTTCCAACGCCGACTCATCCATCATGTTGCAGGCCATCGTGCGGCTCGCGTCGTGGTAGGCCGACGCGATACCCGTTTCGAGCTGCCGGTAGAACAGTTGCTTGCCCAGCGTCAGCGCGGCGCGCGGCTTGCCCACAATGCGGGACACCAGCGCTTCCACGGCAGCGTCCAGCTCGGCTGCCGGCGCGACGCGATTGACCAGACCGCGCGCCAGCGCTTCGTCGGCGCTGATGAAGTCGCCTGTGACCAGCATCTCGAAGGCCTGCTTGCGCGGCAGGTTGCGGCTCAATGCCACGCTGGGTGTGCTGCAGAACAGCCCCAGGTTGACGCCGCTGACGGCAAAGCGTGCCTCGCGCGCGGCCACGGCCAGATCGCACATGGCCACCAGCTGGCAACCCGCCGCGGTGGCAATGCCGTGCACGCGCGCGATCACCGGCAGCGGCAGGTGCTGGATGGCCAGCATCATGCGGCCGCAGCGTTCGAACAGGCGTTCGTAGTAGCCCATCGAAGGCTGGGCCCGCATCTCCTTGAGGTCGTGCCCGGCACAGAAGGCCTTGCCGGCGCCGGCAATCACCACCACCCGCGCAGCCGCATCCTCGGCCACGTGGTGCAGCGTTGACTGCAGTGCATCGATCATCGCCTCGCTCAGTGAGTTGAAGGCCTGCGGGCGGTTCAGCGTGAGGGTGACCACGCCGCGCTCGTCACGGTGCTGCAGGACCAGGGCTTCTTCCGTCATGTCGTTCACTCCTCATTCAATGGCGGACGAGGACTTCGCCCGTTCACGCAGCTGGAACTTCTGGATCTTGCCGGTGCTGGTCTTGGGGATCGCCTCGAAACGGATCTCTCGCGGCACCTTGTACCCCGCCAGCAGGCCCTTGCAGTGGGCCACGAGTTCGTCGGCGCTGGCCGCGGCGCCGGCCTTGAGCTCGACGTAGGCCAGCGGCGTTTCGCCCCACCGGGCATCGGGCCGCGCCACCACGGCGCAGGCCAGCACGGCGGGGTGGCGGTACAGCGCGTCTTCGACTTCGATGCTGCTGATGTTCTCGCCGCCGCTGATGATCACGTCCTTGCTGCGGTCCTTGATCTTGACATAGCGGTCGCCCTCCATCACGGCCAGATCACCGGTGTGGAACCAGCCGCCTTCGAAGGCCTTGTCGGTGGCCGCAGGGTTCTTGAGGTAACCCTTCATCACGATGTTGCCGCGGAACATGATCTCGCCCAGGGTCTGGCCGTCGGCGGGCGTGGGCGCCATCGTCTGCGGGTCCAGCACGGTCATGCCTTCCTGCAGCATGTAGCGCACGCCCTGGCGGCCGTTCAGGCGCGTCTGTTCGGAGAGGCTCTCGGCGGCCCAACTCTCGCGCTTGACGGCCACGCTGGCCGGGCCGTAGACCTCGGTCAGGCCATAGACGTGCGTGATGTCGAAGCCGATCTGCGCCATGCCTTCGATCATGGCCGCGGGCGGCGCGGCACCGGCCACCATGCCGCGCACCTGCTGCGTGATGCCGGCGCGAAGCTCGGGCGGCGCGTTGTAGATCAGGCTGTGCACGATGGGTGCGGCGCAGTAGTGGTCCACGCCGTGTTCGCGCATCGCATCCAGGATGGCCTTGGCCTCCACGCGGCGCAGACACACATGCGTGCCGCCGAGCATCGCCACCGTCCACGGGAAGCACCAGCCATTGCAGTGGAACATCGGCAAGGTCCACAAGTACTTCGGAAAGTGCGGCAGCGTCCAGGTGGCCGCGTTGCACACCGCATTGAGGTAGGCACCGCGGTGGTGGGTGACCACGCCCTTGGGGTCGCCCGTGGTGCCGCTGGTGTAGCTCACCGCAATGGCATCCCACTCGTCGGCCGGGCCCTCCAGCCTGGCCAGCGGCGGCTGTGAGGCGAGCAGGGCTTCGTATTCATGCGTGCCCAGCCGTTCACCGGTGCCGGTGTACTCGCTGTCGCAAACGTCGATCACCACCGGCGTGCGCCCGAATTGCTCGCGCAACGCGCGAAGGGCCGGCCCCATCACCGGCGCAAATTCTCGATCGGTGATGACGATGCCGGCCTCGCAGTGGTTGATCTGCCAGGCCAACAGGGCTGCGTCCAGCCTGGTGTTCAGCGTGTTCAGCACGGCGTTCAGCGCCGGCACGGCGTAGTGCACTTCCACCATCTCGGGCGTGTTGGGCAGCAGCACGCTCACCGTGCTGCCGCGGCCCGCACCCAATGCGCGCAGGGCCGCGGCGAGCCGCGCAGCCCGGTCGCGCGTCTGCGCCCAGGTGTAGCGTCGCGCACCGTGCACCACGGCGGGCAGGTCGGCGAATACTTCGGCGCTGCGCTCGACGAAGCTCACAGGCGAGAGGGCGGCAAAGTTGGCGGCGTTGCGGTCCAGGTGCAGTTCGTAGATGCTCATGGCGGCCGGCGGGGTATGGAGGAGGCCATGTTAGCGGGCGGCCCGCCAGGATGGGTGGCTTTGGCGCCAGACGTGCTCCGGGGTCCCATGCACGGTGGGGATGAGGATGTGGCCCGGCCTGGTCATCGTGGGCGAAACTGCGCAGCCTGCACCTCAGCCGCATGACGACCTCCACGCTTCCTCAGACCCGCCAGCTGTACCTGGACTGGCTGCGCATCATCGCCTTTTGCCTTCTGGTGCTCTACCACGTGGGCATGCTCTACGTGAGCTGGCCCTTTCACATCAAGAGCCCGGTCACCCTCACCGCGCTCGAGCCCTGGATGCGCTTGCTGAACCCCTGGCGCATGAGCCTGCTGTTCATGATCTCGGGCCTGGCAACAGGGCTGGTGCTGGGCCGGCCGGGCCTGGCGCGTCAGCGCAGCAAACGCTTGCTGTTGCCGTTGCTGCTGGGCGTCGTGGTGGTGGTGCCGCCGCAGGCCTACTTCGAGGTGCGCCAGCAACTGGGCCATGCCGGCGGCTACGCGGACTTCCTGCGTCTTTACTACAGCGGCTACAGCGGCTTCTGCCGCCAGGACCAGTGCCTGCGCCTGCCGACCTGGAACCATCTCTGGTTCCTGCCCTATCTCTGGGCCTACACGGCTGTCCTGCTGGCCGCCTGGCGCTTGCTGCCCCGCCATCGACTCAACCGCTGGGCGGACGGCGCGGCCGGCCTGGCGGGCTGGCGGCTCCTGCTCTGGCCCTGGGCCATGCTGGCGCTGGCACGTCTGGTTCTGCTGCCGCGCTTTGGCGACACCCATGCCCTGATCGACGACTGGTACAACCACGCGGTCTATGGCGCCGTGTTCGCCTTCGGCGTGCTGCTGGCGCGCAGGCCGGTACTGCTGGCACGCCTGGAACAGCTTCGCTGGCCGGCGCTTTGTGTGGCCTTCGCGGCGTGGCTCGCTCTGGTGGCCGCGTCGGGCCATCTCGCCGCGTGGCCCGAGGTGCCCGAGGTCGTGCGCCTGCCGATGCGTGCGCTGTACGCAGCCCAGCAGTGGGGCGCCCTGGTTGCCGCCTTCGGTTTCGCACGGCGCCATCTGAACCGCGACCACCGCTGGCGCGCGCCGCTGAGCGAGGCGGTGTTTCCGCTGTACATCGTGCACCAGACCCTGATCATCGTTGGCGCCGTGGCGCTGTTCGGCCGGGGCCTGCCGGTCGGCGTGGAGGCCATCGTGCTGGTGGCCGGCGCCTGGGCCGGCGGCCTGCTGGCCTGGCATCTGG
>DAORNK010000337.1:0-5135 GCA_035440985.1 Rubrivivax sp. | reverse complement strand
CGAAGCGTGGTTCGCCCAGGCCGGCGCCGTGCCCGACCGCGGCGAACCGCTGCGCCGCAATGTCCAGCCCTTCTGCGACCTGGCGCGGGCCGAGGCGGCCGTGCTCCAAGGTCAGGCCGAGAAGGCTCTCGGCCTGCTCGACCGCTGGGTCTCGGCCGGGGTTCCGCCGTCGATCCGACTGAGCGGCCAACTCGTGCTTGCCGAGGTGCAGCTGGCCTTGAAGCGGACCGATGATGCGCTGGCCACGGCCACCCACGCCGTCGCCACGGCCCGCGGGCTGCAGGCCGACAACCGCCACTCGGCTCGCACTGGACAGGCCCTGATGCTGCAAGCGCTGGCCGAGCAACAGCGGGGCGATGCGAACGCGGCGTTGCGTCATCAAGTCGAAGCGGCGGCGCACCTGCATGCCACCGTGCATGCCAGCCAGCGCTGGCGTCTGATGTCCGCGGCAGCCGCCCGCTGAGTTCTTCAGTCCGCGCCTGCTTCGGATCACGCCGGTGTCGTGATGTCCGCGGCGCCCGCAGTCGGACGAGCAGCGAGTACACCGTCGGCATGGCGATGACCGTGAGAAGCATGCGCACCGGCTCGCCTGTATTGGGTCACCGGCGCTGAACTCGGAGGGCACCGCGAACATGAAGCGCTTGCGCCGCTTGACGTCCGCTCCCTGTCGAGCATCCTGTCGCGGGTGAGAGCCCAGCCTGCTTGTTTCACCGTAGTGGGCTGTATGCGGTCAGAGCGCTCCGAAGCGCTCAAGGGTGGCCATTTGGCGCTGCGCGACAGTGATTTGCACGTGGCGACAGCGTGATGAGCGTGCGCAAGGCGTCATTGCCCCCGCCCCGGCTTGGGCTGCGGGCCTGGTTGGGGTCAACGCGCGGGCCAGGCACTGGATGAGTCGCTACGCGGCGCCCAATGCCTTCATGGCCTGCGCGAAGATGGGCGCGCTGGGCCAGTTCGACGCGAAGTACAGCCGGATGCGCCGCTGGTTGGAGGCGAAGACATGGCAGGAGGTGCGGGTGGCGAACAGCCCCACCTGCGCCTCCTTGATGCGGTTCTCGGCCTCGCCGCGCTGGCAGTACAGCTCGTCGTACAGCGCGCCGGGATCGCCCTGCACATTGGTCACCACGAAGCGCGGGTTGTGCCCCTGGCTGCCCCACTCCAGCCGCGTGAGAACACGCCGCTCGTGCGGCCAGCTCTTGGCCGCGTAGCTGAACTCGTCGACCAGGCGCTGCTTGTGGCCGGTGCGTTCATACTCCTCGCGCAGCGCCAGCTGGGCCAGCTCCACCATTGCCTCCAGCCTCGCGTTGCGCGCCAGCCCGATGATGTAGTGCACCTGCGAGCGCTCGCACCGGTTGATCAGCAACTGCCGGCAAAAGCCCGAGTCGCCCCTGAAGATGATGCGCACCTGGGGCCACCTCTGACGCAGCCGCCGCACCAGCAGCTTGAGGATCGCCGCGGCGTGATGGGCCGCGTCGATGCGGCTGGACCTCAGGTACGCGCACAGCAGTTGCTGGCCGCAGAAGACGTACAAGGGCAGGTAGCAGTAGCTGTCGTAGTAGCCGTGGAAGAAGCGCTGCTCCTGCTGGCCGTGCAGCGGGTTGTCGGTGGCGTCGAAGTCCAGCACCAGTTCCTCAGGCACCGTCTTGAAGCTGGCGATGAACTGCTCGACCTGCAGATTGCACAAGCGCACCGCCGTGGCCCGGCCGGCCCACTTCTCCAGCCGGCACAGCCGCCCGAAGTCAGTCACCCCGAGATCAAGCTCGCCCTGTCCGGTACAGATCGGATTCGGTATTGCCTCCGCCTTTGGTCAAGATCAGCACCTCGACAACGGGCATCAAGGGGGCAATGCCGTCCTCGCTTATGCGGACAACGGTGAAAAATCCGGGTTAGAAGAGGGTGGTCACGCGCACCGTGCCGCCGGTGTGCTCCACGCTCATCTTGCCCTTGCCCGACCGGGCCAGGCGGATCATGGTCTCGTTGCTGGCCAGGATCTCAGCCACGAAGCCCAGCACGCCGCGTCCGCGCGCGTGCTCGGCCATGCAGCGCTGCAGGGCATCGCCCAGGCCGCAGCCCTGCCAGTCGGGGTGCACCATGAAGGCCGTCTCCGCCAGGTTGGTGCCCGGGTCGGTGAAGTAGCAGGCCTGGGCCACGATCTGCGGGTTCTCGCGCGTGCCGCTCACCGCGACGAACGCGACCTCGTTGTCGAAATTCACGTTGCACAGCCGCTGCACATCGCGATGGGACAGGCCCTTGACCTTGCGAAAGAAGCGCGTGTAGCGATCGCGGTCGCTCAGGCGGTGGAAGAGATCGCGGATGCCGTCGCCGTCGTTGCTGGCCGAAGGGCGCAGCATCACCGACTCGCCGGCGTGCGGCCCCTTGGTGATGTGGAGCAGCGTCTCCTGTTCGACCGGGTAGGCCCGCATGTTCTTCAGCGTCTGCTCCGCCGGCACGTAGCCCATGCGCTGGGCCTTCACGAAGAGCTCGGCACGGTGGCGCGGGTGCGCCACCTCGATCAAGGCCATGGCGCGTTCGCGGATGCTCTTGCCGAACAGGTAGGCGATGCCGAATTCGGTGATCACGTAGTGCACGTCGGTGCGCGCGATGCCGGCCGCTTCACCGGGTTGAAGCGAGGCGCGGATGCGCGAGCTGCCGTCCTCGGCCGTGCTGGCCAGGCAGATGATGGGCTTGCCACCCGGCGAGCGCGACGCGCCCTGCAGGAATTCCACCTGCGCGGCCAGCCCGTTGTAGAAGCGGCCGTCGACCTGGTCGACGCAGACCTGGCCCGTCAGGTCCACCGCAACGGCCTGCGTCACCGAGACCATCTTGTGCTGGGAAGCCAGCGTGGCGGGATTGCAGACCACCTCCATCGGCTGGAAGCAGAACAGCGGGTTGCCGTCGATCAGGTCGTAAAGCGGCCGGCTGCCCATCGCAAAGCTGGTCACGATCTTGCCCGGCTGGCTGGTCTTGCAGCGACCGGTCAGGATGCCCTTTTCGAGCAGCGGCATGATGGCGTCGGTGATCACGTCGCTGTGGATGCCGATGTCGGATCGGTCGGCCAGGTACTTCAGTGCTTCGTTGGTGACCCGGCCCAGGCCGATCTGCAGCGTGGAGCCGTCGTCGATGATGCCGCCGATGTAGCGCGCGATCTGCTCCATCGCCTCTTCGCGCACGGGCGCATGGTGGTACTCGATGACGGGCCTGTCCACCGGCACCAGCTGGTGGATCTGGTTCAGGTGCAGGCTGGTCTCACCCATGCTGCGCGGCATGGCCGGGTTGATCTCGGCGACCACCAGCCGTGCCTTGGCCACCGCGGCAGGAATCACGTCCACCGAGACGCCCAGACTGACGAAGCCGAACTCGTCGGGCAGCGAGACCTGGATGAAGGCCACGTCCACCGCGATGCGGCCAGTGGCCATCAGCCCCGGCACGCGGGCCACGGACAGCGGCACGTAGTCAGCCAGCCCCCGTCCGACGGCCTCGCGCATGTCGGCGCCGACGAAGAAGCTGCGGTGGCGGAAGTGCGTGGCGGGCCGGCCCTGCGCGTCATGGGCCAGCGCCAGGTCGGTGAGGAAGTGCACGAGTTCGACGTCGGCCGGCCGCAGCGGCAGGCCTTCCAGCGCGGCCACCAATGTGCGCGGCGTGGCACAGGCCGTGCCGATGAACACATGGTCGCCGGGCCGCACCATGGCCGCGGCATCGGCCGCGCTGCAGAGCTTTTCGCGATGGCCACCGAGCGCCGCGCTCACGCGGGCCAGCAGCTCAGGGCCTTCGCCGGGTGTCAGGGGCACGGCTCGATCTTGAACTCCACGCGCCGGTCCAGTGCGTCCACCGCGTTGTCCGTGCCGCTGCCGATCAGATTTTCGCGAAAGCCCTTGCCGCTGGTCTTGGCGCGCGAGCCCAGTACAGGTGCGTCGGCCGCCAGGCGCTGCAGGATCGCGTTTGCACGCTGCAGCGACAGCGCGTCGTTCACCGCCTCGGAACCCGTCCGGCTGGTGTGGCCGATGATCTGCATGCAGACCTTGGTGTTGTTGCTTTCCTTGGCGATCTGCCGCAGCCACATGCCGTAGGCGCCGCTGATGCGGGCATCGGACCAGAAGGCCGTGCTGCCGGGGTTGAACAGGAACTTCACGTCGAGCTGGTTGTTCCTGAAGCCGAAGGCCACGATGTTGCCGAAGGCCAGCTCGGCTTCGGCCGTGCGCCCGAGCTTGGTCTGGGCCAGGTAGATGCCATTGAGCGTGCGCAGCTGGTCGCCACCGGGCGTGCCGCCGGCGGCGCGGTACTTGGCCAGCGCGTCCTGGTAGCGCTCGGCGTTGTACAGCGCGGTGGCTTCGTTGATGACGGTGGCCACCGCCACGCGCTCGAAGTAGAAGGGGTCGGCCGGCTGGCCCGGCGGCGTGGCGGCCGTGCGCAGATAGCCTTCGACCACCCGGTCCTTCACCAGCACCGGGCTGTCTTGGTAGTAGCGCGTGGGCGTGTGGTCCAGGCCCTCGTCGCGCGCCAGCGCACTGGCCTGCGCCACGACGGTGCCGCTGCGCAGGTCGGTCAGCGACAGGTTGATCTGCAAGGGCGCGCTCTTGCCCGATCCGGCGCCGCTCATCACGCGGCCCAGCGTGCCGGTCAGCAGGTACTGCGCCTTGGCCAGGTTGGACGCCTGGAAGGGCAGGATCTCGATCGACTCGAAGTTGGAGGCCAGCCGTTCGGTGACGCGCTTTTCCATCAGCAGCGACGACGCCGTCTGCTGGCCGGTGCTGGCGTCCAGCGCCGGGTCCACCACCAGCCCGCGCTTGTTGAGCTTGGATTCGACCTTGGCCAGGAAACCCGGCAGCTTGCTGGTCTGTGCCACCAGGCCATCGGTGGCCTTGGCCACCGCTTGTTCGAAGGGCAGCTCCTCGCTCACCACGGTGGCCTGGGGCGTGGCACATCCGGCCAGCCAGGTTGCCAGCACCAGGCAAAGTCCACCCAATCGGCGGGCCATCCGTCCGACACCCATACTTGTCATTGGCAATGCCTCCTCAGGAACGCGGTCTCCGCGGCGGTCAAGGGCTCCAGCGAGCCCTTCTTCAGAATATCACTGCAGCGCGCGACCTCGTCCGGTGCGGGCGCAGGGCGCTGCGTCGCGGCGGCGGAGGCGGCGGGGG
>DAORNK010000336.1:0-5149 GCA_035440985.1 Rubrivivax sp. | reverse complement strand
GTGGATGTGGCTGTCGATGCCGCCGGCGGTGACGATCATGCCCTCGCCGGCGATGATCTCGGTGCCGGGGCCGATGACGATGTCCACGCCCGGCTGCACATCCGGGTTGCCTGCCTTGCCGATGGCCGCGATGCGGCAGCCCTTGATGCCGATGTCGGCCTTGACGATGCCCCAGTGGTCGATGATCAGCGCATTGGTGATGACGACATCGTGCGCCTCGTGGTGGCCCGGGCCGTTGACGACCTGGCTCTGGCCCATGCCGTCGCGGATGGTCTTGCCGCCGCCGAACTTGACCTCCTCGCCGTAGCCGCCGGCCTTGAGGGTGAAGTCCTGTTCCACTTCGATGACGAGGCCCGTGTCGGCCAGGCGCACGCGGTCGCCGACGGTGGGGCCGAACATCTCGGCGTAGGCGCGTCTTCCGATGGTTCTGCTCATGGGGCCGCCCTCAGACCGCGCCATTGATCAAGCCGCGAAAGCCCCAGACCTGGCGGTGGCCGGCATAGGGCACCAAGGTCACCGTGCGCTCCTGCCCGGGCTCGAAGCGCACCGCCGTGCCGCTGGCGATGTTCAACCGCATGCCCTTGGCCGCCTGGCGATCGAAGACGAGCGCCGCATTGGTCTCGGCAAAGTGGTAGTGCGACCCCACCTGGATGGGCCGGTCGCCGCTGTTGGCCACCACCAGGCTCAGCTTGTCGCGGCCGGGGTTGAGCTCGTGTTCGCCATCGTCGATCAGGTATTCACCGGGATTCATGGGTGCGCCTTCATGCAATGGGTTGGTGCACGGTCACCAATTTGGTGCCATCGGGGAAGGTCGCTTCGACCTGGATTTCGGTGACTATCTCCGGCACGCCTTCCATCACTTCGTCACGGCCCAGCACCTGCTTGCCTTCGCTCATCAGTTGCGCCACGGTCTTGCCGTCACGTGCGCCTTCCAGGATGGCGCAGGTGATGAGGGCAATGCTCTCGGGCACATTGAGCTTCAGCCCGCGCGCCTTGCGGCGCTCTGCCAGAAGGCCGGCGGTGAAGATCAGCAGTTTGTCTTTCTCTCTCGGCGTCAGGTCCATGCTCAGGCTTTCAGCACAATGGGTGCCATGCTAACCATGAAGTGGCCACCAGCGGTCTCACCCACCTTGCTGCTCGACAGGCTGGATGCCATCGGCGCTGCGCTGCGCGACAGCGGCCAGGCGCTGGCGCTGCTGGGGCTGGGTTCGGTGGGCCTGGAGACCGGCCGCATCGACAGCTGGTCCGACCTCGACTTCTTCGCCATTGTCGAGCCCGGCAGCAAGGGCCGCTACCTGCACCGGCTGGACTGGCTGGCCGCCGCGCGGCCACTGGTCTGGCACTTCCAGAACACGGTGGACGGCCACAAGGCGCTGATGGACGATGGTGTGTTCTGCGAGTTCGCGGTGTTCGAGCCGCAGGAACTGGATGGCATCCCCTTTGCCCCCGGCCGGGTGGTCTGGAAGCGCGACGACGTTGACGCAAGCGTTGCCCTGCCCCGCAAGCCCTTGCCCAGCGCCCACCCGCCCGACGAAACCTGGATCGTGGGCGAAGCGCTGAGCTGCCTGCTGGTCGGCCTGCAACGCTGGCAGCGTGGCGAAAGGCTCTCGGCGGCGCGCTTCGTGCAAGGCCACGCGCTGGACCGGCTGCTGGAACTGGACGCGTTGCGCCACCCGGCAGCCACGGCCGGCGGCGACCCCTTCAACCGCGAACGGCGTCTGGAAGCCCGTAGTCCCGCCCTGGCCGCTGAACTGCCCGCCCTGGTGCCAGGCTATGGCCACACGCCGCAGGCCGCGCTGGCGATGCTGCAGGCGCTGGCGCGGCGTGGCGCCGTGCTGGCGCCGGCCATCACCGAGCGCATCCGGGCCCTCGCCCTGGCCTGACCGCACCCACACCTGGCCCGCATCCTGCGTGTCATGGCTCCGCCATGGCCCCGACAGCAGCCACCCACCCGACCGAGCCCACCGCGCCCGCCCAGCAGCGCGTCATCAAGGTGCGCCGCGACTACAACGCCTGGGTGGCCAGCGAAACGCTGGAGGACTACGCGCTGCGCTTCACACCCCGGTCCTTTCGCAAATGGAGCGAATGGCGCGTGGCCAACACCGCTCTCGGTGGTGCGGCCAGCTTCCTGGTGCTGGAAGCGCTGGGCGCCACCCTGCTGCTGCAGTTCGGCTTCATCAACGCCTTCTGGGCCATCCTGGCCACGGCGGCCATCATCTTCGCCGCCGGCTTGCCCATCAGCATCTACGCCGCGCGCCATGGGCTGGACATGGATCTGCTCACGCGCGGCGCGGGCTTCGGCTACATCGGCAGCACCATCACCAGCCTCATCTACGCCAGCTTCACATTCATCTTCTTTGCGCTGGAAGCGGCCATCATGGCCTACGCGCTGGAGCTGGCCTTCGACATCCCGCCCGCCTGGGGCTACCTGGTGTGCGCGCTGGTGGTGATCCCGATGGTCACGCATGGCGTGACCGCGCTCAGCCGCTTCCAGGTCTGGACGCAACCCTTGTGGCTGCTGCTGCTGGTCGTGCCCTACGTCTATGTCTTCCGCGCCCATCCCACACTGGTGGCCGAACTGCAGGCCTACGCGGGGCTGGACGGCCAGGGCGGCACATTCAACCCCTTGCTCTTCGGCGCTGCCCTGACGGTGGGCGTGGCCCTGATCACGCAGATGGGTGAACAGGTGGACTACCTGCGCTTCATGCCCGAGAAGACCGCCGCCAATCGCACGCGCTGGTGGGCCGGTGTGCTGCTGGGCGGCCCGGGCTGGGTGCTGCCGGGCGTGCTGAAGATGCTGGGCGGCGCGCTGCTGGCCACGCTGGCGCTGAGCCTGTCGGTGCCGGCCGACCGCGTGGTGGATCCCAACCAGATGTACCTGGCGGCCTACGAGCTCGTGTTCCCCCACTACGGCTGGGCGGTGGCCGCCACGGCGCTGCTGGTGGTGGTGAGCCAGCTCAAGATCAACGTCACCAACGCCTATGCCGGCAGCCTGGCCTGGAGCAATTTCTTCGCACGCGTCACGCACAGCCACCCCGGGCGCGTGGTGTGGATGGTGTTCAACACCCTGATCGCACTGATGCTGATGGAGCTGGAGGTCTTCAAGGCCATCGGCGGCGTGCTGGGCCTGTACAGCAACATCGCCATCAGCTGGATCATGGCCGTGGTGGCCGATCTGGTGATCAACAAGCCGCTGGGCCTTTCGCCCAAGGGCATCGAGTTCAGGCGTGCCCATCTGTACGACATCAATCCGGTGGGCGTGGGCGCGATGGCTGCGGCTTCGCTGCTCTCGGTGCTGGCCCACGTGGGGCTGTTCGGCCAGCTGGCGCAGGCCTTTTCGGCGGTCATCGCGATGGCCGTGGCCTTTGTCGCCGCGCCACTCATCGCCTGGCTCACCCGGGGCCGCTACTACCTGGCGCGCCAGCCCGAAGCGGCCTACCTGGGCAGCCGCCTGCGGCCCAGCCGCTGCGTGATCTGCGAGCGCAGCTACGAAGGCGAAGACATGACGCGCTGCCCGGCCTACGGTGGGCCGATCTGTTCGCTGTGCTGTTCGCTGGACGCACGTTGCCACGACCTGTGCAAACCCGCCGACGCGCGTGCGCAGACGCAGCTCAACAGACTGCTGCAGCGGGGGCTGCCGCGCCATTGGTGGCCGCAGCTGGATACCGGGCTGGGCCGCTACCTGCTGCTGATGGCGGCCGTGGCGCCGGCGCTCGCGGCCCTGTTGCTGATGCTTTACCAGGCCGAACTGCGCCAGCTGGGCGATGCCGCCGCCGCGATGGCGCCAGCCCTGCGCAGCGCCTTCATCAAGACCTACTGCGCATTGCTGCTGGTGGGCGCGGTGATCGGCTGGTGGCTGGTGCTGGCGCAGACCAGCCGCCGCGTGGCGCAGGAAGAGTCCAACCGCCAGACCGAAGCCCTGATCAAGGAGATCGACAGCCACCGCCGCACCGACGAGGCCCTGCAGCAGGCCAAGCAGGCCGCCGAAGCCGCCAACCAGGCCAAGACGCGCTACATCTCAGCCGTCAGCCACGAACTTCGCACGCCGCTGAACAGCATCCTGGGCTATGCGCAGTTGCTGGACGAAGACCCCGCGATGCCGGCGCACCGCAAGCAGGCGGTGGGCGTGATCCGTCGCGGCGGCGAACACCTGCTGGGCCTGATCGAAGGCACGCTGGACATCGCCCGCATCGAGGGCGGCAAGCTCACGCTGGAGGCCCGCCCCCTGCGCCTGCGCGAGGCCCTGCAACAGATCGTGCAGATGTTCGAGTTACAGGCGCTGAGCAAGGGCCTGCGCTTTGATCACGACGTGACCACCGCGCCGAGCCTGGTGCGCACCGATGAACGGCGGCTGACGCAGATCCTCATCAATGTGCTGGGCAATGCCGTCAAGTTCACCCAGGCCGGCAGCGTGAGCTTCCGTGCCAGCCATGTGCGCGAGATGGCCATTTTCGAGATCGAAGACACCGGCCCGGGGATCGCAGCCCAGGACATCGAACGCATCTTCGAGCCTTTTTCGCGCGGTGCCCACGCGGCTGCAGCCAGCGCCGCCGGGGTCGGCGGGGCTGGTGGCACGGGCCTGGGCCTGACGATCGCCAAGATGCTGACCGACCTGATGGGTGGCGAGATGTCGGTCTCCAGCCGACCCGGGGCCGGCACGCTGTTCCGCATTCGCCTTTTCCTGCCCGAACTGCAGGACGCGCGCTGGCCACCTGCGCCCTTGGTGCGCGGGGCCTACGCTGGCGAACGCCGACGCATCCTGGTGGTGGACAACGAAGAAGTCGACCGCACGCTGCTCGCGCGCCGCCTGCAGGCGCTGGGCTTTGACGTGCTGCAGGCCGGCTCCGGCATGGCAGCACTGGGCTTGCTGCAGGAGGCACAAGTGGCGCTGGACGGCCAGGCCGTGCACGCCATCCTGATGGACCTGGCCATGCCGGGCATCGACGGCTGGGAGACCATCCGCACGCTGCGCCGGCAGCAACTCAGCGCTGCGCCGGTGGCCATCGTCTCGGCCAACGCCTTCGACAAGGGCCTGGACAACGATGTGGGCATCGCGCCCGCCGACTTCATCACCAAGCCCGTGCGCATTGACGAACTGCTGGATTGGCTGGGCCGCCAGCTTGGCCTGCGCTGGCTGGCCGCGCCGCCG
>DAORNK010000335.1:0-5152 GCA_035440985.1 Rubrivivax sp. | reverse complement strand
TGGCCGGCACCGGCGGCTGGTTGCTGGTGGCCCCGGGCACGCCGCCGGCCGTGGTGCTGCCGGGCTGGCTGGCGTCTTCGGTGCGTTGTTCGCGGATGGCGGCCTTGGCATCCGGGCCCTGGTTGGGGCGGTAGGCTTCGGCAGTCTGCATGACCTGCGAGAAGTCGATGTCGGCGGTGACGCTGGCGCGCACGTTGTCGCGGCCGACCACGGGTTCGAGCAGGCTCAGGATGCGCTTGGCATGGCCGGCCTCGATCTCGCGGCGAAACTGCAGTTGCTGCGAATCCAGCCCGCTGTCGTTCTCGTCGGCCCCCGGGCCGGACAGCAACGCACCGGTGCTGTCCACCACGCTGACCGCCTTGGCGGCCATCTCGGGCACGCTGCCGGAGACCACGCGCACGATGCCGGCGATCTGGTTGCGGTCCAGCGTGCGGCCGCCGTGCAGCGTCAGCACCACCGAGGCGCTGGGCTTCTGCTGCTCGCGGAAGAAGCCGTTCTGGTTGGGCAGCGCCAGGTGCACGCGGGCGCTCTTCACCGACTCCAGGGCCTGGATCGTGGTGGTCAGCTCGCCTTCGATGGCGCGCTGCATCTTCATGCGTTCCTGGCCCTGGGTCTGGCCGAAGCTGTTCTTGTCGAGCAGTTCGTAGCCGCCGCCCGAAGCACCCGAAGGCAGGCCCGCGGCAGCCAGCTTCATGCGCAGTTCGTGCACACGACCGGCCGGCACCATGATGGCGCCGCCACCGTCCAGGAAGCGGTAGGGCACGTTCAGCAGCGTCAGCTTCTCGATGACCTGACCGCCGTCCTTCTCGCTCAGGTTGGGGAACAGCACGCGGTAGTCGGCATCCCGCGCGCTGCCGAACATCAGTGCCACCACCGCCGCCAGGCCCACCAGGCCGGCCACCGCCATCCACTGCATGCGGGTCGGCATGCTCTGCCAGCGTTGCACGAAGCCCGTGGCGGTCGGCTGGGCCGGCAGCGCCGCCAGGGCGGTGGGCGATGCAGTGGTGATGGCGTTGTCCATGGTCGGTGGGGCAGGGCAGGGTGCCGGGTTCAGGCAGATTGTTGGACCGCGGCCGGTCCGCCGGTGGCGCGAGAAGGCGGCCAAAGACGCGGCTGATCGCCCCTTTGTGACGGCCGGGTCTGCCTACAGTGCCCACCAGAGCCTCACCCGTTGGCCCGCCATGAACGACCTGCGCCTCAAGCCCTTCGACTTCAATGCCGCCGTGGCACGCGCCGGGCTGCGGCCGGATGGCATGCCGCGCGCGCAGGGCCCCGGGGCCGCCGAAGGGGGCAGCTTCCGCAGCGCCATGGCCGATGCGCTGAAGGATGTCAGCCAGACGCAGTTCGAGGCGCAGCGCCTGCAGCGCGAGCTGACGCTGGACAACCCGACGGTGACGGTCGAGGAGACCATGATGGCCATGCAGAAGGCCCAGCTGGGCTTCCAGGCCACGCTGCAGGTCCGCAACCGGCTGGTGCAGGCCTACAGCGACATCATGAACATGCAGGTGTAGGCGTCGCGGCCGTCAAACCCGGGCCGCCACCCGCGCGATCTCGTCGAGCGGCTGCAGGCCGAGCGTTCCCACCAGGCTGGCCCGGTAGGCAGCCGATCCCACGCGCACGCGTTCCGCCTGGGTCTGGGCCAGGCGGTTGGCCAGGCCGAGGCGGGCCGCGGCGCCTGCGTTGTCGGGGCGGTCGAGGAAGCCGTACAGCGAGGCCACCGCACGCGTCAGGCGGGCCTCGTCGCTGCGCTGCTTGGCATCCAGCCGGGCCGCATACCAGTCGCTGGCGAGCACGCTCTCGCGCGAGAACAGGGCCCGCAGCGCCGGCGACTCCAGGCCCAGGCCCTGTTCGGTCTGCCCATGCGCCATGACCTCGAGCAAGGCCTTCAGCGGCGGGCACGCCATAGCGATGCTGCCGTCGTTGAAGTAGCTTTCGGCCACGCGCTGATGGGTCGCCACGATATTGGCCACCCCATCGGCGAAGACATCCATGTCCTGCAGTTCCGGGCGCAGCATTTCTTCGGTGAACACGGCGTGCGGATGAAGGAAGACGCGTCCGAAGTAGATGCTCGCCAGGCGGGCGGTCATCCGGTAGCCCAGCCGGCTGGCCAGCACGCGCTGGCCGCGGTGCTCGAAGTCGGCCACGCGTTCGAGCGCACCCGTGGCGATCAGGTTCCGGGCGCTGCGTTCGGCCGGACTCATGCGCGCGAACACCTCCGGCACGAGCAGGCTGACGTCGTGATCCACCCGCACGTTGGGCCCGATGTAGCCGGCACAGGAGACCCAGCCGTCGTACCCGGTGAGCGCGTAGGACAGGAAGGCCGCGTTCAGATCGATGATGGCCGGCAGCGCATTGAACGGCCCCTTGGTCAACGCGCCTTCCGACCCCGCACCGGTCGTCGACGGCGATTTCCCGGTCATCGAGCTGATGAACTCGATGAAGAGTTCAGGCAGTTCCATGTAGTGCAGAGGGTTGTAGGGGCAGAGGGCGCGCGTCCCGCTCTCCGGCGGGTTGTTGCGCCGCCCGGCGGCCACGACATGCACCGGTGTCAGCAGCGGCTGCGTGGTGGGAATCTTGCGCAACAGGTGCATGGCCAGATCGGCGCTGGCCTTGTCCTGCGGGCGCGCCAGGTCGGGACGCAACTGCAGGTAGCGCGGGTTCTTCGAGGGCTTGCCGTTCACCAGGCGGGGGTGCGCCGACGACACGAAGTACGCCGGCGAAGCCTGCGGCGGTGCGTCGGCGGCCGCCCGTATCAGCTGCTGCATGGGAGCGGTGAAGGCGCTGAAGCCGATCGCATCGTCGACGAGTTCGCGCGCCGCCGCGGCGTCCAGCGGCTCGAAATTGGACACGAAGGTGCCCGGCGTGGCGATGTCGGCCTCGGCCTGTCGGTCGTAACCGCGGTGAATCGCGTCATCGGGCCGCTGGAACAGCGTGCGCTCGCAGTTCTGGACGAACTTGCGGGACCAGCCGGCCGGCCCGGCCGCGCCAGGCTCGCCCGGGGCCACGACACTGGCCGTGATGTCGTCCTCGGTCTGGACCTTGATGGCCGGATGGAAATCATGGCGCAGGCCGAACACGCGCCAGGCACCATCCTTCTCGAAGCCCACGCGCAGCGTGTTCACGATCAGTTTGCTGCCGTCGAGCTTGAGCGAATAGCCCAGCCGACCATTGATCACGTCCACCGAGTAGTGTTTGCGCCAGTCGTCGCCCCACTCGGGACGGTGGAAGCGCTTGACCACGAAGACGAGTTCCTTGATGTGCTGGGGAATGCTGTCCAGCCAGCGGTTGTAGTCGTCGTTGTAGTCGCCACTGGACGGTGTCAGCAGCTTGATGACGCTGCCCATCGAGCGCTCGGTGCTGAGGATCAGGCGGTGATCGAGGCCGTTCCTCGCGGGCTCGCGAAACCGGTCCGAGAAGTCGCGCGCCAGGATGGCGGACACGGCGTCCATGTCCCGCTCCAGGTCCGGCACATAGACATAGCCGTCCAGGATGGCATCCGAAATGGCCTTGGAGATCTCCGACTTGCCGCCCCCGGAAACGGTGGCGGGCTTGTGGCAGGCAGAGACTTCCGGTGCGGTGCCGACCAGGTTCCACAGGCGGCCGTCGGCGTTCAGCGGCTCCATGTGCATGCGAAAGCCGTTGGGGCCCAGGTAGGTCTTGCCGGCCTGCAGGCGAATCGATGACTTCTGCCCATCGGCCGTCGGCCAGACCACGGTCTGCGTCAGCAGGCTGTAGGTGGCCCCCCGGGGCACCAGCACGATGTGCGGCTGCGTGCGGTCCAGCGCGTGCCCGGCCGGCTGAAGCTCGAACCGGTCCTTTTCGCGCGCCAGCACGTCCTGCAGCGAATAGCCCTCGCCGGCGGTCGTGTCGGTGTACTCCAGACCTTCGTTGTAGCTGGGAAAGACCAGTGCACCGCCGGCATGCTCTTCTTCGGCCGATCCGAAGAGGTTCGCCGAATAGCTGATCTGCGTCTTCACCTCCTTCTTGCAGTAGCCGAAGTAGTTGTCGGCGATGATGGTCACGATCACGCCGCGTGCATCCCGCGCGCACAGCTTGAAGGCCGAGCCTTCGTTGTAGAGCTCGCTCTCCGATCGATAGCACATGCCATCGCGACGTTGCCGCGCCGTGGCCTCGTCCCAATGCGGCAGTCCCAGCAGGTGTTTGGGTGTCTTGGTCAGGTGCGGCGCCAGGATCACGCAGCCGCTGTGGCCGGTCCAGCTGTCGGGATCGAGCGAGGCATCGTTTTCCGGCAGGTACGGGTCCCCCGCGTTGCCGAAGATGCCTTCGACGAAGTCGAGATTGGAGACCATGCCGCCGGGCACGAAGAAGCGTATCTCCATCCGCTTCTCGCTGGTGAAGCCGGGCACGGCCGGCACCACCAGCGGACGCAGCAGCAGCGAGACGAAGCACTTGGCGGGCGCCGGCTCGCCGGCGGTGAAGGGCAGCTTCAGCGACTCGTCGGGTGGATCCAGCGCCAGCGCCAGCAGCTTCGCCAACGTGGCCTTGGGCACCGCCTTCTTGTCGTCGGGGACGGGCAGGCCGCCTTCGACCACATGAAACACACCCGCCGTCGTGCGGCGGTCGTTGGCCGGGTTGTGCAGCACGCCGTTGCGCAGCCGATAGCTGCTGAGCAGGGGCGACTTGAAGCAGTCGCCCCGGGCCGGCAGCGACAGCGCGCGTGCCAGGCCCGCCTGGTCCAGCACCAGCGTGCGGCCGGGCAGACGAGGGACGGGGCCGGCATCGGCCAGGTAGTCGTTCAGGAAGTTCTGGATCCGCGTGTCGGCCGGACACAGGCGATCGGCCAGACGACGGCTCTGTTCCCTCTGGCGTGCCAGGATCGGCGCCATCAAGTCCGTCACCGAGGAGTCATCGCCACCTGCCGCGAGTGGCAGGCCCAGCAAGGCCAGGCGCAGGTTGATCGCCGCATTCAGATTCTCGGTCGCGATGGCGGGTGCGCCGAGCGGCGGATGAACCGTCATTTCCATCGGTGATCCTCGGTCGGAAACTGGAACCAGACCAGTGTAAGGGGGCTCAACATGGCCCCGGCTGCGAGGGGTCGAAGCTCACAAGCTCAGCAGGCGGGGTACTGGCCGACCCGGCCAACGGCCGCGCAGATGTGCGGCCGGCCCAGAGGCCCCACCTGGACTGCCAG
>DAORNK010000334.1:0-5161 GCA_035440985.1 Rubrivivax sp. | reverse complement strand
GCGTAATCTTCGCCATCGGTAAACGGGGGCACCACAATCGCTTTGTGCCCGTGCTTTTCTTCTTCCGGCAACAGGGCGATGAAGGCCGCTTCCAGTGAAGTGGTGCCGGTGCGCTCGTGCAGTTCCTCGGGTGAGCCGGTGGCAAGAATCTTCCCCGCATCCATCGCCACCAGCCAGTCGAAGCGTTCGGCTTCTTCCATGTAGGCGGTGGCGACCAGCACGCTCATGCCCGGGCGATTCCGCCGGATGTGGTCGATCAGCGTCCAGAATTGGGTGCGCGCCAGCGGATCAACCCCCGTGGTGGGTTCATCCAGAATCAATAAATCCGGGTCGTGGATCAGCGCGCAACATAAGCCGAGTTTTTGCTTCATGCCGCCGGACAGCTTGCCTGCCGGACGGGAGAGGAAAGCATAGAGTCCCGTGGCCTGCGTTAACTCATCGATGCGGCGGCGGCGTTCTGCGGTGTCGTGGCCGAACAGGCGGCCGAAGAATTGCAGGTTGTCTTCGACCGACAAGGCCGGATAGAGGTTCTTGCCCAGCCCTTGCGGCATGTAGGCGATGGCGGGGCATACCCGGTTGCGGTGGTGTCTTGAGCGCATGTCGCCGCCGAGCACTTCCACCGTACCCTGTTGCACGATACGGGCACCGGCAACCAGGGCCAGCAGGCTGGACTTGCCGACGCCGTCCGGGCCGACCAGCCCTACCATGCGGCCGCCGGGAATGTCGAGGGCAACGCCGTCCAGCGCCATGGTTTTGCCATAGCGCAAACTGACGCCTTCGAGGCGGGCGACGGACGGGGCTATGGCTTGGGCGCCGGACGATCCGCCCTGTGTGGCCAGTGTCATTCAGGCATCTCCACCGCCAGATGCTGCGGCCACTGCGCCTGCGGGTCCAGCTTGAGCCAGGCCACGCCGGGCAGTCCGGTCTTGACCTGCTTCAGATGCTTTTGCAAAAGTTCCGGATCGATGCGTGCCTTGACCCGGAACATCAGCTTTTGCCGCTCGCTCTCGGTCTCCACGGTCTTGGGCGTGAACTGGGCCACGCTCGCGATGAACGACACCCGCGCCGGGATCACGTACTGGGGCGCGGCATCGAGCACGATGCGCGCCTCGCTGCCCAGGGCCACCCTGCCGACCACCGTTTCCGGCAGGAAGAAGGTCATGTAGGCATCGGACAGGTCGATCATGTTGAGCACCTTGCCGCCGGCGCCAAGCACTTCTCCGGGCTGGGCGACGCGGTATTGCACGCGCCCGTCGCGTGGTGCCTTGAGCGCGCTGTCGGCAATATCGGCATCGATGCGGGAGATGGTGGCGGCCAGGGCTGTGACGGTGGACTGGGCGCTGGTGACCTGCGCCTTTGCCGCCGCGATGGCCGACTGGGCCGCAGCCGCCTGAGCCCGCGCCGCGGTCAGCGTGGCCTCCATGTTGCGCACCGCCGCCCGGTCGTCGTCGAGCTGCTGGGCGGAGGCCGCGCCCTCCTTGGCGAGGGTCTCCGAGCGCGCCTGGCGTCGCCTGGCGTTCTCCAGTTCGCTTTCACGCTGCACGACCACGGCCTGGGCCGCGGCCAGATCGCTCTCGCGCATCCTGACCTGCGCCTTGACGCTGGCCACCGCATGGAACGCCTGTTGTTGCTGGGCAAACGCCTCGTCGCGCTGGGCATTGAGCACTTCGGTCTGCATGCGCGCCAGCACCTGCCCGGCGATGACGAAGTCGCCCTCCTGCACCAGGATGTCGGCCAGCCGGCCGGCGTATTTGGTGGCCACGTCGATCTCGGTGGCCTCGATGCGGCCATTGCCGCTGATCAGGCCTGCGTCCCGACCGTCGGCGCGGAGCCAGTCCCAGGCAGCCCAGGCGGCCACGGCGATGAGGATGCCCGTCAGGGCAAATAACAAAGTCTTCTTGAGGTTCGTCGTCATGTGTCTTTTCGCATTTTCAGGGTTTCGGTCGAACGGGCGGCGCGGCGATGTCCTGGCTTCCCCCGCCCAGCGCGGCATACAGGCGCACCTTGCTGGAGAGCAGGGCACGGCGCGCCTGCACCCATTGCTGCTCGGCGGTGAGGAGGTCGCGCTGCGCGTCCAGCCATTCGAAATAAGGGGCGCTGCCGTTGTCATAGCGCAGCATCACTAGGCGGGCGCGTTCCGCCTGCGCCTTGAGCGTCGCTTCGGCAATGCGCACCTGCTCGCCCAGCCACCGGCGTGCCGACAAGGCGTCGGACACGTCGCGGAAGGCCGCCTGCACACTCTTTTCGTAATTCACCACGGCCAGATCACGACGCACTTCAGCCAGTTGTAGCGCCGCGCGATTGCGTCCGGCATCAAAAATCGGCAGCGACAGGCTGGGTGCAAAGCGCCAGGCCCGGCTGTCGGCATCGAACAGGCCGTCGAGTTCCGCGCTGGCGGTGCCGAAGAAGCCGGTCAGCGTGATGCGTGGAAAGAACGCGGCACGCGCAGCGCCAATGTTGGCGCCGGCGGCGCGCAATTGATGTTCGGCGACCATGATGTCAGGACGCTGCAACAGCACCTCGGCTGGCAGGCCGACGGGCAAGTCCTGCGGCACGGCCCGGTCGTCAAGCTTCGCCGTTTGCATACCTTCGGACAGGGGCGCGCCAAGGAGCAGCGTCAGCGCATGGGCCTGAGCGGCACGCGCCTGTTCGATCTGAGCCACCAGCGCGCGCGCCTGTTGCAGCAGGGTGTCCACCTGCACCACGTCCATGCGGGCAATCGCCCCCACTTCGAAGCGTCGGGTGAAGATGCCCAGGGATGTTTCGCGGCTGGCGACGGTCTGGCGCGCCAGTGCGAGGCGCTCGTCCAGTTCCAGCAGCCCGAAATAGGCATCCGCCACCTGGGCGATCAGGCTTACCGTGACGGCATGGCGCGCCGCATCCGTGGCAAGGTAGGCTTCCAGCGCCGCCTCCTTGAGATTGCGCACCCGCCCCCAGAAATCGAGTTCCCAGGCGGCCAGCCCCACACCGATCTGGTACTGGTCAGAGGTCAGCGCTCGACCTGTCGGGCTGAGGTCGCCCGGCACACGTGCCCGACTGCCATCGATGCCGGCTGCAATGGTCGGAAACTGGTCGGCCCGCTGGATGCCATAGGCCGCCTGCGCTTCGGCCACGCGCAGCACGGCGGTCCGCAAATCTCGGTTATGCGCCAACGCCTGGGCGATCAGGGCCTTGAGCTGCGGATCGGCGAAGTAGTCACGCCAGGCGATTTCTGGCGCGAGGAGACCTGCGGATGCCAGACCGGACGACTCCCCGGTATCCGCAGGGTACGCCGACGCGACCGGCAGTGGCGGAGCCTGGTGCGGCGGGGCGAGCGAGCAGCCGGCCACTGCCAGAACGCATGTCAGCACGCACAAGACAACGATGCCGGGCTGCTTGTCGTCTCGTGGCGCGCCGCTTGCCCTGTCGGAGCCTTTCTTCATGTTGTTATCCTCATTCATCAGCGAACCATTGAAAAACCGATTCGCACCTGTGTCCCGCGATCAAGGTTGTAGTCGAGCAGACTCTCGCCATACCCCTTGAACAGTTGGAAGTGCAAGAAGCCCCCGGTGCGGGCAAATAGTGGTCTTCTCAGCGGCCAGGACAGATCGAGCTGCGCGCTGCCATGCCCTGAAGTGCCTCTGCGCAGTTGCGTCGCCAGCACCCAGTCATCCTCCCGGCCATAGCGCAATTTCCAGTCGACGTAACCCCGATGTCGCTGGATGTCCGGATTATCTTCCTTGTCCAGATAGCCATAGAGTTTGGGCGCGAAAATCAGCGTGTGGCCATTCGAAAATTCGGTGCGCCAGACCGGTAGCACGAACAGGGTGTCGATGCTGCGCGAACTCGTACCGTCCTTGCCATTCGATTCATGCTCGTAGCCACCGCGCAGCAGGTCAGGCGTCAGGCCCCCCTTACCCAGGCTTGCGCTTTGCCAGAACAAGCTCGGCCGGTAGCTGGTATCGTGAAAGGGCGCCGAGTCCTCGCCGAGGTTCCACAGTGAGGTCTGCGTATAGCCAAAATGCAGACCTGACAGGGGCGAAAACCACTCGACGGGCAAACTGTCCGGATCGAAGAGCCGGTACTTGAAACTGAACTGGAAGCGGGCCGTAGTTCTGCTGCCGATGACGAAATACATTGGCTCGTTGACCGACAGCGCCGGTTCGTTCGCCGGGAACAACAGCTGGTTGCGGCCTTCGGGCTGTGGGGCAGGCGTCATGACGCCCGTCTCCATCGAGCGCATTCGTTCGATCGCATCAGGGGCGCCGACCAGCAGGGCCAGCCGGTTGGAAGCAACGCCGGCCATCTCTGCCCGGACCAGCCCTGTGAGATCGGCCGGCATTACCCCACGATAGGTCCGGCTCACATCCCCGGGAGCGACCGGGCCGACGGCGGTCAGCGTTACGTCCCGAGTGCTGTCGTCGCGCGTCAGGCTGAGTCGGATCGTTTCTGGCCAATCCTCTTGCGCTGCGGGCTTGACGACATCCAGCCGGATCGGTGCGTCTGCCTGCGCCGTCTCGTCGGGGGTGGCAATCAGCCATCCGGGTGCCGCAGCCGCAGGCAGCGCGGTAAAGCACAGCATGAGGGCCAGGAGACGGAGTCGTCTGAAGGAAGATGCGCGCGCGGCCATGAGCGGTTCCGGACGGGGCGGTGATGATAGATCGCATTTCACCTGCTTTGCACCGATGCTCACCGTGATCAGTTCAGCCGGTTCGAGCGGAAGTCCGTTGCCGGCGGCCCTAGCGATGGCTTGCGCTTCAACGCCCAGCAGCTGATCTGTCTTTGGCCCCTTCAATTTCTGCCCCCACCGCGCCAGATGGAGAACAGCACCCAGAGGCCGCCCAAAGCCGCAGCGATGAAGCCGAACCGCCCCAGGGCCGACTCGCGCTCGACGGTCATGACGATGGCCGAGCCGATGATCAGCGCAGCAGTGACAATCGCGAGCGCCAAGCGCGAAGCAGCGTTGTCGAGACGTTCGCCGAATTGTTTGAGCGGCAGAACATCGACCTCCACGTGAAGTTTGCCGCGCCGGGCGGCACGGAGCAGTTGGCGAAGGTCTTGCGGCAGCCCGGCGACGAGGGCGAGCGCTCTGCCCAGGCTGCGCCAGCCGCGCCGAACCAGGGCATCGGGCGCGGCGTGGGCGAGCAGCACCTGTTCGAGAAACGGCGCGGCCTCGCCCGCC
>DAORNK010000333.1:0-5167 GCA_035440985.1 Rubrivivax sp. | reverse complement strand
GTCGCCGGCAAGCCCTTCGCCGACAGCCAGGCCCTGCTGGGCCGCGTGCTGGCCCGGCCGCTGGCAGCGGGCCAGGCCCCGCGCAGCCCTGACCTGCTGGCGCGCAAGTGGTTTGCTTCAGGCGAAACCGTGCAGATCGTCGCCCGGGGCCCCGGATTTGCCGTCAGCGCCGAGGGCCAGGCCCTGACCCATGGCCTGGAGGGCCAGCCGGCCCGCGTGCGCACCGACAGCGGGCGCGTGGTGGTGGGGCGCCCGGTTGCCGAACGCCGGATGGAGGTGCAACTGTGAGCCTGGGCCTGATCCGACCTCCGCCCAGCCTCCCGATCCCCCCGATTCAGGGGGATTGCGTAAGAATCTGTGCCAGCGGGCTAAAGTCCGTTGGCCGACAGTCCGATACACCATGCATGTCGTCGGGTCGGCACCTCTGCCGTAGTCCTGACAGGAGTCCATCATGAAGATCGGTCACGTCGAATCCAAACCTGTCACGCCCGCCACGGCGGCTGAAGCCAAACCCGCCAAGACACCCACCCCGGGTGTCGCGGAACCGAGCGCCCAGGTCGATCTCTCGGCCACGGCCTCGCTGCTGGCGGGTGTCGGCTCCGATGCCACCTTCGATGGCGCCAAGGTCGAGCGCATCGCCCAGGCCATCCGGGATGGCCAGTTCACGATCAACGCCGAAGCGATCGCCGACAAGCTGATCGTCAACGCCGCGGAACTGCTGGGACGCAAGAACGCCTGAAGGCCGGAACACCATGATGACCGCGAACGAGGAGTTCCAGGCCGTGCAACGCACCGTGGCCGACCTGGAGCGGCCGTTGCAGAACGTCGAAGATCATCTCGTGGCGCTGGGTCTGGCCCTGCATCGGCAGGACGCCGATGCGGTGGAACGCATTGCCGCGGAGTTGCACGCCGCATTGGCCGAAGCGGTGAACGATTTCGGCCGCGCCGCCCGCAGCGGCGGTGTACCACCCAGCCTGCGCAACCGTCTGGCACGAGCCGGCGGGCAGGTCGCCGCCCAGCGCGAAGCCCTGGCCCGTGCCACCGCCTCGCTGGACCGCGCCATCGACGTGCTGATCCCCCGCTGGCAGCCGGCCAACCTGTATGCAGCCGGCGGCAGTTCCGATCGCGGCGCCCATACCGGCGGGATCCTGGCCTGAAGCCCTGCCCCAGGCCCGAAGCCGGCCGCTGACAGCCCGGCAGCGACACCGCCCACGCGCTGCCCGTGCCTTCGCACCGCGCGACGGCACGGATCTCTGCCGGGCGGGCATGCAGCCGCTGGCTCGCCTGCAAGGCCGTGGACGATCACCGTGAGGCACCGGGTGCTGCAGTACATTGCCCGCTGAAAGGCGCCTGCATGTCCGTTTCGTCCATCCGGTCCGACCCCTGCGCAGCGGCTGGCTGCAATCCCGGCGTCCACGACGTCCTGGCCCGGCGCACCACGCCCACTGCGCCGAACGCGAAGGCGCTGCGATGATCCCCGTTGCCCTGGTCACCGGCGCCTCGCGCGGGCTGGGCCGCGGCATCGCGCTTGAACTGGCCAGGGCCGGTTGGAGCGTCGGCATCAACTTTGCCGGCAATGCCGCCGAGGCCCAGACCTGCGCCGGCCTGTGCCGCGCTGCGGCCCGGGATCCCGCGCAGCGGTTTGTCCCGTTGCAGGGTGACATCGGCCAGCCGGCGCAGCGGCAGGCCCTGCTCGAATCACACCTCCAGACCTTCGGCCGCATCGACAGCCTGGTCAACAACGCCGGGGTGGCGCCCGTCGTGCGCGCTGACCTCGTCGACGCCGGTGAAGAGAGCTTCGACCGGCTCATCGCGATCAATACCAAGGGCCCCTACTTCCTCACGCAGCTGGTGGCCAGGTACTGGCTGGTGCACAGGCCCGCGCCGGCCTCGCGCTACCACTCGGTCGTCTTTTGCACCTCGATCAGCGTGCACACCGCCTCCACCCAACGCGGCGACTACTGCATCAGCAAGGCCGGCGTGGCGATGGCCGCCCAGCTCTGGGCCGCGCGCCTGGCGCCCGAGGGCATCATGGTCTACGAAGTGCGGCCGGGCATCATGAAGACCGACATGACCGCCGGCGTGACCTCCAAGTACGACACGCTGATCGCCCAGGGCCTGGTGCCGCAGAACCGATGGGGCACCGGCGAGGACGTGGGGCTGGCGGTGAAAGCCCTGGTCACGGGCGATTTCCCCTTCAGCAGCGGCACCGTGATCGACGTCGACGGCGGGTTCCAGATGCGCAGGCTGTGAGACCGCGATGCCGATCGAAGTCCCCCAGGCCATCCTTGACGCGCTGACGCGCGTCGAAATGCCGTCCCTGCCGCCCTCCCCGGCCAGCAGCGAGTCGATCACCATCGACGGCGTGCAGCTGCCTCTCATGCGCACCGCGGTGCTGGTGATCGGCAGCGGGGCCGCCGGCCTGCGGGCAGCGGTCGAGGCCCGGCGTGCCGGGCTGGAAGTGATGGTCGCCACGATGAGCCCGTTCGGTGGTACCTCGGCCTGCTCGGGCTCCGACAAGCAGACCCTGCACACCGCCGGAACCTCCAACCAGGGCGACAACTTCGTCCAGCTGGCCCGGGACATCAGCGCCGGCGGGGCGATGGACCTGGACCAGGCCTATGTCGAGGCGGTGGGCTCGATCGGTGCGTTCGCCGGGCTGCAGTATCTGGGGCTGCCGCTGCCGACCGACCGCTTCGGTGCCGTGCTGCGCTACCAGACCGATCACGACGAGGTCGGCCGCGCCACCTCGTGCGGGCCGCGCACCTCGCGCCTGATGGTCAAGGTGCTGGTCGAAGAGGCCTTGCGCCTGGGCGTGCCGGTGCGCAGGCGCTGCGAGGCGGTGCAGCTGATCGTTGCCGACGGGGCCTGCGTGGGCTGCATCGCGGTCGATCGCGTGCGGGACGGCCAGGCCAATCCGCAAGGCCTGAGCGTGATCCTGGCCGGCGCCACCGTGCTCGCCACCGGCGGGCCTGGCGAGCTCTACCGCGACAGCGTCTATCCGCACCACTGCTATGGCTCCCTGGGCATGGCCATCGAAGCCGGCGTCGAGGTGTGCAACCTCACCGAGAGCCAGTTCGGCATCGGCACGCGGCGCCAGGAGTTCCCCTGGAACCTGTCCGGCACCTACGTGCAGGTGGTGCCCCGGATGTTCAGCCGCGATGCGGCCGGGGTCGAACGCGAGTTCCTGATGGACTGGTACCGCACACCGCGCGAAGCAGCGAGCAACCTGTTCCGCAAGGGCTACCAGTGGCCGTTCCACGCCAGCCGCATGCTGGACTACGGCTCCAGCCTGGTCGACCTGGCAATCCACCACGAGTCGCGCCTGGGCCGCACCGTGTGTCTGGACTTCACGCGCAACCCGGGCGGCTGGACCCTGGCGGACCTGGATGACGATGCCCGCGGCTACCTCGCCAACAACGATGCATTGCAGGCCACGCCGATCGAACGCCTGCGCCGCATGAACCCGTTGGCGATCGAGCTGTACCGCATGCACGGCAGCGAGATCGGCCGCGATCCGCTGCCGTTCAACGTCAACAACCAGCACATGAACGGCGGCGTGCAGGTCGACACCTGGGGGCGCAGCAGCCTGCCCGGCCTGTATGCGCTGGGCGAAGTCGCAGGCACGCACGGCGTCACGCGCCCCGGCGGCGCTGCGCTCAATGCCGGCCAGGTGATGGGGGTGCGCGTGGCACGTCACCTGGCGCAGCGGCGTCCCGGGCGTCCGGACGGGATACCGCAGGCCGCGCTGGCGGCGGCCTGCGGTGCACTGGCCCTGACCCGCGGCGGCAGCCTGACGATGCCCGCCGTGCGCGACGAGATCCAGGCCCGCATGAGCGACCAGGCCGGCTTCATCTGTCCCGTGGCAGAAGTGGCCGGCGCCACAGCCGCTGCGGCTACCTTGCGCCGGCGGGTCGTGGTCGAAGGCATCGCCGTGACGCCGGAGCGTTCGGCCGAGGCCTTCCGCTGGCGCCACATGGCCTTGCTGTCGGAAGCGGTCCTGACGGCGCTGGATGCCTACGTCCAGTCCGGCGGCGGCAGCCGCGGCGCCCGCGCCTATTGCGAAGCCGCGGGGACCAAGCTGCCCCAGGCCCGCAGTGTCGACTGCTCGGCCTGGCGTTTCCGCGAGGAGCAACCGGCGCAGCGCCGCGAAAAGCTGAGCCTGCGCTGGGACGGCAGGTTTCACCTGTCACGCACCGCGTTGCGTGGCATGGAGGACCCGGGACGGATCTTCTTCGAGAAGAACTGGGCGCCCTACCTGACCGGTGCCGTCTACGGAGATGGTTTCACGCACCGTTGACCAGCAGGCCCCTGCACTGATGGTCAGCCTGGTGCGGGCTTGGGCGGGCTGGCCAGGCTGCCGGCCTGGGCCCTCTCCTGCTCCAGGGCCTGGCTCAGGCTCTGGCACTCGGCCAGCGTGGCCGGGGGCTTGGCCACCAGTTCCCGCCATTGGCGCATCCGGGCGCTGGCGCCGTCCACCACGGCATGGCCGGCCTTCAGGCCCGCCAGCAGGGCTGCATCGCGCCAGGCCTGGCGGGTGTCGGCATAACTGTCCACCACGCCCGCCCGGCAAGCCGCCAGCGCGGCACTCTCGGCCATCGGGTCGGCCGACGTGGCCGCCGATTGCAGTGCGCTGGCTTGTTGCTTCTCCTGCACCAGGCTGGCGCCAAGCTGCCGGCAGCTGGCGAGGTTCTGGCTTTCGCGGGCCAGAGCCGGACGCAGGTCGTCCAGGCGCTTGATCGCAACCTGGGCCTGTGCGGCCTGCGCGGGGCGTGTGGGTGCCGCCTTGACGGCGATGTCCAACGCCTGCAAGGCCTCGCGCAGGGTCTGGGCATTGGCCGTCATGCAATCGGCGACTTGCGGGTCCGGGCCGGCGATCCGGGCCAGGCGCTCGTGCTCCGCGGCCAGGGTCTGGCTGAGCTGTTCGCACTCCGGGAGACCGCGCGTATCGCGGCCCAGGCGGGCACGCAGGGGCTGCAGCTCGGCATCCAGCGTCTGCAGCCGCGACACCATCAGCGGGTTGGCCCGGTGGCGGGCCTGGCTGGCGGTCAGAGCCTGGTTCAACTCGGCCAGCTGCTCGCGGGCGAGCTTCTCGTCGTAGAGGGCATTGGCCAGCCGCTCGACCTGCACCCACTGCTCGTCGGTGGCGGTCTCCGAGAGACGCGAC
>DAORNK010000332.1:0-5188 GCA_035440985.1 Rubrivivax sp. | reverse complement strand
AGCAGGCCGTCGCCGAAGTGCGCGAGCGGTCGGACCCCCGGCGCCTGGCCCTGGGCCTGCTGAAGGCCGCAGCGGCCGCTCTGGCCTGTGGCGCCGTCGCGTGGGCCACGTTGGCGCTCCGGCGGCGGGTCTTCGGCTGGATGCAGGCCCGCCTGCAGCAATGGCAGACCGCCCAGGCGGGCAACGCACTGGCGGCGACCTTCGGGCAGTACGGCCACACGGCAGCACGGGGTGCATTGACGCTGTTCAGCTGGACGATGTTGGTGCTGGCAGCCAACCTGGGCTTCACCTATGCGCTCGAGCAGTTTGCCTACACCCGCCCCTGGGCGGAGCGGACCACCGACTGGGGGCTGGGCCTGCTGGCACAGTTCGCCAGTGCTGCTGCGGGTGCCGTGCCGGGTCTGCTGACCGCGGCGCTGATCTTCTTCATCGCCTGGCTGTTCACGCGGGCCCACACGGCCTTCATGCAGCGCGTGGAGCGCAGCAACCTGGTCCTGGGCTGGCTGGACCGCGACACGGCACGCCCCACGCGGCGCGTCGGCAACGCGGTGATCTGGCTGTTTTCGCTGGCCATGGCCTACCCCTTCCTGCCAGGGGCCAGCAGCGAGGCTTTCAAGGGTGTCTCGGTGCTGGCTGGCCTGATGCTTTCGCTGGGCGCATCCGGTGTCGTGGGGCAGATCGTGTCCGGCCTGAGCCTGATGTACTCGCGCACGCTGCGCCAGGGTGAGTACGTGAAGATCGGCGAGAGCGAAGGCACGGTGACCTCCGTGGGCATGTTCACGCTCAAGCTCCACACCGGCATGAGCGAAGAGCTGAGCCTGCCCAATGCGGTGGTCTTCAGCCAGCCGGTGCGCAACTACTCCCGCCTGGCTGCCGATGGCCACTTCGTGCTGCACGCTTCGGTGACCATCGGCTACGCCACGCCCTGGCGGCAGGTGCATGCGATGCTGCTGGAAGCGGCCCGGCGCGCACCCGGTGTGGTAGCCGAGCCGGCGCCCTACGTGATCCAGACGGCCCTGTCCGATTTCTACGTCGAGTACCGCCTGTGCGCCCAGGGTGATCGCAGCGTGCCACGCCGCCGCGCGGAGGTCATCAACCAGCTGCACGCGCACATCCAGGACGTGTTCAATGAGAACGGCGTGCAGATCATGTCGCCGCACTACCTGGGCGATCCGGCACAACCCCAGGTCGTGCCGCCCGAGGCCTGGTCGCCGGGCCTGGCTGCACCGACCGGTCCGGTGCGCGGATAGTTGCGGCCGGCAGCGACGGAGGGGCCGGGCGCCCGACCGCGCCGCCAGACCATCAGCCGGCCCGGATGCCCTGCACGACCTGCACCAGCGCCCCCAGTCGCCTGTCGAAGCCCGCTCCATCGGGCTGGCCAGCCAGCGTGAAGAAGACCGTGCCGCCGTGGCAGCGGATGCTCAAGGGCGTGCGCAAGGCAAGATCGGCCTGCACGACACCCAGCAGTCTTGCCCGCACGGGTGCCGAGAGCATGGCTCGCGCCCGGCCTGAATCACTGCTGGACACCCGGAACACTTCGTCAAAACGCGCATCACCCGTGTTCAGCAACGGGCCCGACGTGGCCGCAGCCTGGTGCAGACGAAGATCCAGTGTGAAGCCATCATCGAACGCCTGCACCGTGCCCACGGTGGACGGCAGGGTTTGCCGGGTACCCGACCAGACGACGCGCAGATGAAGCACGCCACCATCGCCACACGGGATGTCGCCGACCAGACCGCCTTCGTGCCGGGTGCTGCCACCGCAAGACCTGACGAAGCGTTGCAGGCGTGCGTCCTGCGCACGCTGCCGGCGCGCCGATCGGTAGAACCCGAACCCGATCAGGCCAACGATCAGGGCACCCACGACGACGGGCCCAGCCCAGGGGTTCCGGCTCATCCAGGCCGCTGCCGCGCAGAGCGTCGGGAAGTCAGTGCAGGAAAGCAAGGCGTCCGGGGTCTTTGGAGAGGTCATGGCATCTGCCGGGCTGGAACGTTGACCCTCGGGGGTGCCGGAACTCAGACGGGCGGCGCTTCGCGGGTCTGCTGCTGCGGTGCCAGGCGGCGCAGCGTCTGCAGCACGCGTTCCGGATCGAGCGGTTTGGTGAGGCAGTCGGCAAAGCCCGCTGCCAAGGCCGCGCGCAGATCGGCCGGCGCCGACTCCGCAGTCACGGCCACCACCGGCAGGTCGGCGCTGGCTGGCTGCGAACGCAGGCGTGCCAGCACGGTGTAGCCGTCCATCATGGGCATGTGCAGGTCCAGCAGCACGAGCCGTGGCGCTTCCGTCTCGGCCAGCCGCAAACCCTCGACCGGGTTGGCACTGGTCAACAGGCGCCAGCCACCGACGCTGGCCAGCAGTTGCTCCATCAGCAGCAGGTTGACCTCGTTGTCGTCGATGTAGAGCACGGTCGTCGCCGTCACAGGCTGCACGGACGTGGGGACCCCGGGATCGGCAGGCTGCGTGGCTGCAGCGGGCGTCGCCAGCGGCACTCTCGCCGGCAGGCGAACCCAGAAATTGCTGCCCGCCCCGGGCTCGGAGTCGACACCGATCTGCCCGCCCATCGCCAGCACCAGGCGCTGACACAGCGCCAGGCCGATGCCGGTGCCTTCGACAGCACCACGCTCCGCACCCAGGCGTTCGAAAGGCTGGAACAGGCGTTCGCGCTGTGCCGCAGAAATGCCCTGCCCGTTGTCGCGTACTTCGATCACCCCCTGGCCTCCTTCGTACCGGCAGGCCACCTGCACGTGGCCACCGGCGCGGTTGTACTTGATGCCATTGCTCAGCAGGTTCAGCACCACCTGCCGCAGGCGACGCGGATCGGCCAGCACCATCGGGCCGCGGCCCGGCTCCAGTCCCAGCGGCACCAGCAGGCGCACGCCAAGGTCGCCCGCCAGCGTGCGCACCAGGACCAGGCAATCCGGAATCAGCTCGGACAGGTCCACCGGCTGCGGTTCCAGCACCAGCCGGCCGGCTTCGATGCGCCCGAGATCCAGCACATCGTTGATGAGTTCCAGCAGGTGCTCTGCACCCTGCAGGATGTGGCCGACCCAGGCCTGCTGGTGCTCGGCCAGCGGCGCACGCCGGTCGCGCCTGAGCAGATGCGCAAAGCCCATGATCGCATTCATCGGCGTGCGCAGCTCATGCGACATCTGCGACAGGAACTGGGACTTGGCCTTGTTGGCAAGCTCGGCCTCGTCGCGGGCGGCCGTCAGGGCCTCCAGTGCACGCTTCTTCTCGCTCACGTCCTGCCCGAAGGAGTACGACATCTGCCCCCCGTCGGGCTGCCTGGGCCCGACGACATGGATGACCTCCACGTCCACCGGTGCAGCGTCGGGCATCTCGTAGCGGCGCTCGGCACGCACCGTCTCTCCAGCGCGCACGCGCGAGAGCTCGTCCATGTTCAGCTGGTAACGCTCGGCGCCCAGCACGTCACGGATGTGGCGCCCGATGATCTGCCCGGGTTCGCGGCCCAGCAGCGCGGCCAGACGATCGTTGACGAAGGTGTAGCGACCGTCCTGGTCGGACGCGGCGATGAAGCCCGGAAAGGCCCCGAGCAGCGCCCGCAGCTCGCGTTCACTGGCGCGCAGGCCTTGTTCAGCGCGCTTGAGCGGCGTGATGTCCAGGCCGAAGGCAAACACCAGGCGCCGGCCGGTGTGGGGGTCGGTCGTCACGGCGCCCGTCACCTGCTCGGTGATTTCACCGCCGGAGCCGTCTGCCAATGTGCGCTCGTACATCACCTGCTCGCCGGCGAGCTGACGCCGCACGGCGTCGAGTGCAAAGGCGGCGCGTTCCGGCGGCAGGACCTCGTCCAGCCGGCGCCCGATGATGTCCTCCGGCTCGCGGCCCAGCACCGCCGCCACGCGCCGGTTGACGTGCGTGTACACGCCGTCGGCGTCCAGGCCCACGATGTTGCCCGGAAAGCCGTCGATCAGTGCGCGCTGCTCCGCCTCACGCGAACGCATCGCCGCCAGAGCGTGTTCTTCGGCGGTGATGTCGCGAAAGCTCCACACGCGCAGAGGGATGCCTTCCGCCAGCGCCGGCTCGCAGCGCCGGAACAGCACGCGGCCATCGCGCAGATGCACACGGCTCTCATCCCGCCGGTTGCCGGCGATCACGTCGCGGATGTGCGCCAGTTCGGCCTCGGGGTCGGCGAACAGCGCCGCCGCCGCCGCCAGGATCTGCGCCGGCGTCAGCGTCGCCTCGCAACCGGCCGGCAGGCCCCACATGCGCAGCATCTGAGCGTTGGCGAAACGCACCGGCATCTCGGGGTCGGTCGCGTCAGACGCGAAGATGGCGTCGCCCGTGGCATTGAGCGTGCGACGCAGATACTCGGCACCGGTCTCGATGGCGCGGCGGTCGTCTTCCTGCTCGGTGATGTCGCGCGTCACGATGATGACCCGCGAGACCTCGCTGCCACCGTCACGGTAGGGAAAGTAGCGCGACTGCAGGATCCGCTCGCGACCGTCGCGCAACCGGGTGGGCAGGGTCACGGTCGAGACCCTGCCCTCGCTCAGGCACTGCGTGATGGCCTCGACGCGCGCCAGCTGCGTCGGGATGCCCAGCAGGCCGGCGCTGGTGGGCTGCCCCAGGGCTTGCTCACGGGCCAGGCCATACATGCCGCACCAGGCGTCGTTGACCAGCAGGTAGTGACGCGCCGCATCGATGACCGCCACCGGATCGGTGATCGAGTTCGCCACGCGCTCATAGGTGCGCAGCTCGAGTTCGAGGTTCTTCTGCGCCGTCAGATCGGTCCACAGGCCGATCGAGCCGACGTGCCGACCTTCGGCATCGTGGATAGGCGTGGCCTGGTTGTAGGCATGCAGCCGGCTGCCATCGGGCCGCACCACGTCGACCTCGTAGCCCGCGGCCTCGCCCCTCCGGCGGCTTTCCAGCTGGCGCTCGAGCAACTCGCGTTGACTGCCCTCGAAGAACTCGAGCACGGGGCGTCCGATGATCTCCTCGCGCCGGCGACCCAGCATGCCGCACATGGCCGGGTTCACGTCCAGTGTGAGCCCGTCGACATCGATGTGCCAGTAGCCATTGCGTGTACCGCGTGTCAGCTGCCTGAACAACTCGTTCTGTTCGGCCAGGGCACGCCGGGCCGCATCGGCGTCACGGGCGTGGCGCTCGGCCTCGGCCGCGCGGCGCCCCTCGGCCAGCGTGGCCCGGACCTGGCTTTCCAGCATCTGCT
>DAORNK010000331.1:0-5202 GCA_035440985.1 Rubrivivax sp. | reverse complement strand
CAGGTAGATGTTGGCGGCCCCGGCCACCAGCGCGCGGCGCAGCCAGCCACGCCAGCCTGCGACGGTGGGCTTGCCGGTGACCTCGGCCGACACGGCGAAGGCGGCCTCGAAACGCGCCGCCAGCGCCTGCGCGAAGTCCGCGTCGCGCACGACCACATTGGCTTCCAGATTGAGCAGCAGGCTCAGGGGATCGATGTTGCTGCTGCCTACGGTGGCCCAGTCATCGTCGACCACCGCCACCTTGGCATGCAGGAAGGCCGGCGTGTACTCGAAGATGCGCACGCCGTTGGCCCGCAGTTCGTCGTACAGCGCCTGCGCCGCCAGCGCGGCGATGCGGTAGTCGATCTTGCCCTGCAGCAGCAGGCGGACACGCACACCGCGGCGGGCCGCGCGGCGCAGCGCCCGGCGAAAGCTGCGCCCCGGATAGAAATACGGCACCGCGATGTCCACCCGCGTGCGGGCGCCGCGGATGGCTTGCACGTAGCTGCGTTCGATGGCGCGACGCTGGCGCAGGTTGTCACGCACCAGGAAAGCCGCGCGCACGGGGCTCGCGCTGGTCTCGCGGATGGCCCGCGCACCACTGCCGCGCAAGGCTTCCAGACGGTCACGCGCTTCACTCAGGCGCGCCGGGCTGCGCGCCAGCGTCAGCACTTCTTCGCGCCAATGGCTCACGAGGTGCGCCCGGGCCCACATGGCACGCGCCGTGGCGTGCACGGCACCGGCCAGTGGGCCCTGGATCTGCACCGCGTAGTCCAGGCGCGGGGTGTCCTGCCAGCCGTGGTGCATGTCCAGGCGGTCGTCGATGACGTTGATGCCACCGACAAAGGCCACAGCCTCGTCGCAGACACACAACTTCTGGTGCAGGCGCCGCAGTTGGCCCGGCTGCAGCCAGGCGTACCATCGGTCCAGCGGGCGAAACACCTCGAGCCGCACCGCACTGCCGGCAAACCGCGCGCGGACCTTGTCCATCGTGCTGATGGATCCGAAACCGTCGACCACCACATGCACCGCCAGGCCACGGGCAGCGGCGTCCCTCAGCGCCTCGGCCATGGCCTGCGATGCCGGGTCGTCGTGGAAGATGTAGGTGGCCAGCCAGACCTGCTGCCGGGCCTCGGCAATGGCCTGCCGCATGCGCGGAAACAGCGCGTCGCCTCCTTCGAGCAGATCGACCTGGTTGCCACCGACGAACACCGGCGCCGGCACGGCGCTCCAGGCGCGCAGGCGGCCGAGATCCAGCGGCTTCATGGGGCCAGTTCCAGCTCGGCCACCAGCGGCAGGTGGTCGGACATGCGCGCCCAGTTCAGGCCACGCGGCACCATCGTCGAGCGACAGCTCAGGCCTCGCAGGTAGAAGCGGTCCAGCGCGAACACGGGCGCCAGCGATGGGAAGGTGGCCGCTTCGCGGCGTGCGGACTCGGGTTCGGTGGCGCGTTCCAGGCCCAGTTCACGCATCGGGCCGTCCAGCCGCTCACCCCAGTCGTTGAAGTCACCGGCCACCACCAGCATGGCATCGGGTGGTACCTCGGCGGCGATGTATTCGGCCAGGCGTTGCACCTGGCGCACGCGGCTGCGGTGGGCCAGCCCGAAGTGCACCACCACCGCGTGGATGGTGGCGCCGTTCCAGACCACCGGTACGTGCAGCAGGCCACGCTGCTCGAAGCGGTGGTCGCTGACGTCGTGGTGGCCCACCGCACCCAGGGGCCAGCGCGACAGCAGCGCGTTGCCGTGTTCGCCGAAACGGGTGATGGCGTTGCTGCGGTAGGCGACCTCGTAACCTTCAGGTGCCAGGAACTCGGCCTGACCCTGTTCGGGCCAACCCCAGGAGGTGCGGTCGAAGCGACGTGCCTCGCGCGTGTGGAACAGACGAACCTCCTGCAGGAACACCAGGTCGGCATCCAGCGCCTCGACCGCCAACCCCAGGTTGTGGATCTCCAGCCGCTTGCGCGGACCCACGCCGCGCACCCCCTTGTGGATGTTGTAGGTCGCCACACGCAGGCCACCGATGCCGGTGTAGGGTGGCAGCAGCGTGGATTGCAGTGGTTTCATGCCGGCCATGCCACCGTCACATCATGCCCAGACGCCGGGGCAACTGGCGCACCGCATCGGCATTGCTGGGCGAAAAGCAGCGCTGTGCTGCCGCCCGCCAGGGCAGCCACTGGTAGGCCGTGTGCTCGCGCGGGCTCAGCACCACGGGCGTGCCGGCCGGCACCTGCAGGCCGAAGACATGCTCGTCGTTGTGCGTCACGCCTGGCGCGTAACGGTGGGCCCAGACCGGGTAGATCTCGTAGCGGTTGACTTGGCTCCAATCGCTGAGCACCCCACCGACGCACCGGATGTCGATGCCCGTCTCTTCCAGCACTTCGCGCTGCGCGGTGGTGGCCGGGGGCTCGTCGACGCTGTCGAGCGAACCGGTGACGCTCTGCCAGTAGCCGGGCCTGTCGGCCCGCTCCATGAGCAGCACGTCCAGCGCGGCGGTGTGGATCACCACCAGCACGGACCGCGGGATCTTGAAAGGGCGGGCTTGGGTCAAGGGCCAGGACGACTCTAGAAAACTCTAGAAAAGAAGGGCGCACGGGGCGCCCTTTCATTCTGCAGCAGCGCCGCTCGCTTCAGGCCGCGGGGGGATTGCGCAGCCGGATGTGCAACTCGCGCAACTGGGTCTCGTCGACCATGCTCGGCGCCCCGGTCAGCAGGCACTGGGCGCGCTGCGTCTTCGGGAAGGCGATCACGTCGCGGATGCTCTCGGCGCCCGTCATCAGCGTGGCGATGCGGTCCAGGCCGAAGGCCAGGCCGCCGTGCGGCGGCGCACCGTACTGCAAGGCGTCGAGCAGGAAGCCGAACTTCACGCGCTGCTCGGCCGGCGTGATGTTCAGCGCCTCGAAGACGCGGGCCTGCACGTCGGCGCGGTGGATACGCACCGACCCGCCGCCGATCTCCCAGCCATTGAGCACCATGTCGTAGGCCTTGGCGATGCAGGCGCCGGGGTCGGTCTTCATCAGCTCGTCGTGGCCGTCCTTGGGCGCCGTGAAGGGGTGGTGCACGGCGTTCCAGCGCTTGGCATCCTCGTCGTACTCGAACATCGGAAAGTCCACCACCCACAACGGCGCCCACCGGTCTTCGAACAGGCCATGGTTGCGGCCGAACTCGCTCAGGCCGATCTTCAGCCGCAGCGCGCCCATGGCGTCGTTGACGACCTTGGCCTTGTCGGCACCGAAGAAGATCACGTCACCGTTGCGCGCGCCGGTACGGGCGATGATCTCGGCCAGCGCCGCATCGTGCAGGTTCTTGACGACCGGGCTTTGCAGGCCTTCGCGGCCCTTGCCGGCGTCGTTGACCTTGATCCAGGCCAGGCCCTTGGCGCCGTAGATCCTGACGAATTCGGTGAAACCGTCGATCTCGCTGCGGCTCATCTCGCTGCCGCCGGGGATGCGCAGCGCCACCACGCGGCCGCCGGGTGTGGTGGCCGGGCCGCTGAAGACCTTGAAGTCCACCGTCTTCATGGCCTCGGTCAGATCGGTGAAATGCAGCTTGACGCGCAGGTCCGGCTTGTCGGAGCCGTACCGGTGCATCGCCTCGGCGTAGCTCATCTCGGCGTACACCGGCAGTTCCACGCCCAGCGTCTTGCGGAAGACGCTGCGGATCATCGCTTCGGTGATGGCGCGGATCTCGGTTTCGTCCAGGAACGAGGTCTCGATGTCGATCTGCGTGAACTCGGGCTGGCGGTCGGCGCGCAGATCCTCGTCGCGGAAGCACTTGGTGATCTGGTAGTAGCGGTCGAAGCCGGCCACCATCAACAGCTGCTTGAAGAGCTGCGGACTCTGCGGCAGCGCGAAGAACTGGCCGTCGTGCACGCGGCTGGGCACCAGGTAGTCGCGCGCGCCCTCGGGTGTACTCTTGGTGAGCATGGGCGTCTCGACGTCGATGAAGCCCTGCTCGTCGAGGAACTTGCGCACCTCGATGGCCACGCGGTAGCGCAGGCGCAGGTTCCTCTGCATCTCGGGGCGGCGCAAGTCCAGCACGCGGTGCGTCAGGCGCACGGTTTCCGACAGGTTCTCGTCGTCCAGCGGGAACGGCGGCGTGACACTGGGGTTCAGCACCACGAGCTGGTGACACAGCACCTCGACCTTGCCGCTGGTGAGGTTGGCGTTCTCGGTGCCGGCCGGGCGCGCGCGCACCTTGCCCACGACCTGCAGGCAGAACTCGTTGCGAACGCCTTCGGCGACCTTGAACGTCTCGGCACGGTCGGGGTCGCAGACGATCTGCACCAGGCCTTCGCGGTCGCGCAGGTCGATGAAGATCACGCCGCCATGGTCGCGGCGGCGGTGGGCCCAGCCCATCAGGGTGACGGTCTGGTCCATCAGCGCTTCGCTGACCAGGCCGCAGTAGGTGGTTCTCATGGCTTCACTCCAAACGGAAAACGGTCTTGCTTGAAAAACGATCGTGAGGGGGTGGCGCTGCAGGGGCCCACGCGCCTGGGGGTGCGTCGTCCCGTTGATGGGCTGGCCGGCTGCCTGGCCGCGCCAGCCCGGTCAATTTCGGGCGACGGCAGCAGCGGATCCCGTGGCCAGGGCGGGCCCCACCACGCCCATCGAGATCACGTACTTGAGTGCCTCGTCCACGCTCATGCGCAGCGGCAGCACGTCGGTACGAGGCATCATGAGAAAGAAGCCCGAGGTCGGGTTCGGCGTCGTCGGCACGTACACGCTCACGTAGTCACCCGCCAGATGCGCAGCGACCTCGCCCCCGGGCTTGCCGGTGACGAAGGCGATGGTCCACGAACCGGAACGCGGATACTGCACGAGCACGGCTTCACGGAAGGCGTTGCCGTTGGTCGAGAACAGCGTGTCGCTGACCTGCTTGACCGAGCTGTAGATGCTCTTGACGATGGGGATCTTGCCCAGGATCGTGTCCCATTGGCGCAACCACCACTGGCCGAAGATGTTGGCCGCGAAGACGCCCGTCAGCAGCAGCCCGATGACCATCACCAGCACGCCCAGGCCCGGCACATGGCGCAGTTGCTCCAGGCCCGCGCGCGCCGACTCCGGCAGCACGGCCTGCGTGGCCGACAGGATGGATGCGAACACGCCATCCATCGCGCCGAGCAGCCACGACAGCACCCAGATCGTGATGGCCAGCGGCAACCAGACGAGCAGGCCGGCGACGAGGTATTTCTTCACGGCAGCGCCTTGGTCCTCGCCTCAGC
>DAORNK010000330.1:1491-5209 GCA_035440985.1 Rubrivivax sp. | reverse complement strand
TTGGCGTACTCGCCGGAGACGCCGATCGCCAGGTCCACCTGGCCGCTGACCAGGGCCTCCCAGGTGCCGGCCAGCACATCGCTGCGCAGGCGCAGGCGCGTGGCAGGGCCCGCGGCTTGGCCGGCGCCCCCGGCCTCGCCGCGCACTTCGCAGAAGGCCTGAACCAGTTCGAAGATGGTCGGCGCGGACAGGATGTCCTCCACGCTGATAGCCAGCTGCGTCTCCCAGCCGCTGGCCACGCGGCGCACGCGGTTGGCCACTGCATCCATCTCCTGCAGCAGGCGGCGGCCCTCGTGCAGCAGTTCGCTGCCGGCGGCGGTGAGCTGGGCCTGGCGCGAACTGCGGTCGAAGAGCAGCACGTCCAGCGCCTCTTCGAGCTGGCGCACGCTGTAGGTCAGCGCCGAAGGCACCTTGCCCAGTTCGCGCGCTGCGGCGGCAAAGCTGCCGGTGCGCGCAATGGTGTCCATCATCAGCAGGGCATCGGGGGTCAGCGATTGGCGGCGTCTGGGCATGCCTTCATCTTATTTGAACGCCTCCGACAACGTGGCGCAGCCCCGCGCCGGGCCCGCCTGCCTAGAGTGAAGCACCCAGGAGGCGTTCGATGATCACGCTGCGCAAGTCCGCCGACCGGGGCCATGCCGACCACGGCTGGCTCCAGAGCCACCACAGTTTCTCGTTTGCCGACTACCACGACCCGGCGCACATGGGCGTGGGCAACCTGCGTGTCATCAATGAAGACCGCATCGCCCCGGGCACGGGTTTCGGCACGCACGGCCACCGCGACATGGAAATCGTCTCCTACGTGCTGGAAGGTGCGCTGGCGCACCGCGACAGCATCGGCGCGGCCGGTGGCAACGCCGGCGTGATCCGCCCCGGCGACGTGCAGCGCATGAGCGCCGGGACGGGGGTGATGCACAGCGAGTTCAACCACGAAGCCGGCCAGAGCACGCACTTCCTGCAGATCTGGATCCTGCCGCGGCGGCCCGGCATTGCCCCGGGCTACGAGCAGAAGCACTTCGACGCCGACAGCAAGCGTGGCCGTCTGCGGCTGGTGGCCTCGCCCGACGGGCGCGACGGCTCGGTCACCGTGCACGCCGATGCCAGTCTGTACGCCGGCCTGTTCAGCCGCGGCGAGCAACTGGACCAGCCGCTGGACCCGGCGCGCACCGCCTACGTGCACCTGGTGCGCGGTCGGCTGCGCGTCAACGGCCACGAACTGCACGGCGGCGACGCAGTACGGCTGGACCAGGAAAGCCGCCTGTGGCTCGAAGACGGCGACGACGCCGAAGTGCTGGTCTTCGACCTCACCCCCTGACTCCCTCCCCTCCCCCTCCAACGCAAGACAGGAAGCCCCCATGAGCGCCATCGTCATCGTCTATCACAGCGGCTACGGCCACACCCGCAAGGTTGCCGAAGCGGTGGCCGCGGGCAGCGGCGGCAGCCTGCTGGCCATCAGCGCAGAGGGCAACCTGCCCGATGGCGGCTGGGAACAGCTGGCCGCCGCCAAGACCATCGTCTTCGGCACGCCCACCTACATGGGCGGCGTCAGCTGGCAGTTCAAGAAGTTCGCCGACGCCTCGTCCAAGCCCTGGTACAGCCAGGTCTGGAAGAACAAGCTGGCCGCGGGCTTCACCAACTCGGCCACGCTCAACGGCGACAAGCTGTCGACGCTGCACTATCTGTTCACGCTGAGCCAGCAGCACAGCATGTTCTGGGTCGGCACCGGCATGATGCCGGTCAACCACAAGGCCGCCACGCGCGACGACATCAACAACGTCGGCTCTTCGTCCGGGCTGATGACGGTGACGCCGTCGGATGCTTCGGTGGAAGAAATGGTGCCGGGCGACATCGCCACGGCCAAGGCCTTCGGCCAGCGCGTGGCCGAAGCCACGGCGATGCTGGTCTGAGAACCTGATCATGGCGCCACAGCGGGCGCCATGCTAGTCAGCGACGGCCCGCTGTTGCCGGGCCAGTTCGGCACCCTTGGCCAATGCCTGGAGCTTGGCTTCGGCCACTTCGCGGCTCATCGGCGCCAGACCGCAATTGGTGCAGGCGATCAGCCGCTCGGCGGGCACGAACTGCAGCGCCAGGCCGATCGTGGCGGCCACCTCCTCGGGCGTCTCGATCGCCTCGCTGGCCACGTCGATGACGCCGACCATCACGTCCTTGCCTTTCAACAGGGCCATCAGGTCGGGGGGTACGTGCGAATGGAAGCACTCCAGGCTGACCTGCTGGATGCTGCTGGCTGCCAGCGCCGGAAAGACCTGCTCGTACTGGCGCCACTCGTGGCCCAGCGTCTTCTTCCAGTCGACATTGGCCTGGATGCCATAGCCGTAGCAGATGTGCACGGCGGTCGTGCAGGTCAGGCCCTGCGCAGCCCGTTCCAGCGCCTGGACGCCCCAGTCGGCCGCGTCTTCCATGTACACATTGAAGGCCGGCTCGTCGAACTGGATCACGTCCACACCATCGGCCTGCAGCGCCAGCGCCTCCTGGTTGAGCAGTTCGGCAAAGGCGAAGGCCATCTTCACGCGGTCGCCGTAGAAGCGGTCGGCCACGGTGTCGACGATGGTCATCGGCCCGGGCAGCGTGAACTTGATCCGGCGCTGCGTGTGCTGGCGCAGGAAGCGCGCCTCGGTGGCATGCACACGGCCCTTGAGCTTCAGCGGCGCCACGACCTGCGGCACCATGGCCTTGTAGCGGTCCTTGCGGATGCCCATCTCGACCTTGTGCTCGAAGTCGATGCCCTCGACCTGTTCCAGGAAGCCGTGCACGAAGTGCTGGCGGCTCTGCTCGCCGTCGCCGATCACCGTCAGGCCTGCGTCCTCCTGCGTCTTGATCCACAGCAGCGTGGCATCCAGCTTCGCGCGCGCCAGCTCGGGGCCCTGCGCCTTCCACTGCGGCCAGAGCTTTTCGGTCTCGGCCAGCCAGGCGGGTTTGGGCAGGCTGCCGGCGATGGTGGTATCGAACATGCGGGGCCAATCGGTGCTGGGCGCCGCAGGTTAACCCAGGCCGGGATTCGTCGCGCGGCAGTGGGGCTTGGCGCACCTGCCGGCGCCTTTCGTCGCCCTCCCGCCGCCCCTGCGTCGCGCCGGCTAAGCTGCGCCTCATGTCAGAGTTGACGCCGCCCTGGGCCCAGCCACTGGAACAACGCCTGCCCGTCGAAGTCACCGGCGCCGGCCATGGCTGGTTCACGCGTTACCGCATCTACCCGGTGTTCAGTGGCGCCTGGGTGCGTGGCCGCCTGCTGGTGTTCGGGCTGATCGGGGCGCTGGTGGCGGCCGTCGTGGTGCTGCTGCTGCTGGAAGGCCCGGTGCAGGACATGCCCTGGGGCGGGATGTTGAATCTGGGCGTGCAGATCTGGCTGCCGCTGCTGCTGGGCCCCTGGCTGGGGCACCGGGTGCGGCTGTGGCATTGGCCTGCGGCTCGCGAGTGGTGGGCCCTGGTGGCCACGATGGTCGCGCTGGTGGCCGCCGTGCTGGCCTTCCACCAGTGGCTGGCCGAACCGATCAAGCAGTACGTGGCCGAACGCACGGGCATGGTCGACGAGCAGGGCCGGCGCCGCCGTGTGCTGCTCTCGGTGGGTGTCTCGATCATCACGCCGGAACCGCAGGCCTCGGCACCCAGCCCGAAGCTGCACCCCGACGCGATGGATGCGCATGCGCAGCTTCCGCCCATGGTGCGCCTGGCCAACGGCATCTCCAGCGCCGCGCTCACCTTC
>DAORNK010000330.1:1218-1481 GCA_035440985.1 Rubrivivax sp. | reverse complement strand
GCCGGTGGTGCGGCGCTGTGGGGCTGGCGCCGCGAACGGGCAGCGCTGGCCGCGCTGGCGCAATCGCGTGAACTGGCGCGTGCCCAGGCCCAGCGCCGCGAGGCCGAGATGCGCCTGTCGGTGCTGGCGGCCCAGGTCGAACCCCACTTTCTCTTCAACACCCTGGCCGGCGTGCGCAGCGCCATCGCCACCGACCCGCCACGGGCCAGCGAGATGATCGACCGGCTGGTGGACTACCTGCGCGCCGCCATCCCGCGGCTGCG
>DAORNK010000330.1:0-1168 GCA_035440985.1 Rubrivivax sp. | reverse complement strand
GCCTACCTGGGTTTGATGGCGGCCCGCATGCCGCGCCTGCGCTTCGCCATCGATGCGCCCGCGGAACTGCTGGCCGCACCCTGCCCGCCGCTGATGCTGATCTCGCTGGCCGAGAACGCCGTCAAGCACGGCGCCGAGCCCAAGATCGGCGCCGTTCTGGTGGCGGTGAGTGCGCGGCGCGCGGCCGACGGCGGCCTGGACCTGGAAGTGGCCGACGACGGCGCCGGCTTCGGCAGCCAGACTTCAGGCAGCGGCCTGGGTCTGGCCAACATCCGCGACCGCCTGCAGCAGATCTACCAGGGCCGCGCCTCGCTGACGCTGACGGCCCGCCCGCAAGGCGGCGTGGCCGCACGGCTGCACCTGCCGCCGGAGACACCTGCATGAACAAGCCCACGGCCTTGCTGGCCGATGACGAGGATCTGCCGCGTGCCGAACTGCGCCGCATGTTGGCCAGCGCCTGGCCCGAGCTGCAGATCGTGGCCGAGTGTGAACACGGGCCGGCCGCGGTGGAGGCCATCGAGGCGCATTCACCCGACGTCGCCTTCCTGGATATCCGCATGCCCGGCCTGAGTGGCCTGGACGTGGCGCGCGCCGCCAGCGGGCGTTGCCACACGGTCTTCACCACCGCCTACGACAGCCACGCCGTGGCCGCGTTCGAGGCGGGTGCGGTGGACTACCTGCTCAAGCCGGTCAGCGTCGCGCGGCTGGCCCAGGCCGTCGGGCGGGTACAGGAGAGGCTGCAGGCCCGCGCCGGTGCACCCGCGCTGGACCAGCTGGTGGCGCAGCTGGCCTTGCGGCTGCAGTCCGGCAAGGAAGCCGGCCAGCGCTTGCGCTGGCTGAGCGCCAGCGTCGGCGACACGATCAAGATGTTCAGCATCGACGAGGTGCTGTTCTTCCAGAGTGACGAGAAGTACACCCGCGTCGTCACCGCCACCGATGAGGCGCATGTGCGCAAGCCGCTGCGTGAACTGGCCGAGGGCCTGGACGGCGAGGAGTTCTGGCAGGTGCACCGGGGCCTGATCGTGCGGGCCAGCGCCATCGCCCGGGCGCACCGTGACGAACTGGGGCGCATCAGCTTGCAGCTCAAGTCGCATCGGGAGAAACTGGCAGTCAGCCAGGCCTGGGCCTGGCGGTTCATCATCTCGACGAACTTCTCCACCGACCCTGC
>DAORNK010000329.1:0-5221 GCA_035440985.1 Rubrivivax sp. | reverse complement strand
TGCGCGTGCGCCGCGCCTGCCGGCAAGCGCTGAAGCCGGCACTGGCCCAGGCCATCTGGCAATCGGGCCAGGCGCTGAGCCTGGCCGATGCGGTGGCCTTCGCCCGGCGCATGGCGGTCGCCTGAACGCTTACGGCTTTCGGCGCCGCCGCGTCTGCAACCCGGCCAGGCCGAGCGCTGTGGCGGCCATCAGCAGTCCGCCGGGTTCCGGCACCGGGTTCGGGTCGGGGTTGTTGGCTGCGCTGCCGTATTCGATGATGTAGCCGAGGGCCCCGCCGTTTGTCGGCACTGACGTCCAGCCATAGACCACGGGCGCACCTTGCACGACGGCATTGATGTACAACGCCATCAGGTCGTAGTGGTCGGTGCCCGTTCCATTGACGGGCTGGCCCAGCGCCCAGTTCGTATAGCCCAACTGCTGACCCGCTTCAGGGCCGTCGAGCCAGCGCCAATCACCCTCTACCGCGGCGTCGCTGGCGCCCAGCCACGCGGTGCCGGTGGCGCCGAAGCCGAGCAGGAAGGGGAAGGACGACTGGATGAAGGTCTGTTCCGCGGCCGAGGTGATGGTGGCCAGGTAACCGGTCTGGCCAAGATGCGTGCTGGCCAGTGCAGCGCTGCGCGCCGCGTTGAAACCGATCGGCGCAAAGATGTTGTTGTTGGTCACATATTCGTACCAGTGATCGTTGCCGCCGGAGGCCACGGTCCACTGCACCGGCGCGGCCTGCAACGCGCCGGCGGGAAGCTGCAGCGCCAGTGCCGTGAGCAAGGCCGGCGGCCAGCGGCGGGTTCGGTTCGGTTTGTCCATCAGGCGTTCTCCAGGTAGGGGGTGGTGCCGTGGTGACGGCGGCGCACCGATGCTCCGCGGCGAGCGTTTGTCCAACGTTTCGGATCCGGCCCATGCCAACCCCTTGTTCCGGGGGGCAGGGCACGGTGCCGGCCGCGGTGGACGCCAAGTGCCAGGGGCAGCCACTGGTCTTCCACATGGGCAAGACGGCCTCGCTGCTGGGCGCCAAGCTTGGCTGGCTTGAGGCTTCGCTGGCCAGGAGGACATCGCCTTGGGCATCGGGCCTCAGGCGGCAACACCATGGAACGGCGACCAGAGCAGGTTCTCGACGCGGCCCGCACCCAGTTCAGTCAGGGCCACCTCGATCGGCCGCTTGCCGCCGCGCATGGCGTGGGCGCTGGTCAGGAACACGCGCGCGCCATCGGCGTTGCTCCACACCTGCTCTGCCGTGGCGATCAACCGCGCCGGGGTTTCGACCCGTTCGCTCTCCTGCAGCTTCAGCTCTTCACTGCGGCGGTGGAACGTGCCCGCAGGGATGACCCGCTGCATCGAGGCCGCCTTCCGCCAGCGCCTGCTCCCGGCCGAGGCCCGTCATCGACGCGCGACCCGGCCAACTGGCGCCGATTCCGGTTCGGACCTTGCAGTCGCACCGCAGACAGCAGGGCACGCTGCAGCCGTCGCGCCATGGACCAGCGCCGTGGGCTCACGCCGCATCGCTGGCGCGACATCTGCGACAACCAACTGTAGGCCACCTCCGAGAGCTTCGAAGGATCCTCATGAACCACCAGCCGATGTCAGGACAAAGCGGTAGTACACCGGCTCGAGAGACGAAACCGGGTGCGAATGCACAGCGGTCACCGATCGTGCTGGTCTGCGTGCGATCCTGGGACGACGTGCCGGCCCCGTTTCGGCCCGCCCCGCAGGCCAGTCCCGAGAACCGGTGACCTGCCTGGAAAGCCCCCTGGGCGCAGCCGCGCCCCGGCCCGTGTCACTGCCTGTGCGCCGGAGCAACAGGCCTGACCAACGGCGTCAGCGGCGCGTCACCACGGTCGTCTGAGTGGCCGTGTTGTTGCCGATGCTCGACTCCTGGCTGGTGGTGGTGGCGGCTGCCTGCGTGGTGAAGCTGCCGGTGCTCCTGCTGCGCACGACCCAGCGGATGGTGGCGCTGGCGCCGGGGGCCAGGTTGCCCAGGCTGCAGCGCGGTGTGGCCGAAGCGGTGCAGCTGCCCTGGGTGGTGGTCACCGAAACGAAGGTCGGCCGGTTCAGCGTGCTGCTGGTGGCCAGGCTGACGGCCAACGCGCTGGCCGTGCCGGTGTTGCGCAGCACTGCGGTGAAGGTGATGTTGCTGCCGGTGCGCACCGGGTCGGGCGCATCGCTCAGGCTGACCACCAGGTCGGGCAGCTGCGGCGGGGGCGGCGTGCCGCCCTGGTCGATGCGCGCCACTTGTCCACCCACCACGTAGACCGCTTGCGTCTGCGCGCCAAAGGCCAGGGCCTGACCATAGCCGAAGGGTGCCAGCACCGACCAGCCGGTGCTGCCGTCGGCATTCACCCGGGTCACCGACATCTGCGACATGTTGCTGGCCGCCTGGTAGGCGTTGCCGGCGCCGTCCAGCCGCATCTGGCCATGCGCCAGGAAGGCGTTGGCCGGGCCGTCGGCATCGCGGTTGGCCCACAGCAACGTGCCATCGGTCGCGTATTTCAGGAAGGCCACGCCAAAGCTGCCGGCAGTGGGTGTGCCGCCGACCACGATGCCGCCGTCCGGCGCCACTTCGACGCGCGCCATGTTCACCGGATCGCTGCGTTGCCACTGCACCGCGCCGAAGGGCCCGTGCTTGGCCAGGCGGCCCTGCTGCGTGGCCGGGTCGAGCGAAGCGACGATGATGCGGCCGTCGGCATCCACCGTCGCATCCAGCCCGGCAAAGGCCGGGATGGCGGTCAGCAGCGTCTGCGTCTGGCCGTTCGCGTCCAGCGTGGCCACGCCTCCCAGCAGTCCCGTCGAGGCCCTGGCAGGTATCACCAGATGCCCGTTGGCGCCCCACTTCAGGTTCACCGGGCTGCCGACGCCGGCGAAGTCGAACCAGGTCCAGACCAGGTTGCCATCGGGCGAGAACTTGTGGACGCGGGTGCGAAAGCCCGCCGGCGTGGGGCCGACGCCCAGCACGTAGGCGTTGTCGGCTGCGTCGCGCAGCACGCGCAGTGTGGAGCCACCGTCGAAGTCGGCACCCAGCACGCGGCGCCACAGCAGCGTGCCGTCGGCGGCAAAACGCATCAGCAGGCCGTTGGCATTGACCGGGTTGGCAAAGCTGCCGGCACGGCTGGTGCCGCTGACGTAGGCGCCGCCGTCGCTGTCGGTCACCACCCAGGTCGCCAGTTCCTGGCGCGTGCTGTCGGTGTTGTCATAGCGCACGGTGAACAGGGTCACGCCAGCCGGCGAAGTCTTGGTCAACCAGATGTCACCCGCCGGCTGGGCCTCGCCCAGTGCGGTGAAGACGTTCTCCGCGGCATCGGCCGCGATCGCCACGCCGCCGGGCTGCACGCTCCAGGTCAGGGTCTGGGCTGCGCAGGAAAGGCTGGCCAGGGCCAGTGCGGCAAGGGTGAAGCTGCTCTTCATCGTGACTCCTGCGGGGTAGGGCCGCTTGCTGGGGTGGCGGGTTGGCGACAGGTTGGTCAGGGTCCGGCGTCCAGCCGTTTGAGCTTCCGCCCCACGCGACTTCGTGCCTGCCCCGATGGCTGCACTGTGCGCGCGCCAGTCGCCGGCCTCAGTGACCGGGGTCACCGAGCCCGTGCCGACCGGTTACAGCGGTTTGAAGTCGTAACCCTTGCCGCGCACGCTGAGCGTGCCGATGGCCGAGCCGTTCAAGTGGTAGCCGGCCACCAGCAGGCCTTCCTTGATGGCCATGTCGGCCAGCCGGCGGCGCACCTGGTGCGCGGCTTCGGCGTCGGCGTCGAACATCACGGCCCAATCCGGGTTGCGCACGAACAGTGCCGCCACGTTGGTGGTGTCGGCCCAGTACAGCAACTTCTGGCTGCCGCCTTCGATCAGGAACGCGGTGTGGCCCGCGGTATGCCCGTGGGCGGCCAGCTAGCGCACACCGGGCAGCACTTCCTGCCCCGGCTGGAATCGCACCAGCTGCGCAGCGATCGGCCCGAACACCCGTCGCACGGCGGCGAAGTTGCCGCGCGCCGCCTCGGGCGCGGCGTTCATGCGGACATCGTCCATCCACCAGTCCCACTCCGGTGCGGGCACGTAGAGCTTGGCTTTGGGAAACACGATCTGGCCTGCCTTGTTGCGCAGGCCGTTGATGTGGTCGCCGTGGAAGTGCGAAAACACGACGGCGGTGATGGAGTCCGGCGAGATCCCGGCCTTGGCCATGTTCTCCAGCAACTTGCCAGCCGTGGCGGCACCGAATGCCAGCCGTGGCGGCACCGAATTCGCCGTTGCCCACGTCGAACAGCACGCGCTGCCCGCCCACGTCCACCAGCAGCGGCGTGAAGGGCACGTCCACCCGGTCGGTGGGCAGGCCGGCTTCGCGCAGCGCCTGCTGCACATCGGCCAGCGGCGCGTTGCGTACGAAGTTCGCGTGCAGCGGCCGGGTGAAAGACCCGTCGCTGATGGTCATCGCCGTCACGGCGCCCAGGCCCACACGGGCAACGCCAGCCGCCGGCGTCGAAACCGCCGGCCCGGTCGCGCAGGCCGAGATCAGGGCGGCCAGACCCAGGCCGGCAACGGCCAGCAGCCAGGAACCGCACGCACTGGGGTGGATGACCGCAGCTGGCCACGCTGTGCGCCACTGCTGATGCCGGGCCCGCTGACGCCGGTCAAGGAAAGTGCGCGCCCAGCCACTAGCATGCATCGCGTGTCGGCCGCTGCCGCCGGCGCATCGCATCTGCGGGTTGCCAGGCCCGGGAGATGGAGGAGCCCCCATGAAGACCTACCCGATGACGGCCGCGGATGCGGCCTGGTTCCACAACGACGGCCCGGCCAACCTGGCCATCGTGATGGGCGTGGTGCTGACGAAGAAGCCGCTGGACTTCGACCGCGTGCGCCAGATCTACAGCGAGCGAATCCTCACGTTCGACCGCTTCCGCCAGCGCGTGGTGGAAAGCGGCTTTCCGCTGGCCACCCCGCACTGGGAGGACATGCCGCACTTCGACATCGACCAGCACCTGCACCACATCGCGCTGGCCGCCCCGCACGACCAGGCGGCCCTGGTGCGCCTGGTCAACGACATCGCCAGCATGCCGCTGGACCACACGCTGCCGCTGTGGCAGGTGCACGTGGTGGACGACGTGGAAGGCGGCAGCGCCCTGATCACCCGCTGCCACCACTGCATGGCCGACGGCACGGCCATGATGACGGTGACGCAGCGCCTGTACGACCCCGCACCCGGCGCCGAGCCCCTGCCGCCGCCGCGCGCGCGCGGTGCCAGCATCGG
>DAORNK010000328.1:0-5234 GCA_035440985.1 Rubrivivax sp. | reverse complement strand
CGACATCGGCGCGCTGGCACCGGGCATGTCGGCAGACCTGGTGGCCTGGCCGCTGGACACGGTGGGCCTGGCCGGCGGGCTGCACGATCCGCTGGCGGCGCTGCTGCTGTGCCACGTGCCGCGCGTGGCGCTGAACGTCATCAACGGCCGGGTCTGCGTGCGCCATGGCGAACTGGCCACGCTGGAGCTGCCTCGCCTGGTGCGGGAACACAACCGCCTGGCGCGTGAACTGCTGACCGCCTAGACCCGCGGGCGCAGGTCGACGGCGATCATGCACCGCCGCGGGGTAGTCACTGTGCCGGCGCAGAGGGTGGCGCCCCGGAGTCCCGACCAGGGCGCAACGGCAGCGGCTCGATCCGCCGCCGCACGAGCACCGCGCTGCTGTCGTCGGTGGATGGTTCCATGACGAAGCCGAGCTTGCGCGCCAACGCCAGCATCGGCGCGTTGGCCGCCAGCACCAGACCCACCATCGCCGCGTAATGGTCGCGGCGCGCACGGCGCAGCAGACTGGCCAGCAGCCGGCGCGCCAGCCCGCAGCCGCGCCAGTCTTCTGCCAGGGTGATCGCGAACTCGCAGGTCGAGTCGTCGTCCGGCCTGGCCTGCACGTACTGCGCGGCACCGACGACCTCGAAACCCTCGGGCCCCGGCACCGTGGCCACGAAGACGAAGCCCCGCCCCGGCACCGGGTGGACGCCACGCTCCAGCGCCTCGGGGCTGAGGTCCTTCTTGTGGTGCAGAAAGCGGTTGTAGCGGGACTCCATCGACAGACGTTCGAAGGCCCGCCGGATGGCCGGCGCGTCGGCCTCGGTGACGGCCCGCAACGTCACCTCACGACCGTCGCGCAGGACCAGCCGGCGCGGGCGGTAGGGTGCGGGTCGACTTGCCATGCGCCCCTCAGCCTATCTCGGCCAGCGCGGCATCGCGCGCATCGCGGCACAGGACCTTGCCGGGGCTGGTCTTCGACAGCGGATCCTCCAGCCACGCACGAGGGTCGAAGTCCGTCCCATCCGGCACGTCGCGTGGGTACTGCGTCAGCCAGGGTCCGTCCATCCGTTGCTCTGCAGAACTGTTCAGGTGGAGTCGCCGCCCCTATCGACTGTGCCCGCCCTGCGGCATCCGGTTTTGCGCGGCGTCAAGCCGCGGGGCCGACAACATGCCGGAGCCGAGCCAGCCATCTGCGCCCAGGCGGGCGGTGCGATGATGGTGCCATGACCGGCAGGATGAAGGCATGAAACCAAGGTGGACTCCCTGGCTGGCCGTGGGGCTGGCGGCCGTGGCCGCGTCCAGCCTGGATGCACAACCCTTGCCTGCAGCACAACCCGTCTCGGTGCCCAGCCTGGATGCACCACAAGGCAAGCCGCTCCTGCTGCCCGGGCAATGGTACAGGGCGCCCGCGGCAGCAGCATCGGCCCCGGCGCTGGTGATGCTGCACGGTTGCGGTGGGCCTGGCGCACCGGGTGGCGCACCCGACGCCAGGGCCCGCGCACTCATGCACCGCTTGCTGGAGTCCGGCGTGCACGCGCTGGTGCTGGATTCGTTCACGCCGCGTGGGGAACGTGAGATCTGCACCCAGCCCCTGGGCCTGCGTCGCATCACGCAGGTGCAACGCCGTCGGGATGCGCTGGGCGCGCTGACCTGGCTGGCGGCACAGCCCGGTGTCGACCCTGCGCGCCTGGGGCTGATCGGCTGGTCCAACGGTGGCAGTACCGTGCTCGCGGCCACCAACGGCCGCCACCCGGAGGTGGCTGCCCTGAGGGTGCGCGCATCACTGGCGGTGGCGTTCTACCCGGGCTGCGAGGCCGAAAGGCGGCGCGGCTACCAGCCCGTGGCGCCCACGCTGCTGCAACTGGCCGCTGCCGACGACTGGACCGACCCCGCACCCTGCCAGGCACTGGCCGACTCCGGCGGGCCGGGGCCGCGGGTCGAGGTCGACCTGTACCCGGGCGCCGTCCATGGCTTCGACGGGCCCGGGCCTGTGCGTCACCGGGCCGACGTGCCCGGCGGCGTCCGCCCGGGTGAGGGGGTGCTCGTCGGTGGCAACCCCGAAGCGCGTGCCGCGGCCTTGCGGCGTGTCGAGGGTTTCGTGCGCTCGCACTGGCTTTCGCCACCCTGATCCGGCGCTGTGTCCCTCTTGACCTTCGAGCAGCATCCGGCGTCACAATGAATGCCCATCCACTGCGTCGATATAAGGACTCCCATGATCGGCCAAATGATGCAGCAGCCGCTGCTGATTTCCTCCCTGCTCGTGCACGCCGAACGGCACCACCCCGAAGGCGAGATCGTCTCGCGCCGTGTCGAAGGTGACATCCACCGCACCACCTACAAGGGCTTGGCGACCCGATCGCGCCAGGCGGCCAAGATGCTGGCTGCGTTGGGTGTGGCGTTCGGTGACCGCGTCGCCACGCTGGCCTGGAACGGCTACCGCCACATGGAGCTCTACTACGGCGTGAGCGGCTCCGGCGCGGTGCTGCACACCATCAACCCTCGCCTGCACCCCGACCAGATCACCTACATCGCCGACCACGCCGAAGACCAGGTGCTGTTCTTCGACATGACTTTCCTGCCGCTGATCCAGGCCGTGGCGCGGCGGTCCAGGACGATCCGCCATTTCGTGGCGATGACCGACCGCGCGCACATGCCCGCGCCCGAGGTGGCCGCCACCATCCCCGGCCTGCTGTGCTACGACGAGCTGATCGAGGCCCAGGACGACCAGTACAGCTGGCCCAGTTTCGACGAGAACACCGCCAGCAGCCTGTGCTACACCAGCGGCACCACGGGCAATCCCAAGGGCGTGCTGTACAGCCACCGCTCCACGCTGCTGCACACCTTCGCCGCGGCGCTGCCCGATGCACTGAACTGCTCGCAGCGCGACGTCATCCTGCCGGTGGTCCCCATGTTCCACGTCAATGCCTGGGGCCTGCCCTATGTGGGCTGCATGACCGGCGCCAAGATGGTCTACCCCGGCCCGGGGCTGGACGGCAAGAGCCTGTATGAGCTGTTCGAAAGCGAAGGCGTCACGCTGTCGGCCGGCGTGCCCACCGTCTGGCAGGGCCTGCTGGCCTACGTGGAGGCCAACCAGCTGAAGTTCAGCACGATGACACGCTCGGTCATCGGCGGCTCGGCCTGCCCGCCGGCCATGATCCGCGTCTTCAACGAGAAGTACGGCGTACAGGTGCTGCACGCCTGGGGCATGACCGAAATGAGCCCATTGGGCACGGCCAGCACCTTCAAGGCCAAGCACCTGCAGCAGTCGCAGGAGGAACGCTATGCCGTGATGGCCAAGCAGGGCCGCGCCGTCTATGGCGTGGACATGAAGGTGATGGGCGAAGATGGCAGCGAACTGCCCTTCGGGTCGCAGGCCAGCGGCGACCTGCTGGTGCGCGGCCCCTGGATCCTGAGCCGCTACTTCAAGGACGAAGGCGGCGACCCCCTGCAGGACGGCTGGTTCCCCACTGGCGACGTGGCGCGCATCGACGCCGACGGCTTCATGCAGATCACCGACCGCAGCAAGGACGTCATCAAGTCCGGCGGCGAGTGGATCGGCAGCATCGATCTGGAGAACATCGCGATGGCCCACCCGGCCGTCGCGATGGCCGCCTGCATTGCGGCCAAGCACCCCAAGTGGGACGAACGTCCGCTGCTGGTGGTCGTGAAGAAGCCCGGCGCCGCGTTGACCAAGGAAGAACTGCTGGCCTTCTTCGAGGGCAAGATCGCCAAGTGGTGGACACCCGACGACGTGACCTTCGTCGACGCCATCCCGCTGGGCGCCACCGGCAAGATGCAGAAGAACAAGCTGCGCGACCAGTTCCACGACTACAAGCTGCCGACGGCCTGACCCGCCCGTACGCCACCCATGTGCCTCGGCCGCCCGCGCCAGGCGGGTGGCCGGCGCTAGACTGACGGCCATTCCCTTGCCCGCGTCTTGGAGCACTCGATGGCCGATCCGATCCTGGTTGCACAGCACGGCAGCGTGAGCTGCGAACTCCTGCCCGCCCTGGCCAACCGCCACGGCCTGATCACCGGAGCCACCGGCACCGGCAAGACCATCACGCTGCAGACCCTGGCGGAGAACTTCAGCAAGCTCGGCGTGCCGGTCTTCCTGGCCGACGTGAAGGGCGATCTGACCGGCGTCACGCAGGCCGGCAGCATCAGCCCCAAGCTGGCCGCCATCCTCAAGGAACGCGGCCTGCCCACGCCCGAGCCGCTGCAGTGCCCGGCCACGCTGTGGGACGTGTTCGGCGAACAGGGCCACCCGGTGCGCGCCACGGTCAGCGACATGGGCCCGCTGCTGCTGGCCCGCATGCTGGCGCTCAACGAGACACAGCAGGGCGTGCTCAACCTGGTGTTCAAGATCGCCGACGACAGCGGCCTCCTGCTGCTGGACATGAAGGACCTGCGCGCCATGCTCCAGTACGTGGGCGACAACGCCAAGGACTTCACCACCGAATACGGCAACGTCAGCGCCGCCAGCATCGGCGCGATCCAGCGGGGGCTGATGCAGATCGACGAACAGGGCGGCGACCGGTTCTTCGGCGAACCGATGCTGAACATCGGCGACTTCATGCAGACGGTGGACGGCAAGGGCGTGATCAACATCCTCGCCGCCGACAAGCTGATGAACGCACCGCGCCTGTACGCGACCTTCCTGCTGTGGATGCTCAGCGAGCTGTTCGAGATGCTGCCCGAGGTGGGTGACCTGGAAAAGCCCAAGCTGGTGTTCTTCTTCGACGAGGCACACCTGCTGTTCAAGGACGCCCCCGCCGCGCTGATCGAGCGCATCGAGCTGGTCGTGCGCCTGGTGCGCAGCAAGGGCGTGGGCGTGTACTTCGTGACGCAGAACCCGCTGGACGTGCCCGACACCGTGCTCGCGCAGTTGGGCAACCGCGTGCAGCACGCCCTGCGCGCCTTCACGCCGCGCGACCAGAAGGCGGTGAAGGCCGCCGCCGAGACCATGCGCGCCAACCCGGCCATCGGCGACATGGCCACCGCCATCATGGAACTGGCCGTGGGCGAAGCCCTGATCAGCTTCCTGGACGCCAAGGGCCGGCCCAGCGTCACCGAGCGCGTCTTCGTGCTGCCGCCGGGCAGCCAGATCGGCCCCATCTCACCGGCGCAACGGCAGGCCCTGCTGCAGGGCTCGCTGGTGGCGGGTGTCTACGAAAAGCTCGTGGATCGCGATTCCGCCTACGAAAAGCTCAAGGGTCGTGCCGCGGGCGGCCCTGCCAACGCGGAAC
>DAORNK010000327.1:0-5241 GCA_035440985.1 Rubrivivax sp. | reverse complement strand
CGCTCTCAGGCGCCTTGGGCGCGCCGCTGCGGCCCAGCGGCGTCACGCGGGCCGGTTGATCGTCGGTGGGCGGACGGTCGGTGTAGGTCACCGTGCCGTCGGGTTGCACCACCTTGTACAGCGCGCTGGCGGGTGCAGCGCACAGCAGCAAGGCCAGGGCCAGCGGCGCAGTGCGGCAGGCCATTGAGACGGGCTTGGCCATCATCGTGGGTTCGGGCTTCCTGTCGAGGGCGACTTCAATGTCGCAATCTAGCCCAAAAAGCGGGTTTGCGGGCGCTTCCTGTCTTCAGGGCCTCCTGTCCAGGGGTGGAAACGATAATCACGCGATGCACCCGAACGCCCTCCTGGACCTGACCACCGAACTGCTGCGTTCCGTGCTCAAGCTCGACGCCCCGGCCGATGGCCTGGTCTCGCTGTTCTTCCGCAAGCACCGCGACCTGGGCGCGCGCGAACGCCACACGCTGGCCGAAACCACCTACGCCGTGCTGCGCCAGCGGCTGCTGTACCAGCATCTGGCGGCGGCCGGCAGGTTCAACGACAAGGGCCCCCCCGAGCGTCGGCTGGCCATCTTGGCCTGGCAGGGCAACGAAGCCTTCCTGCGTGGTGCACTGACGGCGCAAGAGCAGTCCTGGCTGGCCGACGTGCAGAAGATCGACCGTGCGGCCCTGCCCGAAAAACTGCGTCACAACCTGCCCGATTGGCTGGCCAATCCGCTGCGTGAGAGTCTGGGCGAGGGCTTCTGGCCACTGGTCGATGAACTGGCCCGCCCGGCGCCGCTGGACCTGCGTGTCAATGCGTTGAAGGCCAAGCGCGATGAGGTGCAGGCTGCGCTGGCCGAAGCCGGCATCACGGCCGAGCCCACGCCGTACTCACCCTGGGGTCTGCGCATCCAGGGCAAGCCGGCCCTGAGCAAACTGCCGCTGTTCACCCAGGGCCTGGTGGAGGTGCAGGACGAGGGCAGCCAGCTGCTGGCCGCGCTGGTGGATGCCAAGCGGGGCGAGATGGTGGTGGACTTCTGCGCCGGCGCTGGCGGCAAGACCCTGGCGCTGGGCGCGGCGATGCGCAACACGGGCCGGCTCTACGCCTTCGATGTGTCCGGCCATCGGCTGGAGTCGCTCAAGCCACGGCTGGCGCGCAGTGGCCTGTCCAACGTGCACCCGGCGCAGATCGCCCACGAACGCGACGACCGCATCAAGCGGCTGGCCGGCAAGATCGACCGCTTGCTGGTGGACGCACCCTGTTCGGGCCTGGGGACGCTGCGGCGCAACCCCGACCTGAAATGGCGCCACAGCCCCAAGGCACTGGAGGAACTGCAGGCCAAGCAGCTGGCCATCCTGGCCGGCGCGGCGCGCCTGCTCAAGCCAGGCGGGCGGCTGGTGTACGCCACCTGCAGCCTGCTGGCGCAGGAGAACGAGCGCGTGGCCGAAGCCTTCAGTGTCCAGTCTGGCGCTGAGTTCGAGCCGGTCGAAGCAGCTGCGGCGCTGCAGGCTGCGCGCGTCGGCGAGCCGGCCGCACTGGTGGCTGGTCCCTACTTGCGCCTGTGGCCACACCGCCATCACACCGATGGCTTCTTCGCTGCGGTCTGGCAAAGGCACTGATCCGGCTGCTGCAGAGGCCCTGTTCCCTCAGGGTTTTTCAAGGCCCGAATTGCAACTTCTGTTGCCGGCCGGCACCTAGAATGCCCGATGGCCATGCGGCCAGCAGCGCTAAAGGGTGCAACGATGGGTTCGATGGAGTCGTGGTCTGATGCTGCCGTGGCCGTCCTGGCGCACGGTTTGACCGAGGCGTCGTGGTGGCAGGTGCTGCTGTTCACGCTGGTCACCACGCACTTCACGATCTGCGGCGTCACGATCTTCCTGCACCGCGCCCAGGCCCACCGTGCGCTGGACCTGCATCCCGTGGTTTCGCACTTCCTGCGTTTCTGGCTCTGGCTGGGCACCGGCATGGTGACCAAGGAATTCGTGGCCGTGCACCGCAAGCACCACGCCAAGTGCGAAACCGTGGAAGACCCGCACAGCCCGCAGACGCGTGGGCTGAAAGCGCTGCTGCTCACGGGGGTGGAGTTGTACCGCGTCGAAGCCGCCAACCCCGAGACGCTGGCCAAGTACGGCAAGGGCACGCCGGACGACTGGATCGAGCGCAACCTCTACACGCGCTTTCATTGGCAGGGCGTGGCGCTGCTGCTGCTGATCGACGTGGCGCTGTTCGGTGCCATCGGCCTCACGGTGTGGGCGGTGCAGATGGCCTGGATCCCCTGGTGGGCGACCGGGGTCATCAACGGCATCGGGCACTACTGGGGCTACCGCAACTTCGAAGCGCCGGATGCGTCGACCAACGTGTCGCCCTGGGGCATCATCGTCGGCGGCGAGGAGCTGCACAACAACCACCACACCTACCCGACTTCGGCCAAGTTCTCGGTCAAGCCGTATGAGTTCGACATCGGATGGCTGTACATCAACACCTTGAGCAAGCTGGGCCTGGCCACCGTGCGCAAGACGCCGCCGCGCCTGGCGCTGGGTGCGGTCAAGACCGTGGCCGATGGCAAGACGCTGGAAGCCCTGATCGCCAACCGCTATGAGGTGATGGCGCGCTATGCGGTCGAACTGCGCCGCGTCGTGGCCGGCGAACTGGACCGCCTGAAGGCCCAGGCCGGCGCCGACAGCGCCGCCGTGCGCCGCTTGCGCCTGGCCAAAGCCTGGCTGCACCGCGATGACGAGCGCATTCCGTCCACCGTCAAACCCAGCCTGGTGGCCACGCTCAGCGAGAGCCCGCAGCTGGCCAAGCTGGTGGCCATGCGCGAAGAACTGCGGGCACTGTGGACGCGCACCAATGTTTCGGCTGAACAACTGGTGGTCGACTTGCAGGCCTGGTGCCGCAAGGCGGAAGAAAGCGGCATCGCCGCGCTGCAGGATTTCTCGCTGAACCTGCGCGCCGCGCGCGCCTGAGCGGGCGGCCCGGAACATCCCCGGGAACCGCACACTCCCGGGTGTCTCGCACCGTCAGCCCACGTCCCCGGCGTGCACGGCAAACTGGCCGGCACGCTGGTCGGCAAAGTAGTGTTCCAGGGTCTTGCGCACGGTGCGAAAGGCCAGGTGCTCCCAGGGAATCTCGGCTTCCGTGAAGAGCCGCGCCTCGATGGTCTCCGGGCCGGGCGCGAGCCGGGTGTCCAGCATGCGTGCCCGGTAGTACAGATGCACCTGGCCCACCTGCACCACGTTGAGCACCGTGAACAGGCCCTGCAGCTCGACACGTGCACCGGCTTCCTCTTCCGTTTCACGCAGCGCACCTTCGGCGGTGGATTCGCCCAGTTCCATGAATCCCGCAGGCAGGGTCCAGAAGCCGCGGCGTGGTTCGATGTTGCGCAGGCACAGCAGCACCTGATCGCCCCAGGCGGGCACCGTGCCCACCACGTTCAGCGGGTTCTCGTAGTGGATTTCGCCGCAGGCCGGGCACATCGCGCGGTCGCGGTTATCGTCCGGTGGCTGCTGGTAGTCCACCGGGCTGCCGCAGGCGCGGCAGTGCTTGATGCGGCGCGGGTTGAACATGCGGGCCAGTGTAGCGGCGGCAGGCGGGCGCTGTATCGGGCGCTGTGTCGGCACGTGGCATCATCGAAGATCACCGACACCGCAGGACCTCCCCGATGAGCTTCGTCTTTGCCCCGCCCGCCACGGTCAGCGTGCCGGTGGTCGGCGGATCGCGCTTTCCGGTGCACCGCATCTACTGTGTGGGTCGCAACTACGTCGAGCACGCCCAGGAAATGGGCTTCACGGGCCGCGAGCCGCCGTTCTTCTTCCTCAAGCCGGCCGATGCGGCGGTGCCGGTGGCCGACGGCGATACCGGCGAGATCGACTACCCCAGCCTGACGACCAACCTGCACCACGAGATCGAACTCGTGGTGGCGATCGGCCAGGGCGGCAGCGGCATCCGCGCGGCCGACGCGCCCGCCCATATCTGGGGCCATGCCATCGGCCTGGACATGACACGGCGTGACCTGCAGGCCGACATGAAGAAGCAGGGCCGCCCCTGGTGCATCGGCAAGGCCTTCGAGCAGAGCGCACCCATCGGGCCGATCCACCCGCTGGCGCGAACTGGCCAGATGACCCAGGGCAGCATCGAGTTGATGGTGAATGGCGTCACGCGTCAGAAGGCCGACCTGAAAGACCTGATCTGGAACGTCGCCGAGACCATCGAGCACCTGAGTGCGGCCTGGACGCTGCAGCCCGGCGACCTGATCTTCACCGGCACGCCGGCGGGCGTGGCTGCCGTGTCACGTGGTGATCTGATGGAAGGCCGCATCGCCGGCCTGGGCGCGCTGAAGGTGCGAATGAAAGGCTGAAATGGAGCTCTACAACTACTTCCGCTCGTCGGCCTCGTACCGCGTGCGCATCGCCTTGGCGCTCAAGGGGCTGGACTACGAGTACAAGCCGGTGCACCTGGCCAAGAACGAACAGTTCACCGAATCCTATGCCGCGGTGTCGGCCGCGCGGCTGGTGCCCCTGCTGCGCGATGGCGATCACCTGCTGACCCAGTCGCTGGCCATCATCGAGTACCTGGAAGAGACGCACCGCGAGCCGCCCCTGCTGCCGGCTGACGCGGTGGGCCGCGCACGCGTGCGTGCGCTGTCGCTGGACATCGCCTGCGAGATCCATCCGCTGAACAACCTGCGCGTCCTGCGCTACCTGACGCGTGACCTGAAGCTGGGTGAGGACGAGAAGAGCCGCTGGTACCGCCACTGGGTCGAGACCGGTCTGGAAACCGTCGAGCGCCAGCTGGCGGCGCAGCCGGCTGCCTATTGCCATGGCAACCATCCCAGCATGGCCGACTGCGTGCTGGTGCCGCAGATCTTCAATGCGCGGCGCTTCGAGTGCCGCCTGGACCACGTGCCCCAGGTCATGCGCGTCTTCGACACCTGCATGAAGCTCGACGCCTTTGAACGCACCCGCCCCGAGAACTGTCCCGACGCCAACTAGCGCGCGCCCGTCGCTGGATCTGCTGCGACCGGACTGGCCACCGCCGCCGGGTGTCGGCGCCGCCATGAGCCTGCGCAGCGGCGGCGTCAGCCAGGCCCCCTGGGACAGCCTGAATCTCGGGTTGGGCGTGGGCGACGAAACGGCCGCGGTGGCACGGAACCGGGCCCGCTTTGCTGCGGCGCTGGGGGCCCGGCCGGTCTGGCTGCGGTTGGAGCACGGCGCCCGCGTGATGCGTTTGACCGCCGAGAGCGTCGACTGCCCGCCGACGCCG
>DAORNK010000326.1:2413-5276 GCA_035440985.1 Rubrivivax sp. | reverse complement strand
GGCCTGGGCCTGGCCCTGGCGGGTTCGATCGCGTTTTCGGGCAAGGCCATCATCGTCAAGCTGGCCTACCGTCATGGCGTGGACGCGGTCACGCTGATCATGTACCGCATGCTGTTTGCGCTGCCGCTGTTCGTGGCCCTGGCCTGGTGGGCCGGGCGCGGCAAGGCGCCGCTCACGCGGCGCGACCTGCGGGTGGTCGGCGGCCTGGGTTTCTGCGGCTACTACCTGGCCAGCTTTCTGGACTTCGCCGGCCTGCAGTACGTCAGTGCCAGCCTGGAAAGGTTGATCCTCTACCTCAACCCCACGCTGGTGCTCTTCCTCGGCGCATTGCTGTTCAAGCACCGGGTGCAGCGCCATCAACTGGTGGCGCTGGCGGTGAGCTACGGCGGCGTGCTGGTGGTGTTCGGCCACGAGGCCCGCTTCACCGGCAGCCACGCCGCGCTGGGCGCGGCCCTGGTCTTTGGCAGCGCCGTGAGCTACGCCGTCTACCTGGTCTACAGCGGGGCCGAGGTGCGCCGCCTGGGTGCGTTGCGCCTGGCGGGCTGGGCCACCTCGGTGGCCTGCGTGCTGTGCCTGCTGCAGTTCGCGCTGCTGCGGCCGCTGGGGGCAGCCTGGGTGGCGCCCGAGGTGATCTGGCTGTCGCTGCTCAATGCCACCCTGTGCACCTTTGCGCCGGTGCTGATGGTGATGATGGCCATCGAACGCATCGGGGCCACGCTGACCGCGCAGACCGGCATGGTGGGCCCGATTTCCACCATCCTGATGGGCGTGCTGCTGCTGGGCGAACCCTTCAACGCCTGGATCGTGGCGGGCACGGCGCTGGTGCTGGGGGGCGTGTGGCTGCTGAGCCGTGCACGCCCGACAGGCTGAGCACCGCCACCCTGGCCACCGGGCCTTGCACGAGTGCTACCGTTGCGGCCCTGGAGAGGTTCGACAAGAGGTCTTCATGAATCTGGGCATTCAAGGCAGATGGGCACTCGTGTGTGCCTCCAGCAAGGGGCTGGGCAAGGGCTGCGCACAGGCGCTGGTGGCGGAGGGCGTGAACGTGGTCATCACCGCGCGCGGGGCCGAAGCGCTGCAGGCCACGGCAGCCGAACTGCGTGCCCTCAACCTCGCGGTGCAGGTGCGAGCGGTGGCGGGCGACATCACCACCGCCGAGGGCCGTGCCGCGGCGCTGGCTGCCTGCCCGCAGGTCGACATCCTGGTCAACAACGCGGGCGGCCCGCCGGCGGGCGACTTTCGCGAATGGGACCGCGATGTCTGGATCCGGGCGCTGGAGGCCAACATGCTCACGCCCATCGAACTGATCAAGGCCACCGTGGACGGCATGGCCGAGCGCGGCTTTGGGCGCATCGTCAACATCACGTCGGCGGCCGTGAAGGCGCCCATCGAGACCCTGGGGCTTTCGAATGGCGCGCGCAGCGGCCTCACCGGCTTCGTGGCCGGGCTGGCCAGGCTGCCGCGCCTGGCCTCGCGCAACGTCACGCTGAACAACCTGCTGCCCGGGCCCTTCGACACCGAGCGGCTGCGCAGCACCATCACTTCGATGGCGCAGCGCCAGGGGCAGCCCTTCGAGGCCGCCTGGGACGCACGCCGCAAGGCCAACCCGACGCAGCGTTTCGGCACGGCCGACGAGTTCGGTGCGATGTGTGCCTTCCTGTGCAGCGCGCACGCGGGCTACATCACCGGGCAGAACGTGTTGATGGACGGAGGGATGTTCCCCGGGACGTTCTGAGGCCGCATCGCGCGGCTACCTGTTCGAGAGTTCAGACCTGGACGCCGTCGCGAAGTTCGATGCGGCGATCCATGGCCGCCGCGATCTCCGGGTTGTGCGTGGCCACCAGCAGCACCGCTCGCTGGCTGCGCGCGTGCTGCACCAGCAGCTCGATCACGCGCTGGCCGTTGCGGCTGTCCAGGTTGCCCGTGGGTTCATCGGCCAGCAGCAGGTCGGGCTGGTTGACCAGCGCGCGCGCCACCGCGGCGCGTTGGCGTTCGCCGCCGGATACCTGGGCCGGCAGAAAAGTGGCGCGCGTGTCCAAGTCCATCGACGCGAGCAGCGCCGCCGCTCGCCTGCGCCGAACGGATCGCGGCAGGCCCAGCGCCAACATCGGTGCCTCGACGTTCTCCTGCAGTGTCATCGTGGGCACCATGTGATGAAACTGGAACACGAATCCCACCCGCCGGGCCCGGAACGCCGCCGCGTGGTGCACGCCGGCCAGATCGATGCCGTCGACCTGGACGCAGCCCCGGCTGGGCCGGTCGAGCAGGCCGATCAGCGATAGCAGGGTGCTCTTGCCGCAGCCCGAGGGCCCGGTCAGTGCCACGGTCTCGCCGCGCTCGGCGGTGAAGTCCACCGCATGCAGCGCGCGCACGGCCCCGTGGTCGTAGTCACGCCCCAGGCCCAGCACCTGCAGCAGCACCCCCTCACTCATGGCGCAAGGCCGTCAGGGGCTGCACGCGCCACAGCACCGCTGCCGGCCAGGCCAACGCCAGCACGGCCATGAGCGATGTGAGCCCGAAGGAAGAGGCCACCAGCGGCGGCGACAGCGTGACGGGAATCCAGCCGAATCCCACCGACTCCATGCCGTTGACGGCGTGCAGCAGCGCCAACGCCAGCAGGTTGCCCAGCGCGGCGCCGACCAGGCACAGCAGCAGGCTCTCGGCCAGCAGCATGCGCAGCACCAGCCAGGGCGTCCAGCCCACGGCCATCAGGATGCCGATCTCCCGCGTGCGCTCGGCCACGGCCATCAGCAGGGTGTTGGTGACCACCAGCACCGTGCCCACCAGCGCCACCACGGCGATCGTGCCGACGAATGCGTCCACGACGCGGAACAGCCGCAGCGCGCCAGCGAACTCCGATGCC
>DAORNK010000326.1:0-2403 GCA_035440985.1 Rubrivivax sp. | reverse complement strand
GGGGTGGCGGCCGTTCACCTCGGCCATCACGCGCAGGGTGTCGGCGCGGTCGCCCGTGCGCAGCAGCGCCAGCGTGTAGTGGCCGGTGCCGCCATCCGGTGCAAACAGCGCCTGGGCCGGTTCGATGTCGACCATCACGGCACCGTCGAACATGCGGCTTCCCGTGCGGAAGATGCCGCTCACGACGCGGCTCTGGTCGCCAAGGCTGATGCGTGCGCCGGGTTGCAGCGCGAGGCGCTGCGCGGCCAGCTCGCCCAGCAGGGCCTCGTCGGCCCCGCTGGCCATCGGGCGGCCGGCCACCAGCGCGATGCGCTGCGCGAAGGCGGGCTCCACCCCCAGCACCATCGCGTAGGGGCTCCAGGGCTCGTTGAGGGTGCCGATGACCATCGGGGACACGGCGGCGCCGAAGGTGTCGACCAGGGCCTGCATCTGCACCGTGGTGATCTTGGACGAGAAGGGCGAAGGCGCGCGCCGCTCATGCACCACGACGTCGAAGTGGTAGGTGTCGATGGCGCCGGCGATCTGCTGGCGCAGATCGGCCGTGATGGCGCTCACCGCCGCAAAGAGTGCCACGCCCGCGGCGATCCCCAGCACCGTCATCAGCGTGCGCAGGGGAGCCCGCAGCAGGTTGCGCAGGAAGATCATTCCTGCGCCCCGCCTTCGTCGCGCGGAGCACTCACGCCATCGGCCCGGGCTCCTTGCTCACGGCGTCGTGCGGCAGGTGGGTACCGAGGTCACCAGGACGCCGTTGACGAGCAGCGTGGCCTGCATCTCCGGGCCCGGGACCAGCGTCGCCACGGCGTTGGAGCCGTTGTCACCGGTGAAGGTGATGGCGCCGGAGAGCAGATCGCCGTTGTTGCTCTCGACGATCGGCTTGCTGGTGATGATGTCGAAATAGGTCCCGTTGCTGCGGTAGCCTCGTCCACTGAAAGTCATCTCGGTGGTGCCGGTGGGCGTCTCGTACTGTCGCAGCAGGTAGTCGGTCTCGCGGTAGGTCTTGCCGGTGTCGTTGTCGGTGACGCTCATCTCCGCGATCGACATCACGTTCGGGTTGCTGGCCGTGGGGGTGCCGCCGGGCACGCCCACCACCATCTTGAAGGTCTTGAAGTTCACCGTCTGCGAACTGACGGCCGCCCCGGACGAACTCTTGACGACCAGGGTCAGCGCCTTGGAGGTGTCGGCCGACAGCTGGGTCGTGATCGGGCCGCTCGCGGTGGGCGTCGCGGTGTTGACGAAGGCGATGCTGCCGTCGATGGTCTGCTTCTCCCCGGTCAGGCTGTCGACGGTGCAGTAGCTCTCGAAGGCCAGCGTGGCCGTCGTGACGCCATTGACGTGCGAGTAGTTGCGATAGCCGCTGCGACCGCCGCAATCACCCAGGGTGTCGGCAGGGGGCGTGCTGCCCAGGGCCAAACGCGTCTTGGTGAAGGCCCGTGGGGGCTGCGCCGCGGCCTTCATGGCGCCGCGCAGCGCCTGGGCCACCGTCAACTTGTGCTCGGACCGCAGGGCATTGCTGGTGGCCGGCTTGCAGATCCCGACCACACCGCCGAAGTCGTTGATCGCGCTGGTCACGCCAGCGGTATCGATCGTGGCAGCCGTTGGCGCCGGGGGGGCTGAACTTCCGCCCGAACCTCCACCGCCGCATGAACTCGCCAGCAAGACCGCCCCGGCCGCCACCGCGCCCGTGCCGAGGTACAGCAGGGATCTGGAGCCTTTGTATGCACGCATGATGCAACTCCCGGAAGTGAGAGTTCATCGTAGGACGCAGCCCCTGCGCAAGATTGAGCGGCCGCAAGAATCGATGGAGCGAATCCTCTAAACGAGGGGGCATCGATGGCCACTGCCGTGCAGCGCAACAGGAGCCAGCGGCTGTAGCCCGGCGTGGACAATAGACCCGATGCGCTTCACGAACGACCGGGTGGTGACTTCGCAAGGTCGCCATCGGCGACCCTTCTAGGGTGGGCCGCCTCAAGGTGCGCGCCACCCCGCCTCTCGTTGGCCGCCACGGGCGATTGCAGCCGCGATTGCAGCCGCGATTGCAGCCGCGATTGCAGCCGGGCGGGCGCGCATGAGTCACCAACAGCCGGAGGCGACCAGGCCAGCCGCGGTGCGCCCGCAGGCCGCAGGGCGTCGACCGGGTGCAGTTGGGGGCCTCAGGCTGAATCGGCTGACGGCACCCGAGCGCCGTTCGCTGGCCATCGCGCTGCTGGGCTCGCTGCTCTTCCACCTCCTGCTGCTGAGCCTGACCTTCGGCGGCCAGGGTCCTGGTCTGCCCGGCATCGGACTGCCGTGGCAGGAACGGCGGATCGAAGCACCCGATCTGCATGTCGTGATCGCACCGGCGCCGCCAGCAGCGGAGGTGCCGGCGGTCGCCGCAGAGGTGGCAACCGAGCCGCAGCCAACCGT
>DAORNK010000325.1:0-5305 GCA_035440985.1 Rubrivivax sp. | reverse complement strand
GATGTGCTGGCCGCGGTGGCGGCGCCCAAGCCCGCGGCGGCGGTGATCCCCGCGCCAGCGCCGGTGGCCTCCGCCAAGCTGCTGCCGGCCGTGGCAGCTCCGGTGGCACCCAGCCTGGGCGAACGCCCCGAACAACGCGTTCCGATGTCGCGTCTGCGCGCCCGCATCGCCGAACGGCTGGTGCAATCCCAATCCACCAACGCCATCCTGACCACGTTCAACGAAGTGAACATGGCCCCCGTGATGGAGATGCGCAAGAAATTCCAGGAGCGCTTCGAGAAGGAACACGGCGTCAAGCTGGGCTTCATGAGCTTCTTTGTCAAGGCCGCTGTCGCGGCACTCAAGAAGTACCCCATCATCAACGCCAGCGTCGATGGCAACGACATCGTTTACCACGGCTACTTCGACATCGGCATCGCGGTGGGTTCGCCGCGCGGCCTGGTGGTGCCGGTGATCCGCAATGCCGACCAGATGAGCTTTGCCGACATCGAGAAGAAGATCAGCGAATACGGCAAGAAGGCGGCCGACGGCAAGCTGGGCATCGAAGAGCTGACCGGTGGCACCTTCAGCATCAGCAACGGAGGCACTTTCGGCAGCATGCTGTCCACGCCCATCATCAACCCGCCGCAGTCGGCCATCCTGGGCGTGCATGCCACCAAGGACCGAGCGGTGGTGGAGAACGGCCAGATCGTGGTGCGCCCGATGAACTACCTGGCGATGAGCTACGACCACCGCATCATCGACGGCCGCGAGGCCGTGCTGGGGCTGGTGACCATGAAGGAGGCGCTGGAAGACCCGGCCCGCCTGCTGTTCGACATCTGAAGGCGGCACCATGAGCACCCAATCATTCGACGTCGTGGTCATCGGCGGCGGCCCCGGCGGCTACATCGCGGCCATCCGCGCGGCGCAACTCGGCTTCAACGTGGCTTGCATCGACGAGGCCAAGAATGCCAAGGGTGGCCCCGCCCTGGGCGGTACCTGCACCAACGTCGGCTGCATTCCCAGCAAGGCGCTGCTGCAGAGTTCCGAGCACTACCAGCATGCCGGCCACGCCTTCGCCGAACACGGCATCGGCCTGAAGGACCTGAGCATCGACGTCAAGAAGATGCTGGCCCGCAAGGACAAGATCGTCGCGCAGAACAACGACGGCATCCTCTATCTCTTCAAGAAGAACAAGGTCAGCTTCTTCCATGGCCGCGGCTCCTTCGTGAAGGCCGTCGACGGTGGCTGGGCCATCGCGGCGGGCAGCGAAACGATCATCGGTCGGCAGATCGTGGTGGCCACCGGTTCCAGCGCCCGGGCCTTGCCGGGCACAGCTTTCGACGAGGAGAACGTGCTCAGCAACGACGGCGCCCTGCGCATCGGCGCGTTGCCGAAGAAGCTGGGCCTCATCGGCAGCGGTGTGATCGGACTGGAGATGGGCTCGGTGTGGCGCCGCCTGGGCAGCGAAGTGATCGTCCTCGAGGCCCTGCCCACCTTCCTGGGTGCGGTGGACGAACAGATTGCCAAGGAGGCACACAAGGCCTTCACCCGGCAAGGCCTGAAGATCGAACTGGGTGTGAAGGTCGGTGAGATCAAGGCCGGCGTGCAGGGGGTGAGCGTCGGCTACGCCAACGCCAAGGGCGAAGCGCGCCAGCTGGAGGTCGACAAGCTCATCGTCAGCATCGGCCGCCAGCCGAACACGGCGGGCCTGAACGCCGAAGCCGTCGGTCTGAAGCTGGACGAGCGCGGCGCCATCGTCGTGGACGACGACTGCCGCACCAATCTGCCCGGCATCTGGGCGGTGGGCGACGTGGTGCGTGGCCCGATGCTCGCGCACAAGGCCGAAGAAGAAGGCGTGGCCGTGGCCGAACGCATCGCCGGCCAGCACGGGCACGTCAACTTCAACACCATCCCCTGGGTCATCTACACCAGCCCGGAAATCGCCTGGGTCGGCCAGACCGAACAACAACTGAAGGCCAGCGGTCGGGGCTACAAGGCCGGCACTTTCCCCTTCCTGGCCAATGGCCGGGCGCGTGCTCTGGGCGATACCACCGGCATGGTCAAGATCCTGGCCGACGCCGCCAGCGACGAGATCCTGGGCGTGCATATCGTCGGTCCGATGGCCAGCGAGCTGATCGCCGAGGCCGTGGTGGCGATGGAGTTCAAGGCCAGCGCCGAGGATCTCGCCCGCATCTGCCACGCCCATCCCAGCCTGAGCGAAGCCACCAAGGAGGCCGCGTTGGCGGTGGACAAACGCACGCTGAACTTCTAGCCCGCGCGGCCGACACCCCCGTTGTGGCCCCGCGCGCCGACCCATCGGAAGCTCCGGCCCTGCTGGAGCGACTGGAGGCTGCGCAATCGGCACTGGGCCGGGGCGACTTCAGTGCCGGCTTGCAGCTCGCCGAAGCGCTGAACGAAGACGCCCTGGCGATCGACGCCTGGCGCATTGCCGCCGAGGCGGCCTTGGTGGTGGCCAAGATCCAGTGCAACCGGCTGATCCACGACGAGGTGGAACGCTGGTGTGAGCGCGCCATCGCCGCCAGTCGCCTGCTGGGCACCGGCCACCAGGAGACCGTGGCGTGGGTAGTGCTGGCCAGTTCGCGGGCCTGGGGCAGCCAACCCGGCCCGGCCCTGCAGGCCATCGACATGGCGTTGGGGCACCTGCAGGAAGATGTTCCGCGCGAAGTGAGGCGGGCGGTGTTCACCGGCATCGCGATGGCCTACGACACGCTGGGCATGCCGGTCCCCGGCCTGGGTGCCGCGCGAAAGGCACTGACAGCCGTCTGGCCTGAAGACCCGGTGGCCCTGCGCAGTCGCGTACGCGTGAACCTGCTCTACAGCGCGCTCAGCGTGGCGCAGTGGCAGGCGTCGTTGGCCCCCGGGGCGGATCTGCCTCTGCTGCAGGAAATGGCGCCGCAGTTGCCCGTGCTCGAAGCCGAATGTGCCGAGGTCGGTACCGACCACGCGCGCGCTTCCTACTGTCACACCGCTGGCCAGCTGCTGGCCCGGTTGGGGCGGCTGGCGCAAGCCAAGGCGCTGCTGCAGGAGCTCACGGCACTGGACTACGACGCGCACCGTTCGATCAAGCGCAACGTCTGGATCGCACTGGCAGCCGTGCAGCGTGCACTGGGCGAAGAGCCGGCGGCGCAGCAAAGCCTGGCCCGTGCGCAGGCTCTGGCGGAAGCGGCCGGCACGGCGCCTGCACCGGGCGATCTGCCCTGGCTGGCTCAACTGGCCGAGCTGCAGGGGGACTGGCCGCAGGCCGTGGCGCTGCTCAAGCGCCACCATGCGGTGGACACGAGCAAGCTGCTGGCGGCCTTCGATGCCCGGGTGGCCGAGTTGACGGCGCAGGTAGCCCAGCAGTCCCTGCGCCTGGAGAACGCCGACTTGCGGCAGCGCAACGCCGGTCTCACCGCGACCTTCCAGCGTCTGCGCGACCTGGCCCACACCGACCCGTTGACACAGCTCGCCAATCGGCGTGGTCTGGAGTTGATGTTCGACGGCCTTTCGCGTCAGGGGCAGCGCCTGACGCTGGCCATGCTCGACTTCGACCACTTCAAGTTGATCAACGACCGTCACTCGCATGTGGTGGGTGATGAGGTGCTGCGCCGTTCGGCCGCCGCGATGCAGCAGCTGCTGCGCGAACCCGATCTCTTGGCGCGTTATGGTGGCGAGGAGTTCACCTTGCTGCTGGTCGGTTCGTCCGCCCAAGCGGCGCTGCACGCCGTGGAGCGTCTGCGCCAGGCCGTCGCCGGTCGCGACTGGCACGAGCTGGGGCTGGATCAGGCCGTCACGCTGAGCGCCGGCATCGTGGAGGTCCTGCCTGACGAATCACTGCCCAGTGCCGTGGCACGCGCCGATGCGTGCCTTTACAGGGCCAAGGGCGCCGGTCGGGACCGCGCCTTCCCCTCGTCGACGTCTCAGTGAGCCAGCATGTCCAGCGTCACCCAGACCTATACCGACACCTTGAGCGAGCGCGGCTTCGAAAGCGACGCGGCACAACAACGCGCCGTCGCCGCCCTGCAGCGTTGCGAAGACGAATGGGCCGCCTACAAGGCCCGTCGCCGCAACGCCATGCAAAAGCTGCTGGTGCGACCGCCCATTCCGCGCGGCGTCTACATGTGGGGTGGCGTGGGGCGCGGCAAGAGCTTCCTGATGGACTGCTTCTTCCAAGCCGTGCCGCTGACGCGCAAGACCCGGCTGCACTTTCACGAGTTCATGCGTGAGGTGCACCGCGAGCTGCAGGAACTCAAGGGCACGGCCGATCCGCTGGACGAACTCGGCCGCCGCATCGCCCGGCGCTTCCGCCTGATCTGTTTCGACGAGTTCCATGTCTCGGACGTCACCGACGCGATGATCCTGCACCGCCTGCTGGCAGCGCTGTTCGCCAACCGCGTCAGCATCGTCACGACCAGCAATTTCCATCCCGATGGGCTGTACCCTAATGGCCTGCACCGTGACCGCATCCTGCCGGCCATCGAACTGCTGAAGACCCGCCTGGAGGTGATCAACGTGGATGCCGGCGTCGACTACCGGCAGCAGACCCTGGCCGGTCTGCAGACTTATCACAGCCCGCTGGACGCCAAGGCCGAAGCGGCCATGCAGGCGGCTTTCGATCACCTGGCCGAAGCCCGCGACGAATCCCCTGTGTTGCACATCGAACACCGCGAGCTGCAGGCCCTGCGGCGCGCGGGCGGTGTGGTGTGGTTCGATTTCCGCACCCTGTGCGGCGGGCCGCGCTCGCAGAACGACTACCTGGAGATCGCCTCGCGCTTTCACACCGTGCTGCTCAGCGGCGTGCCCCAGATGCCGCCGCGCATGGCCAGCGAGGCGCGCCGCTTCACTTGGCTGGTGGACGTGCTGTACGACCGGCGCGTCAAGCTCGTGGTGTCCGCGGCGGTGCCGGCCGACCAGCTGTATCACGAGGGTCCGCTGGCGCACGAGTTTCCACGCACGGTATCGCGCCTGCACGAGATGCAGTCGGCCGAGTACCTGGCGCTGGACCGCCGCAACGTGGACACGGGGCTGACGTGAAGCAGCGCCCGACCCTCCTGTGCTGCGTGCTGCTGCTGGTGGCTGGCCCTGGTCTGGCCTCGCCGGACGAACGCCATCAGATTGCGGCGGCGCGCCAGCGCATCGCGCAGGACTTCGCCGCACAAGAGTTGGCGTGCCGGCATCGCTTCGCCGTGACCGACTGCGTGGAAGATGCGCGGGCTCGCCGTCGCCAGGCCCTGGCACCCTGGCGCGAGAAGGAAGTGGCGCTGGATGCGGCGGACCGGCAGCGCCGCGCCGACGAACGGCGGGCCGCCATACAGGCCAAGAC
>DAORNK010000324.1:1269-5338 GCA_035440985.1 Rubrivivax sp. | reverse complement strand
GCTGGTGTTGGCGCTGGCGCTGCTGGTCGTCGGCCTGGCCGTGGCCGCGGTGCTGGCGGCCGTTGGCGTGGCCTTGGGCGTGGCCCTGTCACCCCTGTGGCTGCCGCTGCTGCTGCTGTGGCTGCTGCTGCGCCCCTCGCGGCGCCGGCTGGCATCATCGCCAGCATGATGAACACGCCAAGCCCGAATCCCCGCGCCGTACTGGCCGACGACGAACGCCTGATGCGCGAACAGCTGCGTGCGCGGCTGGCCGAGGTCTGGCCCGAGCTGCAGATCGTGGCCGAAGCCAAGAATGGCCTGGAGGCCGTGCAACTGGTGGCCGAGCACCGGCCCGAGATCGTCTTCCTGGACATCCGCATGCCGGGGCTGAGCGGCGTGGAGGCGGCACGCCAGATCGCGCAGCTGCCGCCGCGGGAGGGCACCGCCACGGCCGACGACAACGACGACGCCGACCTGCTGCCCGAGATCGTCTTCATCACGGCCTACGACCAGTACGCTGTGGAGGCCTTCGAGCAGGGCGTGGCCGACTACGTGCTCAAGCCGGCCGAGCGCGAGCGCCTGCAGATCACGGTCGACCGCATCCGCCAGCGCCTGGAGGCGCGCCGCACCGGCAGCGAAGCACCGGCCGGCCCGCACCTGCAGCAGCTGCTGCACCAGCTGGCGGCACGCCTGAACCCCGGCCAGGCGCCGCAGTACCTGCAGTGGATCCAGGCCACCGTGGGCCAGGCGATCCAGATGATCGCCGTCAGCGATGTGCTGTTCTTCATCAGCGACGAGAAGTACACCCGGGTGCAGACCGCCAGCGTGGAAGCGCTGATCCGCAAGCCCATCAAGGAGCTGGTGGACGAGATCGACCCGCAGCAGTTCTGGCAGATCCACCGCAGCACGCTGGTCAACGTGAAGGCCATCGCCGGCGTGACGCGCGACTTCCGCGGCCGCCAGATCGTCACCGTCAGGGGCCACCCCGAGAAGCTCGAGGTCAGCCGCAGCTACACGGGGCTCTTCAAGGGCATGTGAGGCGTTCCGGGGAGGCCCCCTTGGTCAGGGGGCGCGCGGCCGGTCAACGGTGACGAGTCGTAAGCCGGGCGCCGCGCGGGCCCCCGTGCGGCCCACGCGCGCCTGCTTCACGACTGAAGCATCTGCTCGCAAAGGCGCACCAGCCGTCACCCCCCGAAGGGCGATGAACCGGTAACTTCCGCGGCATGGGTCAGGCCAAGCCAGGCCCACGGGACAGCCCAGGCTGCCTCCACAACCCCCTGCCATGTCCTGCCCGAAGGGCTGCACCCGCAGCCCCGCCGCCATGCCTTTTGCCTTTTCGGACCCCAGCCAGCGCCGCCTGGACCTCAACCCCCGCAGCCCGCACCTCAACGCCGGCTGGGTGGCGCGCGAAGAGGCCATCATGGGCACGGCCATCCGCGTGGAGCTGTGGGCCGAGGACCTGCGCCTCGGCGAACGGGCCGCAGCCGCCGTGATGGACGAGATGCACCGCATCGACCGTTGCATGAGCCCGCACAAGCCGACCAGCGAGCTCAGCCGCATCAACCGGGACGCCGCCCGTCAGAGCGTGCCGCTGTCCGACGAGATGTACCGCCTGGTTGAGCAGGCGCTGGCCTTTTCGCGACTATCCGGCGGCGCTTTCGACATCAGCTACGCCGCGGTGGGCCACCTGTACGACTACCGGGCACGGCTGCGCCCGGACGCGGCCACGTTGCAGGCGGCGCGCGAACACGTCGGCTGGCAGCACCTGCACCTGGACCCGCGGGACCGCAGCCTGCGCTTCGGGCGGCCAGGCATGCGCATCGATCTGGGCGGTTTCGCCAAGGGCCACGCGGTGGACCGCGCCACCACCTTGCTGCGCCGGCGCGGCATCGTGCATGCGATGGTCAGTGCCGGCGGCGACAGCCGCGCCATCGGCGACCGTCGCGGCCGCCCCTGGAGCGTGGCCATCCGCCACCCCCGCCGCGCCGGTGACGTGGTGGCCGTGCTGCCGCTGGAAGACACCTCGATCTCCACTTCCGGTGACTACGAGCGCTACTTCGACGAAGACGGCCAGCGCCACCATCACCTGATCGACCCGGCCACCGGCCGCTCGCCCTGCGGCGTGCACAGCGTCACCATCCTGGCCGCCGACGGCCTGACCAGCGAAGCCTTGTCGAAGACGGTCTTCGTGCTGGGTGCGCAGCGGGGACTGGCGCTGATCGAGACGCTGCCCGGCATCGATGCCGTGGTGGTCGACGCCAGCGGCGCCTTGCGCGCTTCTTCGGGGCTCATGGCCGCCACGCCCAGGCCACCCCACGCGCGGCAATGAACCGCGCCTTGCCTTCACTGCGCCAGGAGAGAACCATGCCCGATGCCACACCGTTGCGCCCACCGGCCCGCCTGGCCAGGGCCGCTGCAGCCGCGCTGGCCCTGGCCGCACTCGCTGCGCTGGTCTCCTGTTCCGGCAACGGCACCAGCAGCGCCGGTGACCGCATCATCGTCAATGGCGACGTCCCCATCGCCTACGTCAAGCGCAGCACGGACTTGCGCATCAACCCCACCGACGGCACCAACAGCGCACCCGGCGGCGATCTGATGCTGCGCGAGGCCTCCTCGGCCAGCGCCACCGAGCACAACCTCACCGCGCGCTTCACCCAGGGTCAGGGCGACGCTTCCGACCCCGAAGTCAGCTACGACGGCCGGCGCATCGTGTTCTCGCTGCGCTGCCCGGCCAGCAACACCAGCACGGTGGACGGCACGGCCACCGGCGAGAGGGCCTGCACGGGCCGCTGGAACCTGTGGGAGTACACCGTCGGCGGCAGCGGTGCCGCACTGGCCCAGGGCAGCTTCAGGCGGCTCACCGCCAGCACCGAACACGACGACGTGGACCCGGTCTACCTGCCCGCCGACCGCGGCATCGTCTTCAGCAGCAACCGCCAGGCCAAGTCGCATCTGAGCCAGGCCCTGGGCCGCAGCTACTACGCGGCCGACGAGTACGAACGCGAGCGCGTGCTCAACCTGCACACGATGGCCACCGACGGCAGCGGCATCCGGCAGATCAGCTTCAACCAGAGTCACGAGCGCAATGCCGTCATCCGGCCCAACGGCGACATCATGTTCGCGCGCTGGGAACACGTGGCCGACCGCAACCGCTTCGCCATCTTCCGCGCCAAACCGGACGGCACCGACCTGTTCGTGCTGTACGGCGCGCACAGCCCCGGCAACAGCTACCTGCACCCGCGCGACATGGACCCGCGCGGCAGGTACCCGGGCCAGGTGATGAGCTCGCTGATGTCGCTGTCGGGCACGCAGGAAGGCGGCTCGCTGCAGCTCATCGACGCGGCCAACTATTCCGAGTTCAACACGCCGGCCAGTGCCAGCGTGCCCGCTCAGGGCGGACAGACCGAGGCCACGACGCGCGCCTTGCTGGACGAGCGCGGCCTCTCGCTCAACGGCCGCGCCACCACGCCCTACCCGCTGTGGGACGGCACCGACCGCGTGCTCGTGGCCTGGCGGCCCTGCGAGGTCACGCGCAACGGCCAGGTCGTGCCCTGCGCCAACCTGACCGCCGATGAGCTGGCCCTGCTGGGCGACACCAACCGCACGCCCGATGCGTTGGCCGCCGATGCCGTGCGCGACAACGCCCCGGCGGCCTACGCCATCTACATGTTCGACCCCGGCCCGCAGACCTGGCTGATCGTCGCCGCGCCGCCGGCCGGCTTCATGTACACCGACCCGGTGTCGCTGCAGGCCCGGCCCGAGCCCAACGTGGTCGAACCCACCACGGTGGACGCCGCGCTGGCCGCGCAGAACCTGGCCTTGATCGAAGTGCGCAGCGTCTACGACACCGACGGCCTGCAGCGCATGGCCGAGGTCATGCTCACCGACGCCGACCGTGCCGGCTGCGCCCAGGCCATCGCGCTGACCAGGCCCACCGACCCGGCCGACACGCGCAGCATGGTGGCCGACCTCTCGCGCATCAAGGACCCCGCCCAGGCCGCCTACCGGTGCGCCCCGGCGCGCTTCGTCCGGGCCATCCGCGGCGTGCCGCCGCCCAGCGGCTCCATCGGCGTGCGGCAGTCCATCGGGG
>DAORNK010000324.1:0-1256 GCA_035440985.1 Rubrivivax sp. | reverse complement strand
GCAGCAGGTGCTGGGCTACGCGCCCATCGAACCCGACGGCTCCTTCAAGCTGCAGGTGCCGGCCGATGTGCCACTGGCGCTGCAGGTGGTGGACGCCGAGGGCCGCGGCCTGCAGTCGCACACCAACTGGATCCAGGTACGCCCCGGCGAGCGCCGCACCTGCGACGGCTGCCACAGCCCGCGCCGCGGCGCGGCTCTCAACAGCGGGCCCGTCGTCAACACGCTGCCGGCCGGCATCAAGCAGAGCCTGGCGGCGCAGCACCTCAGCGGCGAGACCATGGCCTCGCTGCGCACACGGCTGGACCCGACGGCACTGCAGATCATGGCGCACCCGGTCTCCACCGACATCTGGGCCGACACGCTGCAGGCGGGCGTGCGGGCGCGCGCGGCGATCAGCCTGCGCTACACCGGCAACCCGGACCCTGCCGACGACCTGGCCACGCCCGCACCCGTGGACGGCGTGATCAACTACCCGCAACACATCCAGCCCTTGTGGACCCGCGCGCGTGGCACGGCGGGCCAGCTGACATGCGTGCGCTGCCACGACGGCACCGCCGGCACCGGCAAGCTGGACCTGCGCGGCACCACCGGCGGAGCCGGGCGCCTGGTCTCCTATCAGGAACTGCTGACCGGCGACCCGGTGATCGACCCCGCCACGGGTCGGCCGGTAACCGTGCTGCGCAACGGCGTGCCCGAGGTGCAGCGCACTTCACCGCTGGTCGAGACCAGCTCCGGCGCGGCCAACACCGCGGGCCAGGCGCGCAAGAGCCGCCTGACCGAGATCCTTTGGGGCCAGACCCTGCTGGCCGGCAGCGGCGCCCGCGCCGACCACCCCAACCCACCGGCTTCCGCACCGGACCATGCCCAGTTGCTGACACGCGCCGAGAAGCGCTTGCTGGCCGAGTGGATGGACCTGGGTGGCCAGTACTACAACGACCCCTTCGATGCCAACGGCGGGGTGCGCAGCATCGCCGCCCTGAGCGAGGCCAGCTTCCTGGCGCAAGTGCAGCCCGTGCTGCAGGCCCAGTGCGCCGCTTGCCACCAGGCCGGCAGCGGCAGCCAGGGCAATCGCTTCGTGCTCACGGGCAGCGCCAGCGGCGACTACAACGTGACGCTGAGCCTGATCAACGACACCTGCAACGCCGCAGCCAACCCACTGCTGGCGCGACCCGCCACCGTGCCGCACCCGGCCGGCGCGACTGCGCAGGCGACGGCCCTGCTGCCGGCCGGCAGCGCGGGCTACAACCGGATCGCCG
>DAORNK010000323.1:0-5353 GCA_035440985.1 Rubrivivax sp. | reverse complement strand
CAAGCGTTATCCCAGCCAGCTGTCCGGCGGGCAGCAGCAGCGGGTGGCGCTGGCGCGCGCGCTGGCCCCGCGGCCGCGCCTGCTGTTGCTGGACGAGCCCTTCTCCAGCCTGGACGTGGACCTGCGCGAACGCCTGGCGCAAGAGGTGCGCGCCATCCTCAAGGACAGCGGCACCACGGCGCTGCTGGTCACGCACGACCAGCTGGAGGCCTTTGCGGTGGGCGACGTGATCGGCGTCATGAACCACGGCGTGCTGGAGCAATGGGACGACGCCTACACGCTGTACCACCGGCCGGCCAGCCGCTTCGTGGCGCAGTTCATCGGCCACGGCGTGTTCGCACCGGCGCAGATCGTGGCCTGCGCGCACGGCCCCTGCGTGCACACGCCGGTCGGCGAGCTGGACGACATCGCCGGCTGCCCGTTGCCCGACGCCTTTGTCGACGGCCATTGCGACGTGCTGCTGCGCGCCGACGACATCGTGCACGACGACAGCTCGCCGGTGCGCGCCTGCATCGAGCGCAAGGCCTTCCGCGGCAGCGAATTCCTGCTCACGCTGCGCCTGCAAAGCGGCGAACGGGTGCTGGCCCACGTGCCCTCGCACCACGACCACGAGGTCGGCGAATGGATCGGCATTCGCGCCCAGGTGGACCACGTGGTGACCTTCCCGCGCGAAACAGCCGCCGCCGCCTGAGCAAAGCCACACGCTCGGGGGTGCAACTTCAACCGGGGCGCAGGCTCCAACCCGGCGCGCACCCTATACTGGCCGGTACGTGCGATCCCACTGGAAAGGCGCGTCGAACATGGGCTCCAAACTGAAATTCGCTGGCATCCTGGCCGTAGGCGCCGTCGCCGGCGCGCTCACCACGATGCAGTTGCAGGCCGTGGCGCGCAATGCGCTGGCCCCGCTGCCGGTGGAAGAGGTGCGGCAGCTCAGCCGCGTGTTCGAGATCATCAAGACCGAATACGTCGAGCCGGTCGACGAGAAGAAGCTGCTCAACGACGCCATCGCCGGCATGGTCGCCGGGCTGGACCCGCATTCGCAGTACCTCGACAAGAAGAGCTACAAGGAATTCCACGAAAGCATCGGCGGCAAGTTCGTCGGCATCGGCATCGAGATGGCGATGGAAGAAGGCCTGGTGAAGGTCGTTTCGCCCATCGAAGGCTCACCGGCCTTCCGCGCCGGCCTGAAGTCGGGTGACCTGATCACCCGCATCGACGACACGCCGGTCAAGGGCCTGACGGTGGACCAGGCCGTCAAGCGCATGCGCGGCGACCCGCAGACCAAGGTCGTGCTCACCGTCTTCCGCAAGGCCGAAAGCCGCACCTTCCCGGTGACCATCATCCGCGAAGAGATCCGCATGCAGAGCGTGCGCGCCAGGATGGTCGACCCCGGCTACGGCTGGCTGCGCGTGAGCCAGTTCCAGGAGCGCACGGTCGAGGACTTCGTGCGCAAGGTCGACGAGCTGTACAAGCAGGACCCCAACCTCAAGGGCCTGGTGCTGGATCTGCGCAACGACCCGGGCGGCCTGCTGGATGGCGCCGTGGCGTTGTCGGCGGCCTTCCTGCCGCCGGACGTGGTGGTGGTCAGCACCAACGGCCAGTTGGCCGAAACCCGCGCCACCTTCCGCGCCAACCCCGAGTTCTACGCCCGCCGCGGCGGCGGCGACCCGCTGCGCCGGTTGCCAGCGGCACTGAAGACGGTGCCGCTGGTGGTGCTGGTCAACGAAGGCTCGGCCTCGGCCAGTGAGATCGTCGCCGGTGCGCTGCAGGACCACAAACGCGCCACCATCATGGGCGCGCAGACCTTCGGCAAGGGTTCGGTGCAGACCGAACGCAAGCTGCCCGACTTCGAGACCGCGGTCAAGCTGACCACGGCGCGCTACTACACGCCCAGCGGTCGCAGCATCCAGGCCAAGGGCATCGTGCCCGACGTCTGGCTGGACGAAACCGCCGAAGGCAACGTCTTCGCCGCACTGCGCATGCGCGAAGCCGATCTGGACAAGCACCTGCAAGGCAAGGACGAGAAGAAGGACGCCGAACGCGAAAAGGCGCGCGAGGAAGCCCGCAAGAAGCTCGAAGAGCAGGTCGCCAAGAGCAAGGAACCCATCAAGCCGCTGCCCGAGTTCGGTTCGGCCGAGGACTTCCCGCTGCAGCAGGCGCTCAACCAGCTGCGCGGGTTGCCGGTGATGGCCAGCAAGACCGGTGGTGTGGAACTGCGCGCCGAGGCCGAAGCGGCCAAGGACAAGCCCGCTGCACCGGCCCCCCGTACCAAGTAACGCCTCCCACGTCCCAGCTAGCCCGCCACCCGGCGGGCTTTTCGCTTCAAAGGCAGCCGCCGATGACCGACGACCAACTGCTGCGCTACGCCCGCCACGTGATGCTGGGCGAGATCGGCATCGAGGGCCAACGCCGCCTGCTGGACGCCCATGCACTGGTCATCGGCGCCGGCGGGCTGGGCTCGCCGGTGGCGCTGTACCTGGGCACGGCCGGCGTGGGCCGCATCACCGTGGTCGACCACGACCGGGTGGACCTCACCAACCTGCAACGCCAGATCGCCCACAACCTGTCGCGCCTGGGCCTGCCCAAGGCCGAATCGGTGCGCGCCAGCGTCGCGGCCATCAACCCCGACGTGCAGCTGCGTGCGCTGGTCTGCCGCGCCGACGCGGCCTTGCTCGACGAGCTGGTGCCGCAGGCGGACGTGGTGGTCGACTGCTGCGACAACTTCCGCACCCGCCACGCCGTCAACGCGGCCTGCGTACACCACAGCGTGCCGTTGGTATCCGGCGCGGCCATCGGCTGGGATGCCCAGATCGCGGTCTACGACACGCGCCAGCCGCAGGCCCCCTGCTACGCCTGCCTGTTCCCGCCCGATGCGGCCCATGCAGACGTGGACTGCGCGACGATGGGTGTGTTCGCGCCGCTGGTGGGCATCGTCGGCAGCGTGCAGGCCGCCGAAACCCTGAAGCTGCTGGCGGGCACCGGCCAGACCCTGGCCGGGCGGCTGCTGATGCTCGACGCCCGCTGCATGCAGTGGGACAGCCTGGCCATCCCGCGCCAGCCACACTGCCCGGTGTGCGGCGGCCGGCCAGCCGTCCAACCTGAATGAGTTCCCGCTCCATGGACAACAAGATCCCCGCCCTGACCGCCCGCAACTTCCCCAGCGCGGAAGAAGACGCCGCCGCGGCCCTGCAGCCCTCGCGTTACGCAGGCCCCGAAAGCGCCTACCGCCTGGCCTTCACCGACACCGCCTTCCTGTTGCGCGACGAGCTGCGGCCGGTGCGCATGCAGCTGGAGCTGCTCAAGCCCGAACTGGTGCAGCAGGAACTGGGCATCGAGTCCACCATCGTGATCTTCGGCAGCGCGCGCATCCTGCCGCCCGAACAGGCCGCGCAGGCGCTGCACGATGCGCAGCGCGTCGGCGAGCCCAGCGCCATCCGCCGCGCCGAGACCGCACTGGCCATGAGCCGCTACTACGACGAAGCGCGCCGCTTCGCCGCGCTGGTCACGCAGCGCTCCGGCGAGCTCGAAACACCGATCTACGTGGTCACCGGTGGCGGGCCCGGCATCATGGAAGCCGGCAACCGCGGCGCCTTCGAAGTCGGCGGCAGGAGCATCGGGCTGAACATCGTGCTGCCGCACGAACAGGCCCCCAACGCCTACATCACGCCGGAGCTGTGCTTCCAGTTCCACTACTTCGCCGTGCGCAAGATGCACTTCGTGATGCGCAGCATCGCGCTGGTGTGTTTTCCGGGCGGCTTCGGCACGCTGGACGAGCTCTTCGAGACCATCACGCTGGTACAGACCGGCAAGAGCCGCAGGCGCCCCATCCTGCTGTTCGGCCGTGCTTTCTGGGAGAAGCTGATCGACTTCGACCACCTGGTGGACAGCGGCATGATCAGCGCCGGCGATCTCAGGCTCATCCGCTACGTGGAGACCGCCGAGGAAGCCTGGGACGTGCTGGCCGCGCACTACGGCTTCGACCAGCCCCCCACCGTGACCGGCGACCTGGCGGTCGACATCTGATGGGCACGCAGGCCGCCATCAGCCTGATCGGGGCACCCACCGACATCGGCGCCGGCACGCGCGGCGCCAGCATGGGCCCGGAGGCGCTGCGCGTGGCCGACCTGCAGGCCACGCTGCAGGCCCACGGCCTGCAGGTGCTGGACCGCGGCAATCTCAGCGGGCCGGCCAACCCCTGGTTGCCCCCCGTGATGGGCTACCGGCACCTGGCCGAAGTCGTGGCCTGGAACCAGACCGTGCACGCCGCGGTGCATGCCGAACTGCAGCTGGGCCACCTGCCCATGCTGCTGGGTGGTGACCACTGCCTGGCCATCGGCAGCATCAGCGCGGTGGCCCGCCACTGCCGTGAACAGGGCAGGAAGCTGCGCGTGCTGTGGCTGGACGCCCATGCCGACTTCAACACCAACGTGCTGACCCCCAGCGGCAACCTGCACGGCATGCCGGTGGCCTGCCTGTGCGGGCACGGCCCGCAGCCGCTGGTGGGGATCGGCGGCACCGTGCCCGCGCTCAACCCGAAGTGGGTACGTCAGATCGGCATCCGCAGCGTGGACCCGGGTGAGAAGCGCTTCGTGCACGAGGTGGGGCTGGAAGTCTTCGACATGCGCTACATCGACGAGATGGGCATGCGCCACGCGATGGAGCTGGCCCTGGCCACGCTGGACGACAAGACCCACCTGCATGTCAGCTTCGACGTGGACTTTCTGGACCCCGAGATCGCCCCCGGCGTGGGCACCACGGTACCCGGCGGCCCCACCTACCGCGAAGCACAGTTGTGCATGGAGATGATCGCCGACACCGGCCGCCTGGCCAGCCTGGACGTGATGGAGCTCAACCCGGCGCTGGACCAACGCAACAAGACCGCCGATCTGGCGGTGGACCTGATCGAGAGCCTGTTCGGCAAGAGCACGCTGATGCGCACCTGATGCTGGAGCTGCTGTCACCGCGCGACGAGGCGCTGCAGACCACGCGGCCCGTGCTGCACCTGCTGGGCCGCACCGTGCCGGGCGCCAGCGTGCAGGTGGCGGGCAGTCCGGTCACCGTCTACGCGACCGGTGTGTTTGCGCGTGACGGCATCGCGCTGGCACCGGGCGCGAACAGCGTGCCGGTGCAGGCCATGCTGCCCGATGGCACCCTTGTGCAGCGCACGCTGATCGTCGAACGGACAGCGCCGCCCCCTGCTGCGCATTGGCCAGCCGATCGCCTGTGGCTGCACGGGGGCACGTTGCGCCCCGACGAACGGCAGCGGCTGGGCCCCGGTGAACCGGTCGAAGTATCGGTGCAGGCCACGCCCGGCCAGCAGGTCCAGGCCCGCCTGCCCGGCCAGCCCTGGCAG
>DAORNK010000322.1:0-5361 GCA_035440985.1 Rubrivivax sp. | reverse complement strand
TCGGCGGCGTCACGCTGGGCGGCAAGATCGCGCCCATCTTCTTCAACACGCAGGAAGACAGCGGCTCGCTGCCCATCGAGGTGGACGTGAGCAAGCTCGCGATGGGCGACGTCATCGAGGTGCTGCCCTACGACGGCAAGCTCGTGAAGAGCGGCCAGACCGTGGCCGAGTTCAAGCTCAAGAGCGAGGTGCTGTTCGACGAGGTGCGCGCCGGCGGCCGCATCAACCTGATCATCGGCCGCAGCCTCACGGCCAAGGCACGCGAGTTCCTGGGCCTGGGCGCGAGCACCGTGTTCCGCCTGCCGCAGGCGCCTGCGGCCAGCAAGGCCGGCTTCACGCTGGCGCAGAAGATGGTGGGCCGCGCCTGCGGCCTGCCGGAAGGCCAGGGCATCCGCCCCGGCACCTATTGCGAGCCGCGCATGACCACCGTCGGCAGCCAGGACACCACCGGCCCGATGACGCGCGACGAGCTGAAGGACCTGGCCTGCCTGGGCTTCAGCGCCGACCTGGTGATGCAGAGCTTCTGCCACACCGCCGCCTACCCCAAGCCGGTGGACGTGAAGATGCACCGCGAGCTGCCGGCCTTCATCAGCAGCCGTGGCGGCGTCAGCCTGCGGCCGGGTGACGGCGTCATCCACAGCTGGCTCAACCGCCTGCTGCTGCCGGATACGGTGGGCACTGGCGGCGACAGCCACACGCGCTTCCCGATCGGCATCAGCTTCCCCGCAGGCTCAGGCCTGGTCGCCTTCGGTGCCGCCACGGGCGTGATGCCGCTGGACATGCCTGAGTCGGTGCTGGTGCGCTTCAAGGGCACCATGCAGCCCGGCGTGACGCTGCGCGACCTGGTGCACGCGATTCCGCTGTACGCCATCAAGGCCGGGCTGCTGACGGTGGCCAAGGCTGGCAAGAAGAACATCTTCAGCGGCCGCATCCTCGAGATCGAGGGCCTGCCCGACCTGAAGGTGGAACAGGCCTTCGAGCTCTCCGACGCGAGTGCCGAGCGCAGCGCCGCCGGCTGCACGATCAAGCTCAACAAGGAGCCGATCATCGAGTACCTCAACTCGAACGTCGTGCTGATGAAGAACATGATCGCCGACGGCTACGCCGACGCGAAGACGCTCAAGCGCCGCATCGAGAAGGTCGAGGCCTGGCTGGCCAAGCCCACGCTGCTGGAGGCCGACAAGGACGCCGAGTACGCGGCCGTGATCGAGATCGACCTGGCCGAGCTCAAGGAGCCCGTGCTGTGCTGCCCGAACGACCCCGACGACGCCAAGCTGCTGTCGGACGTGGCGGGCACCAAGATCGACGAGGCCTTCATCGGCAGCTGCATGACCAACATCGGCCACTTCCGCGCCGCGGCCAAGCTGCTGGGTGGCCAGCGCGACATCCCCGTGAAGCTGTGGGTGGCGCCGCCGACCAAGATGGACCAGAGCGAGCTCATCAAGGAGGGCCACTACAACGCCTTCGGCACCGCCGGCGCGCGCACCGAGATGCCCGGCTGCAGCCTGTGCATGGGCAACCAGGCGCAGGTGCGCGAAGGTGCCACCGTGGTCAGCACCAGCACGCGCAACTTCCCCAACCGCCTGGGCAAGAACACCAACGTCTACCTGGCCTCGGCCGAACTGGCGGCCATCGCCAGCAAGCTCGGCCGCATCCCCACCGTGGCCGAGTACCACGAGGCCATGGGCATCATCAACGAGGATGCCGCGAGCGTGTACCGCTACATGAACTTCGACCAGATCGAGGAATACGCCGAAGCGGCCAGGACCGTCGGCGCCTGAGTCCCGCACGGCCGTGGCTGAACGACCCGCTGCGGCGGGTCGTCCTGTTTCTGCGCCCGCCTGACGCCGGGCAGCCGGCGCCAGTTCGCGACACCGGACACGGCATCGCAGCAGCCGGGCTCAAGTCGCCCCGGATGATGCCGATAGGCGTGCGAACCACAAGAAGAAGCGGCCTGGCCCTGCCATGAACACCCACCCCGGTGCGCCACCGAGCGCACTGAGCCACATCATGGACCTGTACGGCGGGCGCAGCGCCGAGTGCGGGCGCCTCCGCGCCGCGTTGCTGGGCGCGGTGGTCCGTCTCACGCCATTCACGATGGCGTCCAACGTCGGCTGTGCGACGCTGGTGCTGTGGGCCTTCGGACACGGGCTGGGCCACACGATCTGGCTCTGGTGGGGCGTGGTGGTTGCGCTGTCCCTGCTGGCCGCGGTGGGCTGGTGGCGAAAGGGCCGGATCCCGCGCGCCAGGGTTTCGCGCCGCGCCCTGCACCGGGCCACCTTGCACGCTGCCTTGCTGGCCGGCTGCTGGTGCGTGCCGCCCTGGCTCTGGTTCCCGGGGGCGGATGCCGCCCAGCGCCTGCTGGTGGCGACGCTGATCACCGGCATGATGGGTGCCGGCGCCTATGTACTGAGCCCGCTGCCGCTGGCCAGCCTGGCCTGGACCACGATCTTCAGCGCCGCCGCGCTGGGCGCGCTGTGGCGTGCCGACGACCCCGCGCTGCTGGGGACGGCACTGTTGCTGGCCTTCTATTCACCGATGATTGCCATCGGGGCCTTCTCGGCGTCGCGCAAGCATGCCGGGGCGCTGCGTGCCCAGGCACACACGGAGCGCCAGGAACGCATGCTGGCGGTGCTGCTGCAGGATTTCGAGCAAAGCGCCGAAGATGCACTGTGGCAGACCGATGCCAGCGGCTGCATGACACACCAATCCCCACGCCTGGCCGGTCTGCTGGGCGTGGACGCGCGCCAGCTGCGCGAGACGCCGCTGCTGGCCCTGCTGCAGGCGCGGGGCGTGGCCGGTGTGACCCAGCTGCGCGCAGCGCTGGACACCGGTCGCCCCTTCCGCGACCTGCCGCTGGCCGTGGGTGCAGGCAGCACCCAGCGCCACCTGGTGATGAACGGCAAGCGCCTGCTCGACGAACAGGGCCGCACGCTGGGCTGGCGCGGTGCGCTGACCGATGTCACAGAACGCGTGGCATCACAGCAGCGGCTGCAGCACCTGGCGCACACCGATTCGCTCACCGGCCTGGCCAACCGGCCCACCCTGCGTGCTGCGTTGGCTTCGGCACTGAAGAAGGGGCGCCGGCTGGCCCTGCTGTCCGTGGACCTGGACCACTTCAAGGCCGTCAACGACACGCTGGGCCACTCGGCGGGTGACGAGGTCCTGCGCGCCGTGTCGGACCGCCTGCGGCGCTGCATGCGACCGGGCGACCTGGTGGCCCGGATCGGCGGCGACGAGTTCGCCGTGTTGATGAGCCATGCCGTGCAGGACAGTGACGCCGCCGCGCTGGCGCAGCGCCTGATCGATGCGCTCTCGAAGCCCATCGACGTGGCGCAGCGCCACCTGCGCGTGGGCGCCAGCATCGGCGGCGCCTGGTGCGATGGCGGCAGCGGCAGCAGCGTGGACGAACTGCTGGTGCAAGCCGACATGGCCCTGTACGCCGCCAAGGACCTGGGGCGCGGGCGCTTCGCGCTGTATGCGCCGGAGATGGGCGAACGCAGCCGGCGCCGGCTGGCACTGGAACACGGCCTGCGCCAGGCCATCGACGGCGGCCAGCTCACGCTGCACTGGCAGCCCAAGGTGGAGATCGACCGCTGGCGCATCGTGGGTGCCGAAGCCCTGCTGCGCTGGCAACACCCCGAACTGGGCGCGGTGGCGCCGGCCGAGTTCATCGTGGTGGCCGAACAGGCGGGCCTGATCGACGACATCGGCCACTGGGCGCTGATGCAGGCCTGCGAAGCCGCGGCCGGGCCGCTGTCCGGCCTGGTGGTGTCGGTCAACGTCTCGCCCATGCAGTTGCGCGACGAGCGCTACGTCTCCCGCGTGCGCGATGCGCTGCGCGAAACGGGGCTGGATCCGACACGGCTGGAGCTGGAAATCACCGAATCGGTGTTCATGGGCGATGCCGATGGCATGCTGGAGAAGCTGCACGCCCTGCGCAACCTGGGCGTGCGCATCGCGCTGGACGACTTCGGCACCGGTTATTCGTCGCTGGCCTACCTGCGGCGCTTCCCCTTCGACACGCTGAAGATCGACCGCGCCTTCGTCAGCGAAGTGCTGCTGCGCAAGGACGCCCGCGCGATCGTGCAGACCATCGCCCAGATGGCGGCCACGCTGGGCATGCGCACCGTCTCCGAAGGCGTGGAATCCGCGCCGCAGCTGGCGGCGGTGGCGCAGGCCGGCTGCGACGAGGTACAGGGCTACCTCGTCGCCAGGCCCCAGCCGCTGGCGGGCTTGCTGGCCCTGCAAAGGGGCTGGACAGGCCAGAGCCCCGCGCCCTCGGTCCTGCACTGAAACGCCGCCCGCGCCCGGGCTGAGACAATCCCGCCTGGGGCAGGCCGGCCTGACGCCGCGCCCGGCGCCCGCTTTCCGGGCAGGGACAACAAGAGGACCATGAGCAACTCCGGGGCTGATGGCGGTCTGGGCCGCGGGATGGACGACGACGTCAATCCGCCCACACGCACCACGATGCCGGCGCATGCGCTGCCGGTGGGCACGCGCATCCGCGACTACCAGATCCTGGGCCTGCTCGGCGAAGGGGGCTTCGGCATCGTCTATCTGGCGATGGATGTGCTGCTGGAACGCCAGGTGGCCATCAAGGAGTACCTGCCCACGTCGATCGCCTGGCGCGGCACGGGCAACCTCCAGGTGGCGGTGCGTGTGGCACGCGACCAGGACACGTTTGCGCTGGGGCTGCGCAGTTTCGTCAACGAAGCGCGGCTGCTGGCGCGCTTCGACCATCCTTCGCTGATCAAGGTGCACCGCTTCTGGGAAGAAAACGGCACCGCCTACATGGTGATGCCGTTCTACCGCGGGCGCACCCTGCAGCGCACGCTGGAGCGGCTGGGCCGGCGGCCCAGCGAAGCCGAACTGCGCGCGTGGCTGGCGCCGCTGATGGACGCCCTGCAGGTGATGCATGCCGAGAAGTGCTACCACCGCGACATCTCGCCCGACAACGTGCTGATCACCGAAAGCGGCCCGATGCTGCTGGACTTCGGCGCCGCGCGGCGTGTCATCGGCGACGTGCAGCGCGCCCTGACCGTGGTGCTCAAGCCCGGCTTCGCGCCCATCGAGCAATACGGGGACACGCCGGGCCTCAAGCAGGGCGCCTGGACCGATGTCTACGCGCTGGCCGGCATGCTGTTCGCCGCCATCACCAGCCGGCGCCCGCCACCGGCGGTGGCCCGGCTGATGGACGACCCCATGCCCAAGGTCGGTGAAGTCGCCGTCGGCCAGTACAGCGCGGCTTTCCTGCAGGCCATCGACCGCGGGCTGGCCCTGATGCCGAAGGACAGGCCGCAAAGCGTGGCCGAGTTCCGCGCCTTGATGGACGACCCGGACTACGTGGCTCCGCCCGCC
>DAORNK010000321.1:5113-5364 GCA_035440985.1 Rubrivivax sp. | reverse complement strand
GACATGCGGGCGCGCCGGTTCAGCGCGCCAGCGCGGCGGCCACGGCGCGGCCGGCCATCACGCTGACCATGGCTGAGCGGTACTCGGCCGAGCCGTGCATGTCGCTGTTGATGCCATCGGCCGAAAGCTTGACGGCCTGCGCCGCCTGGGCCGTGAAGCTGGCCTGGAGCGCAGTCTCGATGGCCGTGGCGCGGAACACGCTGCCCTTGGCTCCTGTGACGGCCACGCGCACGCCTGCGGCTGTCTGTGCC
>DAORNK010000321.1:0-5038 GCA_035440985.1 Rubrivivax sp. | reverse complement strand
AAGCTGACCGCGGTGATCAATTCGCCGGGCTGCAGGGCGGTTTCGAACATGCCGGTGAAGAAGGCGTCCGCGGCGATGCTGCGCCGGTTGGTGCGCACGGTGGCGCCCAGGCCCAGCACGGCCGCCGGGTAGCAGGCCGCAGGGTCGGCATTGGCGATGCTGCCGCCCAGCGTGCCCATGTTGCGCACCATGGGGTCGCCGATGCCGCCCGCCAGTTCGGCCAGGGCTGGGATGGCCTTGCGCAACGCGGCCGAAGCCGCGACTTCGGCGTGGCGCGTCATCGCGCCGACCGTGACGCCACCGGCATCCACCTGGATGCCTGTGAGATCGGCCGCGGCGCCCAGGTCGATCAGGCGTTCGCTCTGGCTCAGACGCAGCTTCATGGCCTGCACCAGGCTCTGGCCACCGGCCAGGTAGCGGGCTTCGCCGCTGAAGGCGGCAGCAGCGGCGGCAGCGTTGGCGGGGCGTTGGTAGTCGAAGGTGTACATGGGGTGTTGTCTCCTGCTCAGGCGCGGCCGTTGGCGGCGCGCCAGACACGCTCGGGCGTGGCGGGCATCGGGATGTCGCGCACGCCCAGGGCATCGGTCAGCGCGTTGATGAAGGCCGGTGGCGAGCCGATGGCGCCGGCCTCGCCGCAGCCCTTCACGCCCAGCGGGTTGTGGCTGCAGGCGGTGACCGTGTGGTCCAGCGTGAAGCTGGGCAGATCATCGGCGCGCGGCATCGCGTAGTCCTGGTACGAGCCGGTCAGCAATTGGCCGGACTCGTTGTCGTAGACGCAGGCTTCCAGCATCGCCTGGCCCAGGCCCTGGGCGATGCCGCCGTGCACCTGGCCCGAGACGATCATCGGGTTGACGATGTTGCCGAAGTCGTCCACCGCGGTGAAGCGGTCGACGCGCGTGCGGCCGGTGGCGGGGTCGACCTCGACCTCGCAGACATAACTGCCGGCCGGGTAGGTGAAGTTGGTCGGGTCGTAGAAGGCGTTCTCGTTGAGGCCCGGTTCCAGCTTGTCCAGCGGGTAGTTGTGCGGCACGTAGGCGGTGAGCGCCACGCTGCCGAAGGGCACCTTCTTGTCGGTGCCGGCGACCTTGAACTCGCCGTTGGCGAATTCGATGTCGGTGTCGGCCGCTTCCAGCAGGTGGGCGGCGATCTTCTTGCCCTTGGCGATGATCTTGTCGACCGCCTTGACGATGGCCGTGCCGCCGACGCTGAGCGAGCGGCTGCCGTAGGTGCCCATGCCGAAGGGCACGCGGCCGGTGTCGCCGTGCACGATCTCCACGCTTTCGACGGGGATGCCCAGCTTGGCCGCCACCACCTGTGCAAACGTGGTCTCGTGGCCCTGGCCATGGCTGTGCGAGCCGGTGAAGACGGTGACCGTGCCGGTGGGATGCACGCGCACTTCGCCGGCTTCGAACAGGCCCGCGCGCGCGCCCAGGGCACCGGCGATGTTGCTCGGCGCCAGGCCGCAGGCTTCGATGTAGCAGCTGTAGCCCAGGCCGCGCTTGAGGCCCTTGGCCGCCGAGGCCGCCTTGCGCGCCGCGAAGCCGGCCACGTCGGCCAATTGCAGGGCCTTGCTGAGGTGGGCGTCGTAGTGGCCCACGTCATAGGTCAGGCCCACCGGCGTGGCGTAGGGGAAGCTCGTGATGAAGTTGCGGCGGCGGATCTCCACCGGGTCCATGCCCATGTCGCGCGCGGCGGTCTCGACCAGGCGCTCGACCAGGTAGGTGGCCTCGGGCCGGCCGGCGCCGCGGTAGGCGTCCACCGGCGCGGTGTTGGTGAACACCGCCTTGACCTCGGCATAGATGGCCGGTGTCTTGTACTGGCCGGCCAGCAGCGTGGCGTACAGGATGGTGGGCACGCTGGACGCGAAGGTGCTCAGGTAGGCGCCCATGTTGGCCGTGGTCTTCACGCGCAGCGCCAGGAAGTGGCCTTGTGCGTCCATCGCCAGTTCGCCGGTGGTGACGTGGTCGCGGCCGTGCGCATCGGCCAGGAAGCTCTCGCTGCGTTCGGCCGTCCACTTGATGGGCCTGCCCACGCGCTTGCTGGCCCACACCAGGGCGGTCTCTTCGGCGTAAAGGAAGATCTTGCTGCCGAAGCCACCGCCCACGTCGGGCGCGATCACGCGCACCTTGCTCTCGGGCAGGCCGAGCACGAAGGCGCACATCAGCAAGCGCTCGACGTGCGGGTTCTGGTTGGCCACGTACAGCGTGTAGCTGTCGTCGTGCTTGGTGTACTGCGCGTTGGCTGCGCGCGGCTCCATGGCATTGGGGATCAGCCGGTTGTTGGCATAGCTCAAGGTCGTGACCTTGGCCGCCTTGGCAAAGGCAGCGTCCACCGCATCCTTGTTGCCATGGCCCCAGTCGTAGCAGACATTGCCGGGCACTTCGTCGTGCACGGCCGTGGCGTGCCCTGCCGCGCTGGCGGTGTCGACCACGGCAGGCAGCACGTCGTAGTCGACCTCCACGAGTTCAGCGGCGTCCTTGGCCTGCAGGTAGGTCTCGGCCACGATCAGGGCCACCTGGTCGCCGACGTGGCGCACCTTGCCCTGGGCCAGCACCGGGTGCGGCGGCTCCTTCATCGGGCTGCCGTCCTTGCTGTGGATCAACCACCCGCAGGGCAGGCCACCCACCTTGGCCTCGGCCAGGTCGGCGCCGGTGAAGATCCTGATCACGCCCGGCGCAGCCAGCGCAGCCTTCAGGTCGATGCCCTGGATGCGCGCGTGGGCATGCGGGCTGCGCAGGAAGAAGCCATAGGTCTGGCCGGGCAGGACCACGTCGTCGGTGTACTGGCCGGCGCCGGTCAGGAAGCGCTGATCCTCGCGGCGCAGCAGCGGCTTGCCGATGGGGGAATTGGACAGGTCGGTCATCGTGGTCTCCCCTTCAGGCGGCCGAGGCCGAGGTCGCCGCGGCATCGGCCTTGCCGCTCTGGCAGAGCTGGATGGCCTTGACGATGTTGTGGTAGCCGGTGCAGCGGCACAGATTACCTTCCAGGCCCTCGCGGATCTCCTGTTCGCTGGCACCGGGCTTGTCCTTGAACAGCAGCACCGAGGACATCACCATGCCAGGCGTGCAAAAGCCGCACTGCAGGCCGTGGCACTGGCGGAAGGCGGCCTGCATCGGGTGCAGCTGGCCTTCGGGGGCCAGACCTTCGATGGTGGTGATCTGCGCGCCCTGCGCCTGCACGGCCAGCATCGCGCAGGCCTTCACGGCGCGGCCGTTCAGGTGCACCGTGCAGGCCCCGCATTGCGCGGTGTCGCAGCCCACGTGGGTGCCGGTGAGTTGGAGCTGGTCGCGAATCAACTGCACGAGCAGGGTTCGCGGGTCGACGCTGACCGACACGGCGCGGCCGTTGACGGTGAGGGAGATGGGGATGCTCACGCTGCGGGTCTCCTGGTTGTCGTGGTGCCGACCGATGGCACGGAAGAGGCGGATTCTTTGGCGCGGCACCAGCGGCGCAAAGCGCAGGCATTCACCTATGAACGAGCATGCATAAAACGGTGGGTGGCACGGTCTTCTTCCCCTCTGAAAGCCGCTGTGGCCGCCGCCCTGCGGACCCGTCCCGATGGCAGAGGCGAGCGCTCCAGAAGTGAACACACAGCAGCCGGCCGGATGGCCCGGCGGTGCTGTCGCCAGCGCTTCCGGTGCCGCCCCGCGCGACCTGGGCCAGGGGCGACGCCGGCGAGGCCGGCGAAGCCGACGAAGCCAGTAGACTGCACGCCGTCGGTGCCCCGGGAGGCGCGGCTGAACAGAAAAGGAACCCCCAGATGAGGACGATGCTGAAGACCCTTCCTGCGCTGCTGCTGACCGGGTTGCTGGCCACGGCGGCCTTGGCCGCGCCGCCCGCGGCACCCAAACCGCAGGACGTGCACTTCGCCCCTGGCAGCAGCGGTGCCGAGCTCAAGGGCACGATCAAGGGCGACAAGGCAGCGCATTACCGCCTGGTGGCCGGCGCCGGCCAGACGCTGAGCGTGGCGATGAAGGCGTCCAATGGCGGGCAATCCTTCAACATCGTCTCGCCCGGCTCGAACGAGGCGATGTTCATCGGCGAGACGCAGGGCGAAAAGGCCCAGGTGGTGCTGCCCACCGACGGCGCCTTCCTGATCCAGACCTTCCTGGTGCGCAGCGCGGCGCGGCGCAATCAAAGCTCCAACTACACGCTGCAGGTGTCGGTGACCGGCACGCCGCTGGCCGCACTGCCGGGCGCCCAGGATGCCAAGGTCCCCGGCACCCGCTACCACGCCAAGGCGCCGCTGCGCTGCAAGCCCCCCTATGCCAGCGCCGAGGCGCAGTGCGAGGCAGGTGTCATCCGCCGCGGCCGCGACGGTACGGCCACGGTGGAAATCCGCGGGCCGAACCAGCTGTTCCGCCAGATCCTGTTCGTCAAGGGCCAGCCGGCGGCCCGCAACACCGCGCAACCGATGAACGCCAAGCGCGACGGCGACACCACCGTGGTCGACATCGACGGCCAGGAGCGCTACGACATCCCCGACGCGCTGCTGACGGGTGGCTGAGTCGACAGCGCCGGCTGGTTTCTCAGCGCACCACCAGCACGGCCACGAAGCCATGATCCAGGCGTCCCACGCTACCCGTCGCGCCGCAGCGCCGTTCGCCCGGACACCGGAGTTGCTGGACCTGGCCCGCGAAGCTCCGTGGCACGCGCCTGTCGCCTGACGCTGGTCGGCCTGAGCGTGCTGTATGCGGTGGCCCTGGCCTTGTTCCTGGTCGGCGCCTACGGCTGGTTCGGATCTCCCCAGGGGCCGCTGGCGGGAGTGTTCCTGATACCGCCGAGCCTGTGCCGATGATGGGCGGGATGCGCAGCAGCGTGACGGGTATCGGCGGGGGCTGCGGGCAACCGCAACGACCCTAACGGAGCGAACCCATGGGCCTTGCCATCTCCTTCGTCATCGCCATCGCCGGCGCGGCCCTGCTGGTCTTTGTCCCGTCCTGCCGGACATCGTCACGCGGGGCCGAGGGCGGGATCTGCACACCGCCACGCGCACGCTGCCGGCAATGGCCTGGCCTCGCGGCGCTCGCGTTGTGCG
>DAORNK010000320.1:0-5365 GCA_035440985.1 Rubrivivax sp. | reverse complement strand
AACCTGTCGCCGGCCGGTCGCACGGCGGAGAGCGCCAGCTTCGCCTGGCAGCCGACGCTCAGGTCGATGCCCAGGACCGGCTCCTCGATGGCCTGCTGGGTGATCACACGCACCCGGGCCAGATCCACGCCGATCATTTCGACCGCCGTGCGTACCAGCGGCGGCGGCACACGCCGGTCACCGGCCGTGACCTCGGCGAGCACACACTGAGGCTCCAGCCCCGCGCCGGGCTCCAGCCGCACCTGCACTGCGAAGTCCAGGGGCTGGCCCATCACCGCACTCGACTGGCCCGCACCGATTCCCGCCGCCGACGCCGCCGCCGACAGCGCCAGGCAGGCAAGACTCAAGTACAGCGACATCGACCAGGGCCGCGGATTAGGCATGCGAGGGGAGACAACAAGAAAGCGCAGTTCCGAACGACTCTAGCATGGCCGGTTACAAGCTCAGCCACCCCGACCCGGCCGAATCGTGGCCCTTGACACGGAGTTCGACGGGCCGGCGTCGAGCCCCCGGCGGGGCGGCGCCCCCATGGAATCCGCCGTCGGCCCAGGCCGGATGCCCAAGGGGCGGAACGTGCGACGATGCCGCTTGTCGACATCACGCCTCTGTCGCTTCAGGGACAAGCCATGCACACCCCGGTTCTTACAATCGACGAGCTGCAAAACATCGAAACGGGCGCGTGGTTCGGCAAGCTTTCATCGACGCTGAAGAGCGCGATCCTCTCGCGGGCCACCGTGCGCCGACTGCGCGACGGCGACGCACTGGCCTCGCGCGGCTCAGCGGCGCAGGAATGGTGCGGCGTTGCGCTGGGTGCGGTGCGCATCAGTTCGGTCTCGCTGTCCGGCAAGCAGATCACGCTGACCTATGCCGAACCCGGCACCTGGTTCGGAGACATCGCACTCTTCGACGGGCTGCCACGCACCCACGACGCCGACGCCCACGGGGCAACCACCCTGGTGGTGGTGCGCAAGCCCGATTTCCAGGCGTTGCTGCGCCAGCATGTCGAGTTGTACGACGCGCTGCTGCGGCTGAACTGCCGCCGCCTGCGGCTGATGTTCAACCAGTTCGAGGATCTCAACACGCGCCCCCTGCAGGCCCGGCTGGCGCGCCAACTGCTGCTGCTGGCCAAGAGCTACGGCATCGCGCAGGGCGAGGAAATCCGCATCGGCCTGGCCCTGGCGCAGGAAGACCTGGCGCAGTTGCTGGGCGCCTCGCGCCAACGCGTCAACCAGGAACTCAAGGGTTTCGAGGGCGAAGGCGCGGTGCGCGTGGAGCCGACGCGGCTCGTGGTGCTGTCGCGCGAAAAGCTGCTGGCCATTGCCGACAAGTGAGCTGAATGACCCAACACGCGCATTTCACGGGCACCAAGCCGGTGGCCGCCAGCCATGCCTTCGATGTGGCCGCCCTGCAGGCCTACCTGCAGCAGCACCTGCCCGGATTCGCCGGGCCGCTGGCGGTGGAGCAGTTCAAGGGCGGGCAGTCCAACCCCACCTACAAGCTCGTCACACCGGGCTGCGCCTATGTGATGCGCAGCAAGCCCGGGCCGGCCGCCAGGCTGCTGCCCTCGGCCCATGCCGTCGAACGCGAGTTCCGCGTCATGCGCGCCCTGGCCGGCCGGGGCGTGCCGGTGGCACGCATGGACGTGCTGTGCGAGGACGAGTCCGTCATCGGCCGCGCCTTCTACGTGATGGAGTTCGTCGACGGCCGCGTGCTGTGGGATCAGGCCCTGCCCGAATCGACGCCTGGCGAGCGCGCCGCGATCTACGACGAGATGAACCGCGTCATCGCCGCCCTGCACCAGGTCGACGTCCAGGCGGCCGGGCTGTCCGACTATGGCAAGCCCGGCAACTACTTCGAGCGGCAGATCGGCCGCTGGAGCAAGCAGTTCCTGGCCTCCGTCACCGAGCCCATCGCCGAGATGCAGCAGCTCATCGAGTGGCTGCCCGTCCACATCCCGGCCGGCGCGATGGACGCGGCACAGGTTTCGGTGGTGCACGGCGACTTCCGGCTGGACAACCTGGTCTGGCACGCCACCGAGCCGCGCGTGCTGGCCGTGCTCGACTGGGAACTGTCCACGCTGGGCCACCCGCTGGCCGACTTCAGCTACCACTGCATGGCCTGGCACATCCCACCGGGTGTGTTTCGCGGCATCGGCGGCCTGGACCTGGCCGCGCTGGGCATTCCGGCGGAAGAGGACTATGTGCAGCGCTACTGTCAGCGCACCGGCCGCGGCGATGCCCGCACGCTGATGGCCGACTGGAACTTCTACCTGGCCTACAACCTGTTCCGCCTGGCCTCCATCACGCAGGGTATCGCCAAGCGTGTGGTGGACGGCACGGCCTCCAGCGCACAGGCCCGCGCCACCGGCCAGGCCACGCCCAAGCTGGCCCAGATGGCCTGGCATTTCGCCCAGCGTGCGCGCTGAAGGCACGCACGCCCCACCACCGGAGACACGCAGATGGACTTCAGCTATTCGCCGCGCACGCAGGACCTGCAGACGCGGCTCAACGCCTTCATGGCCGAACACGTCTACCCGGTGGAAGGCCGCTGGTGGGCCGAGATCGAGGCCAACACCGCAGCGGGCCGCCGCTGGAGCCCCTTGCCGGTCATCGAGGAACTCAAGCCCAAGGCGCAAGCCGCCGGCCTGTGGAACCTCTTCCTGCCCGAGAGCGAACTCGGCGCCGGCCTGCTGAACCAGGAGTACGCGCCGCTGGCGGAGATCATGGGCGCGATTCCCTGGTCCAGCGAGATCTTCAACTGCAGCGCGCCGGACACCGGCAACATGGAAGTCCTGGTGCGCTACGGCAGTGCCGAGCACAAGGCCCGCTGGCTGCAGCCGCTGCTGCGCGGCGAGATCCGCAGCGGCTTCGCGATGACCGAGCCGGCGGTGGCCTCCTCCGATGCGACCAACATCGAAGCACGCATCGAACGCGATGGCGACGACTACCTCATCAACGGCCTGAAGTGGTGGACCAGCGGGGCCGGTGACCCGCGCTGCAAGATCTACATCTTCATGGGCAAGACCGATCCCAGCGCGCCGCGGCACTCGCAGCAGTCGATGATCCTGGTGCCCGCCGACGCGCCCGGCGTCACGGTGCGGCGCCCCCTGACCGTGATGGGCTACGACGATGCACCGCACGGGCACATGGAGGTGGACTTCAAGAACGTGCGCGTGCCGGTGTCCAACATCCTGCTGGGTGAAGGGCGCGGCTTCGAGATTGCCCAGGGCCGGCTGGGCCCGGGGCGCATCCACCACTGCATGCGCCTGATCGGCCTGGCCGAGCGCTCGCTCAAGCTGATGTGCGAACGCGCGTTGAGCCGCACGGCCTTCGGCAAGACCCTCGCGCAGCAGGGTGTGACGCTGGAACGCATCGCCGAGGCGCGCTGCAGGATCGACCAGGCCCGGCTGCTGACGCTGAAGGCCGCCTGGATGATGGACGTGGCCGGCAACAAGAGCGCCAAGGCCGAGATCGCGATGATCAAGGTGGTGGCACCGCAGATGGCCTGCCAGGTGATCGACTGGGCGATGCAGGTCTTTGGCGGCGCCGGCATGTGCCAGGACACGCCGTTGGCCTACTTCTACACGCTGGCACGCACGTTGCGGTTTGCCGATGGCCCGGACGAGGTGCACCGCAACGCCATCGCCAAGCTGGAGCTGGGCAAGCTGCGCCCGCGTGCCTGATCGCCGCCCGGCCGGCGGCACCCTACTTGGGGTGTTCGTCGCCGGGCAGCGCGCTGGATGACGCCCACATGCTGGGCTGCGTGCTCGGCGAGATGGTGTCGTTGCTGTCGTTGGCCACACGACGGGCTTCCCGCATCGCCACCTCGAACAGGCGCAACCAGATCTGCAGTCCTTCGACTTCGGGTTCGGCCATTGCCGTGCGCAGCATCAGCCGGCCGCGCCCGATCATCAGGACCAGCGGCGTGGCCGGGTCCACGCGCAAGGCGGCCAGCGAGTCCATCAGCGGCCCCTGCAGCCACTTCTGGACCCAGCCCTTCATGCTCGACAGCGCCACGTAGTGCTCGCGCAGCGGTCCCATGTCCGCCCCCGGGAGCTTGGGGAACATGACCAGCCAGCGCATCTCCGGCGGTGTCTGGTTGTCGATGCGCGTCTGCACGCCTTCGACATACTGCTCGAAGACGTCCTTTTCCATCTGTTCCTGCAGCTCGCGATTGAGCAGCACCACCTGCAGGTCCGACACCAGGCCCATCTCGGCGCGCAGGCGCAGTTCCTGTCCCAGGATGTAGGGCCGCTGCGAAGGCCCCCACTCCAGACGCCACGGCGTGGCACCCAGGCGGCCGTCGATGACGAACCCTTCGGACTGCACGCCCCGGAAGCTGTACTGTCGCCCCTGGGCCCATGGCGCGATGCCTTCCCAGCCCTTGGCCGGCGCTGGCTGGCCCGCAGAGAACAAGCGTTTGAAGCCTTCGAGCATGGTTTAGAGTCCGCTGCAACCGCCCGCCGGCTGCCCCGGCGGGGCCCAGCTGCGGAGAACGCCGATGATCGAAGTGTATTCGTGGCCAACGCCCAATGGCCACAAGATCCACATCATGCTGGAGGAGTGCGGCCTGGCCTATCGTGCGCACCCGGTGGACATCGGGGCCGGCGACCAGTTCAAGCCCGAGTTCCTGGCCATCAGTCCGAACAACAAGATTCCGGCGATCAGCGATACCGAAGGGCCGGACGGCAAGCCCATCTCGCTGTTCGAGTCCGGTGCGATCCTCCTGTACCTGGCCGGCAAGACGGGCCGCTTCCTGCCGGCCGACACGCGTGGCAAGTACGAGGTGCTGCAGTGGCTGATGTTCCAGATGGGCGGCATCGGTCCCATGCTGGGCCAGGCGCACCACTTCCGCATCTACGCACCCGAGAAGATCCCCTACGCGATCGAGCGCTACACCAACGAAGCCAAGCGCCTGTACGGGGTGATGAACAAGCGCCTGGCCAGGAGCCGGTACCTGGGTGGGGCCGACTACAGCATCGCCGACATCGCCGTCTTTCCCTGGCTGCGAAGCTGGAAGAACCAGGGCATTGACTGGAATGACCACCCGCACCTCAAGGGCTGGTTCGACGAGATCGCCGCACGCCCCGCGGTCAAACGCGGCGTCGAGGTGCTGGCCGATCTGCGCAAGCCCATCACGGGCGACCGGGAGCGCGAGATCCTGTTCGGCAAGCGGCAGCTCGAGCAGCGCTGAACCCCTTCGCCCGACCCTGCCTCCTAGAATCCCCGTACGCACTGCCCGTAGCTCAACTGGATAGAGCACCAGCCTTCTAAGCTGGGGGTCGGGGGTTCGAGTCCCTCCGGGCAGGCCAGTGCCCTGCGGACCTCTTCCGAACATGAGCCGCCCTCCACCCCGCCACCCCAGC
>DAORNK010000319.1:0-5371 GCA_035440985.1 Rubrivivax sp. | reverse complement strand
CGTCGACGCCGCGGCAGCGGCTGAACTGGCCCGCCGCTGCGAGGCCGCCGCGCTGGCCGTGGACCGGCGCATCACCAATTCCGAAGGCGCGGCCGTCTCGGCGCAGCAGGCGCACTTCTGGGCCGGCAACACGCGGGGCTTTCGCGGCGGCTATGCCAGTTCACGCCACCACCTGTCGGTCTCGCCCATCGCAGGCAAGGGCAAGACCATGCAGCGCGACGCCTGGTACAGCTCGATGCGCGACGCCGGCGAACTGGCCGCGCCCGAAGCCATCGGCCGCTATGCCGCCGAGCGTGCGCTGGCCCGGCTGAAGTCGCGCCGCGTGCCCACCGCCGAGGTGCCGGTGCTGTTCGAATCCACCGTTGCCGCCGGGCTGCTGGGCGCCTTCGTGCAGGCCACCTCGGGTGGGGCGCTGTACCGCAAGGCCAGCTTCCTGCTCGATTGCCTGGGCACGCCGGTGCTGGCCGACCACGTGGACATCGACGAGGATCCGCACCTGCCCAAGGGCAAGGGCAGCGCCCCGTTCGACGACGAAGGCGTACGCACCGTGCCGCGCCGCGTGGTGGAAGCCGGCGTGGTCAAGGGTTACTTCCTCAGCAGCTATTCGGCCCGCAAGCTGGGCCTGAAGACCACCGGCCACGCCGGCGGTTCGCAGAACCTGGTGATGAGCAGCCGCCAGACGCGGCCGGGCGACAACCTGGACGGCATGCTGGCCAGGCTGGGCCGTGGCCTGTTCGTCACCGAGCTGATGGGGCAGGGCGTCAACTACGTGACGGGCGACTATTCGCGCGGCGCTGCGGGCTTCTGGGTCGAGGATGGCCGTATTGCCTACCCGGTGCACGAGGTCACGATCGCCGGCCACCTGCGCGAGATGTTCGCCGGCATCCAAGCCATCGGGGCCGACGCCTACACCCAGGGCAGCAAGACCGTGGGCTCGGTCCTCATCGGCCGCATGAAGCTCGCCGGCGCCGGCGACTGACCGCCCTCGCGCTGCCGGCCGGCTGCCCGGCCGAACTGTTGCACGCCGGACCTGGGGCTTACCCTGATTTCAGCTTCCTTTTAGCTGGCCGGAACACACTGCCCGGGACGCTGTCTGTCCAGGCGTGCACCATCACTGTCCGAGCGGGAAAACCCGCCCGGATGGGGTTGTGGCCGACTCCTAGAATTCCGCGCCCCTTGAACTTTCGTTCACCCGGTTCTTCCACCTTTTGGATCTGACAGGAGTAATCAATGGAACGTCGTTCCTTCGTCCAAGGCGCAGGCCTTGCAGGTGTGCTGGCTGCCGGTGCCGCACCGGCCATCGTGCACGCCCAGGCCAACATCCGCTGGCGCCTGGCTTCGAGCTTCCCCAAGTCCCTGGACACGATCTACGGCGCCGCCGAGGTTTTTTCCAAGGCGATCAGCGACATGACGAGCGGCAAGTTCCAGATCAGCGTGCATGCCGCCGGTGAACTGGTGCCGCCGTTCGGCGTGGTCGACGCGGTGCAGGCCGCCACGGTGGAGGTCGCGCACACCGCGCCCTACTACTTCTTCGGCAAGGATCCGACCTTCGCGCTTGGCTGCACGATTCCCTTCGGCCTCAACTCGCGCCAGATGACGGCCTGGATGCTCGAAGGCAACGGCATGAAGCTGATGCGCGAGTTCTACGCCAAGTACAACATCGTCAACTTCCTGGGCGGCAACACCGGCGCGCAGATGGGCGGCTGGTGGCGCAAGGAGATCAAGTCGCTGGCCGACATGAAGGGCGCGAAGTTCCGCGTCGGCGGATTCGGCGGCAAGGTCGTCGAGCGCATCGGCGGCGTGCCGCAGAACATCCCGGGCGGCGAGATCTACCAATCGCTGGAAAAGGGCACCATCGACGCCGCCGAGTGGGTGGGCCCCTACGACGACGAGAAGCTCGGCTTCTCCAAGGTGGCCCCGTTCTACGCCTACCCGGGCTGGTGGGAAGGTGGCCCGGAGCTGGACTTCTACATCAACGACAAGGCCTACAACGGCCTGTCGGCCGAGTACAAGGCCATCGTCAATTCAGCCTCGCTGCTGGCGCACGCAGAGATGCAGGCCCGCTATGACGCTCGCAATCCGGCCGCGCTCAAGCGCCTGGTCGCTGGCGGCACCAAGCTGTTCCGCTTCCCGAAGGACGTGCTGGACGCCGCCTTCAAGGAGTCGATGGCGCTGTACAGCGAACTCTCCAGCACCAATCCGGCCTGGAAGAAGGTCTACGAGGACTACACCGTGTTCCGGCGTGACTCGAACCTCTGGTTCCGCTTCACCGAAGCCGGCTTCGACGACTTCATGCAGGCTCAGAAGCTCTGACCGCGCCGGGGGCCCGCAAGGGTCCACCGGCCGGCAGGCGCCGATCGGCGCTACAGCAGCCAAGGGGCCCCGCGGGGCCCCTTGGCTTGTTGGGTGCGCCGCCGCCGGCGCTACTTCTTCGCCTTGTCCTGCTCGTTGGCGCGGCGGATCGCTTCCATCGGGTCTTCTTCGGCAGGCTGGCTGGCCGAAGGACCCGCGGCTGGCGCGGACGAGGCATCGGCCGGTGTCAGGCTGGGCTCGGCACCGCCCTGGTTGTACACGTTGCCGCCACCCGTGGCTTCGAACTGCTTGTCCAGCAACTCCATGTTGCCTTCGTCGATCGTGTGCACTTCGCGCGTGACGATGCCAGGGAAGGCGATGATCAGGCCGACCATCATCACCTGGATCAGCACGAAGGGGATCGAGCCCCAGTAGATCTGCTCAGTGGTGACCTTGGCCACCGGTTGTTTCGTGATGTGGTCGGTGTAGTCCTGGGTCGGCGCCACGCTGCGCAGGTAGAACAGCGCAAAGCCGAACGGCGGGTGCATGAACGAGGTCTGCATGTTCACCGCCAGCAGCACGCCGAACCACACCGGGTCGATGCCCAGCTTGATGGCCACCGGCCCGAGCAGCGGCACGACGATGAAGGCGAGCTCGAAGAAGTCCAGGAAGAACGCCAGCACGAAGATCAGGATGTTGACGACGATCAGGAAGCCCACCGGCCCGCCCGGCAGCCCGCCCAGCAGGTGCTCGACCCATTTGGCGCCGTCCACCGCCTGGAACGACAGGCTGAACACGGTGGAGCCGATCAGGATGAAGAGCACGAAGCAAGACAGCTTCATCGTCGAATCCATCGCCTGGCGCATCAACTTCAAATCCAGCCGGCGGCGGCTGACGGCCATGATCAGTGCACCCATGGCCCCCATCGCGCCGCCTTCGGTGGGCGTGGCGATGCCCAGGAAGATGGTGCCCAGCACCAGGAAGATCAGCGCCAGCGGCGGGATCAGAACAAAGGTCACGCGCTCGGCCATCTGCGACAGCAGCCCGAGCTTGCCGACGCGGTTGATCACCGCCAGTACGAACGCGATGCCGATGCCCACGCACATCGCCAGCACGATGGTCTCGTCGGTCGGCGCCTTGGCCGGGCGCATCTGCGCGAAAGCCACCGCCGCGCCGATCGAGACCAGGGTCAGCAGGCCCAGCGAGCGCAGCCCGGCGCTGCCGTCGGGTTCGCGTATGGTGCGTGCCTCGGCTGGAAGGGCCGGCGCATAGCTGGGCTTGACCAGCGTGGTCAGCAGGATGTAGCCCAGGTAGAAGGCGGTCAGCACGAAGCCGGGCACGAAGGCGCCCTTGTACATGTCGCCCACGCTCTGGCCGAGCTGGTCGGCCATGATGATCAGCACCAGCGAAGGCGGGATGATCTGCGCCAGCGTGCCGGAAGCGGCAATGACGCCACCCGCTACGCGCCGGTCGTAGCCGTAACGCAGCATGATGGGCAGCGAGATCAGGCCCATGCTGATGACCGATGCCGCGACGACGCCGGTGGTGGCGGCCAGCATGGCGCCGACCAGGATCACCGCATACGCCAAACCGCCACGGATGGGCCCGAACAGCTGGCCGATGGTGTCGAGCAGGTCCTCGGCCATGCCCGAGCGCTCGAGGATCAGCCCCATGAAGGTGAAGAACGGGATCGCCAGCAGCGTGTCGTTCTGCATGATGCCGAAGATGCGCAGCGGCAAGGCATGCAGCAGGGTTTCGGGCATCAGGCCCATGGCCACGCCGACAACGCCGAAGAACAGGCCGCAGGCGGCCAGCGAAAATGCCACCGAGTAGCCGACCAGCAGGAAGACGATCAGGCAGGCGAACATGATGGGGGCCATGTAGGCCCCGAGGAACTCCATCATTTCGTGGCTCCCGAGGTTGCGGCGGCCTGGGCGCGCACGAACTCGGCCAGTTCTTCTTCGGCCGTCTTGGACTTCTTCTTCTGCGTCGGGTCGTCGATCAGACCCTGCAGGTAGGCGATGCGCTTGATGAGCTCGGACACGCCCTGGATCGCCAGCAGCGTGAACCCGACCGGGACCAGCGCATATACCGGCCAGCGGATCAGGCCGCCGGCATTGGACGACATCTCACCCGAGACGAAGGCGTTGACCAGCAGGGGCCAGACCAGCGTGACGACCTTCCAGCAAAAGGGCATCAGGAACAGCACGATGCACACCGCCTCGACCTTGATCTGCGTGCGCTTGGAAAAGCGGCCCAGGATCACGTCGATGCGCACGTGTTCTTGGCGCAGCATGGTGTAGCCGGCGGCCAGCAGGAAGATGGCGGCAAACAGGTACCACTGGATCTCGAGGAAGGCGTTCGAACTCATGTCGAAGGCCTTGCGCACGATGGCGTTGGTCGCGCTGATGACCACGGCGATCAGGACCAGCCACGAAACCCATCGGCCGATGAACTCCGTCATCGCATCGATGGCCCTGGAAAGACTCAACAAGGCACCCACTTTTTTGTCTCCTGCGTACGGGCCGCACTGTTGCGGTCGAACCCGGCGACTGTAGGGGAAGCTCACTGAGAAGCGGCTGAAACCACGGCCCCGAAATCATTCGGGCATACCCTAGGTGTGCACGCGGCAACAAGCCGGCGCTGGCGTGGCGTCAACGTCCTACAGCGGCCTGGAACAGGCGTGTGGAGCGTGCGCCGGAGCGGCAGAAGACCAGCAGCGGGCGCGGCAGTTCTCGCAACAGTTGGGCAAAGGCGGCGATCTGATCGGGCGACTGGTACATCCCGTTGACGGGCAGGAAGCGGTACTGCAGCCCGGCCGCCAGCGCAGCCGCTTCGATGCTGGCGTTGGTGGGCTGGTCGGGGCCGTGTTCGAAGTCGGGCCGGTTGTTGACCACGCTGCGAAAGCCAGCGCGCGCCGCTTCGGCCATCGCCTCGGGGGTGAGCTGCGGGGCCACGCAGACGTCTTCGGCCAGCGCGCGCAGGGGCAGATCGGTTCGCATGGTGCCGTTGATCAGCGCGCCAGGGCCTGCTTGACGGCGGCCGAGACCTGGCCCATCTCGGCCTGCCCGGCGAGGCG
>DAORNK010000318.1:0-5398 GCA_035440985.1 Rubrivivax sp. | reverse complement strand
CCAGAGCCAGCGGCTGCCCAGGCGCCGGCGCCCGTGCTGCCCTACCGCATGGTCTACCGCCTGGCTTGGCGGGCGCGGCACGTGTTGCGCCCGCTGACCAGCCTGGCCTTCCGCCAGCGCATGCGCGAGGCCTTGCTGCGGCGGGCCTTTCCGAGCGCGCCACGAGCGCCGTCAACGGCCAACTCCCCGCCCTCGCCGACATCGACGGCCGGACGGGTCACACATCCTCCGGGCGTGACCGTCATAGGCTACCTGCAGGCCGAAAGCGGCGTCGGCGAGTCGGCCCGTTCCACCCTGCGTGCACTGGCCTGCACCGACGTGCCACACGCGGTGTCGGACTTCCGCGTCGGCAACGTGTCGCGTATGGGCGAGAGTGTGGACGCGGCCTTGGCCACCGGCCGACAGCACGCCATCAGCCTGTTCCACATCAACGCCGACCAGTTGCCGCTGGCGCGTACCTTCCTGGGCGAGGGGCCCTTCACCGGCACCTATCGCATCGGTTTCTGGGCCTGGGAACTGGAAAACTTCCCGGGGGAGTGGCACGGCGCCTTCGCCCATGTGGACGAGGTCTGGGTTCCTTCGACCTTCTGCCAGCGCGCCATCGCGGCGGTGTCGCCGGTGCCGGTGCTGGTGATGCCTCATTGTGTGGAAGTGCCTGCGCAACTGTCGCCCGAACGCGCACGCTTCGGCCTGCGCGAGGACAGCGTGGCTTTCCTGGCCATGGCCGACATGATGAGCATCGCGGGGCGCAAGAACCCGTTTGCCGCGGTGCAGGCCTTTCGGGATGCCTTTGCGGCCGACGATACGCGCGTGCAGCTGATCGTGAAGATCGCCAACGCCCATCGCGACGCGGCGGCCCATGAGCAACTGATGGCGCTGGTGGCGGGCCACGCGCAGATCCGCGTGCTGGATGAATCGCTGGACCGCGACACGCTGAACCGCCTGCTGGACAGCGTGGACTGCTTCGTCTCGCTGCACCGCTCCGAAGGCTTCGGCCTCGTGATCACCGAGGCAATGGCGCGGGGCAAGGTGGTGGTGGCCACCGATTGGTCCGGCAACACGGACTTCATGAACGCCCACAACGCCTTGCCGGTGGACTACCGGCTGGTCACGCTGCAGGCCGATGCCGGGCCTTACCGACGGGGCGAACGCTGGGCCGATCCCTCGCATGACGATGCGGTGGCCAAGATGAGGCAGGTGGTGGCGGATGCGACGCTGCGCACCAGGCTCGGTGCGCGCGCGCGCGCCGACAGCGTGGCGCAGCTGGCACCCGAGGTCGTCGGCGCGCGCATGGGCCTTCGGTTGATCAGGCTGCTGGCCGGACGATGAGCCCACCGGCCCGGCCAACAGGGGGTGTGCCTGCCCGGGCCGTCAGAACGGCCCTGCTGGCCAACCTTGCCCTGCTGCTGACCCTGCTGTGCGCGCTGGTACCGCTGGCACCGCGCATGCCGGGCACTTCGCTGGACGAGTCCTGGCTGATGGGCGTCAACCAGGCGATGGCGCAAGGTGCGGCCTTCGGCCGTGACCTGGTCTTCACCTACGGGCCTTATGCGAGCATCTACACGCGCGCCTACCATCCGGCGACCGATTCGCTGATGCTGTGGAGCAGCGGCTACCTGGCACTGTCCTTTGCACTGGCCTGCGCCGTGATGACGCGAGGCCGACCCTGGGCCTGGTCGGTGGCCCTGAGCCTGATCGTGGCTGGTCTGTTGCCCTATCCAGCCGACACCCTGCTTTTCTCCTATCCCCTGATCGCCGCGTTGGCGGTGGCCCGGCTGGCCGACGAACCGGCGCTGCACCCATCCGCCGCGCACCCGCGCGTCTGGCTGCTGGCCCTGCTGCTGTTGCCCTTCGGTCTGTTGCCGCTGATCAAAGGCACGGTGCTCATCCTGTGCCTGGCCGTGCTGCTGATCAGTGGGGGCTACTTCATCGCGCAGGGGCAACGCCCCGTTGCGGCACTGTGCCTGGCCGTGCCGCTGTTCGGCGCCTGCGGCTTCTGGCTGGCATCGGGCCAGGAGGTGGCCAACCTGCATCGCTATCTCCTGGCCATGGTGCCGATCGCTTCGGGCTACACCGAAGCGATGGCGATTCCCGGCAAGTCGTCGGCGATCTGGAGCTACCTGGCCTTCTGCGGGCTGTTTCTCGTCGCCGTCGCGGGCGACCGGGCGCGCCCGATCCGGACGCGGTGGTTCCTGGTGGCGCTCTTCGCCGTCTTCTTCTTCATCGTGTTCAAGGGCAGTTTCGTGCGCCATGACGGCCGGGCGGTGGGGGCTGGGGCTTCGCTGATCCTGGCCATCGTGGTGCTGGCCGCTTCTTCGCGTGCGCGGTGGGTCTGGGTGCTGCTTCTGGTGGCGTGTCTGACCTGGTGGGACATCACCCGACACCACTTCAAGCCTTCCGACCTGGTGGCCCAGTTCTTACAGTCCACCTATCGGCAGGCCTGGTCCGGCCTGCGCCTGCGACTGCAAGCCCCCGAGTGGCCGCGCAACGAATTCGAGGCGGCGATGCGGACCATTCGCGACCATGTCGGCTTCCCGCTGGTTGCAGGCAGCGTGGACATCTACGGCCACGGCCAGAGCTTCCTGATCGCGTCCGGCAACCGCTGGAACACGCGACCGGTGTTGCAGAGCTACTCGGCCTATCTGCCGGCGCTGGCCGAAATGAACCGGCAGCACCTGCTGGGGGCGGGCGCACCGGACCACATCTTCTTCAGGCTGGAACCCATCGACCTGCGCTTTCCTTCGCTGGACGATGGGCCCAGCTGGCCCGACATCCTGGCGCGCTACCAGCCTGCGCGGGTGCAAGGCGGGTATCTGCACCTGGACAGGCGGCCGTTGGTCAGTGCCAGCGTGCAACTCGAGCGTGGCGCACCAGGTACGCATGCACTGGGTGAACGGGTGCCGGTGCCGTCGCAGGATGGGCCGGTGTATGCCGAGATCGAACTGCAACCCAGCCGATGGGGCACCTTGGCCCACCTGCTGTTCAAACCATCGCGGCTGGAGATCGAGGTCGAACAGAGGGATGGCAGCCGCAAGCGCTTCCGGTACATCGCGGGCATGGGGAGGTCGCCCTTCATGATCTCGCCGCTGGTGGAAACCACCGAAGAGTTCGCGCTGCTCTACGGCGAACCCGGCCATCTGGCTGTCAAGCAGGTGCAGGCATTCAGCGTTACCGCCGTGGGGCGGGGCGCTTCGCTGTGGAAGGACTCGTTCGAGGTTCGCTTCAGCCGGGTTGTCCCGCCGCTCGTCCCCGTGGCGGCCGACAGGTTGCAGGTCTTTGACCGTGTCGTGAGTGACGCGGCGACCGATGCGGCCGCGCCGGTGACGGCTTGCACGGCCAGCCTTGACAGCATCAATGGCCGTTCGCCAGCGCCTGCCCGGCTGGACGCCGCTGGTGCCTTGCAAGTGCGGGGTTGGGCTGCGGCTTCGATGGCGCCGCCGGCCTTGCCCGATGCCGTGCTGGTCGTGCTGACGGACGAAGCCGGCCGACGCCGTTTCGTGCAGGCCCGCCGCACACCGCGGCCCGACGTCGGCGCGCACTTCAAGAGCGCCACGCTGGACGGCAGCGGCTATGCAGCCAACCTCGACCTCAGTGGCCTGCGTGGGCGCCACACGCTGGGCCTGGCCCTGAGGCGCGCTGATAAGATCGATCTGTGTCCACAGCCCGTGGCCACAGTGGAAGTCGGCCTGGCTTCGGCGCGGGCCGGCCCACCAATCGAACCAGGCCCCGCAGTCTCGGCCCGGTGACGGTCACGCCGGCCTTGCGCGCTTCGACAAGGGCGCGCCCCATGGCCAGAGACCGCTTGCACAGGCCACCTCGCTCAACATGCCCACTGAACTGCTGCAACGCCTGCCCGCGCCGGCCCCAGCCCTGCCGCCCATGACCGGGCGGGGTGCCGCGGCGCGCTGGCACAGAGTGCTCGTCGGCCTGGTGGGGCTGCTGGTCGCGGCAGCGGGCCTGTGGTTCTGGATCGAACACCGCGCCCCGTTCGTGCAGGCGCTGTCGCGGCTCGGACCTGCACCCGTGGCCTGGGCCCTCGCCTTGGCCTGTCTGTCGCTGGGCGTGCGGGTGCTGCGCTGGCAGTGGATCCTGCGCAGCATGGGCCATGCCTTGCCGTGGCGCCTGCAGGCGCGTGCCTACCTGGCGGGTCTGGCACTGTCGTCGACACCCGGCAAGCTGGGTGAGGCCTCCCGCGCGCTGCTCCTGCACGCGCACGGGGTGCCCGCAGCCCACACGGTCGGGGCCTTCCTCTGCGATCGGCTGGCCGATGTCGTGGCGGTGGCCGCGCTGGGTGTGTTGGCAGCCTGGGCCGGTGGGCAGCGCTCGGTTCCACTGGAGTGGCTGTTGCTGGCCAGCCTGGTGGGCGGGTTGGCGCTGGCACTGGCTGGGCCATCGCTCTGGGGTCGACGCGCGTGCCACCAGGTGGTGCAGCGCCGGCTGGGCGAGCGCTGGCGGGCGAGGCTGGCCTCAGCGGCCGCACCGCTGGCAACCTGGGCACGGGCCTGGGCCAGCTGGCGCATGCTGCCCTGGGTCATCATGGCCGGGCTGGCCTATGGCATCCAGGCGTTCGTGTTCTTCCTCTTCGTGAACCAGTTGCACGCTGAGGTGCCGTGGGTGCGGTGCGTGGAGATCTTCAGCTCCTCGATCCTGATCGGCGCCGCGAGCATGGTGCCGGGCGGCCTGGGCGCGATGGATGCCGCCCTGGTCTGGCAACTGCAGTCCACTGGCGTGCCGCTGGAAGCCGCGATAGTGGCCACGCTGGCCACGCGCGCGTGCACGCTGTGGTTCGCCTGGCTGGTGGGCCTGCTCGCCTGGTCTTCGTTCAGCCGACAGGTCGCTGTACGGGGGCAGCCATGAACGATGCTCCTGTCTGCACGACGGCACACGCCGAGGCTGTGGTGGTGGTCGATCTGGACGGCACCCTGATTCACACGGATCTGCTGCACGAATCCGCGCTCAAGCTGTTGCGCGAAGACAGCCTGGCGGTGTTGCGCATGCCGTTCTGGCTGGCCCGTGGCAAGGCCGCGCTGAAGGACCAGATCGCCACCCGCGTCGCGCTGGACGTGCAGAGCCTGCCCTACCACCAGCCGCTGCTTGCATGGTTGCGCGAACAGCGCGCCAGCGGGCGCACGCTGGTGCTGTGCACGGCTTCCAACGAGCGCTTCGCGCAGGCAGTGGCTCACCATCTGGGATTGTTCGACGCGGTCATCGCCAGCGATGCCGAGGTCAACGTCTCCGCCCGGCGCAAGGCGCAGATCCTGGTGGATCGATATGGCGAGAAGGCCTTTGACTACGCCGGCAACTCGGCCGACGATCTGCAGGTGTGGCCGCATGCCCGCCAGGCCCTGCTCGTGAATGCCGGTCCGCGTGTCGCGGCCCGGGCCCGCCAGCAGTGCCG
>DAORNK010000317.1:0-5426 GCA_035440985.1 Rubrivivax sp. | reverse complement strand
GCTGCTGAAGAACGAACAGGACGTGACGCTGTTCGAGAAGCTGGTCTTCATGCAGAAGCACAATCGGTAATGTTGCCGGTGCTGCCGGTCACGCTGGTGCGTGACCCTGTCCGACTGGTACCGCTGGGCCTGGAACACGAAGCCGGGCTGGCCGCCGCAGCGGCCGACGGGCAACTCTGGACCATCCGTGTCAGTTCGGTACCCGAACCCGGCGCCACGCGCCGCTACATCGAAGCCGCGCTGCAGATGCAGGCTCAGGGCAGCCGGCTGCCTTTTGCCGTGCTGGACGGCACCAGCAGCCAGGTCATCGGCAGCACCAGCTTCCACGACATCGTGCCGGCCGTCGAGCGGCTGGAGATCGGCTACACCTGGTACGCGGCCAGCCGCCAGCGCAGCGCCGTCAACACCACGGCCAAGCTGCTGCTGATGCAGCATGCCTTCGACACGCTCGGTGCCCGGCTGGTGGGCTGGCGCACCGACAACTTCAACTTCGCCAGCCAGCGCGCCATCGAACGCCTGGGCGCGCGCAAGGACGGCGTGTTGCGCCACCACGGCCTGCGCCGCGACGGCACGGTGCGCGACACCGTGATGTACAGCCTGACCGCCGCCGAGTGGCCCGAGGTCCGGGCCCACCTGGAATACCAGCTCGCCAGGCCGCGCTGAGCCGCGCGGCCGATTCGATCAGCAGGAGATGCAACGTCATGCCGCGCAAGAAGCCCATCACCGTCGAAGACCTGTGGCGCCTGCAACGCATCGGCACGCCCAGCCTGAGCCCCGACGGCGCCCAGGTGGTTGCCGCCGTGACGCACTTCTCGATGGACGAGAACCGCTCGACCTCGTCCTTGTGGCTGATGTCCACGCTGGGCGGCGCGGCGCGCGCGCTGACCACCTGCGGCGACAAGGACGGCAGCCCGCGCTGGAGCCCGCGCGGCGACTTGATCGCCTTCACCGCACGCCGCGAACAACAGGGCCACAAGGATGCCGAGAACCAGCTCTACGTGATCCCGCCCGATGGTGGTGAAGCCTGGCGCGCGGCCGAGGTCGCCACCGGCGTGGAGGCCTTCCGCTGGTGCCCCGACGGGCGCCGGCTGGTCTTCGTCTCCTGGGTCTGGCCCGAGCTGAAGGGCAACAAGGCGCAGTCACGCCGGCACAAGGAGTGGAGCGAGCGCAAGGAGACCGGCTACCTCACCAGTGAATCGCAATACCGCCACTGGGACCGCAACCTGCCGATGGGCCGCGTGCCGCATCTGCACGTGCTGGAACTGACCCGCGGTGGCACGCCGGCCGGCACAGGCAAGGTGCGCGACCTGTTCGAAGGCTCGCACTTCGAATTGACACGGGCCGACCCGGGCGCGGAGCACTTCGACGTCTCGCCCGACGGGCGCCGCGTGGTCTTCGCCTTCGACCCGGCCTCGGAAAAGCGCGGCGACGGCCGCTTCGCACTGGCCGAGATGGAGATGCGCACCGGCAAGACCCGCGTCATCGCGCAGGACCTGGGCTGGGACTTCGGCGCACCGCGCCACAGCCCGGACGGCCAGCGCATCGCCTTCACCGCCAGCCACCAGGCCTTGCGCCACACGATGCCCGACCAACTGGCCGTCTGGGACCGCGAGACCGGCGACTGGGAGGTGGTGAGTGCCCAGTGGGACCACGAGGTGCATGCGCCGCTGCACTGGGAAGACGACGGCCAGTCGCTGCTGTTGGCGGCCGAGCAGAAGGGCCGCAACCACCTCTGGCGCTTCGACCTGCCCGACCGGCGTGCCGAGATCGTCGTCGCCGGGGGCTGGCTGGGCGGCTTCGACAAGGCCGCCGGCACGCTGGTCACGCTGGCCGATTCGGCCCAGCATCCGGGCCGTCTGCACGCCCACCTGCCGGCCGCCGCGCCGCGGCGCATCGAGACCTTCAACGACAACCTGATGGCCACGCTCGCACTGGGCCGGGTCGAGGAGGTCTGGTTCCAGGGTGCGAACGCCGCCGGGGGCAGTGGCGCCGATGTCGAAGGCGACGACGTGCAGATGTGGCTGGTCTACCCACCGGGCTTCGATCCGAAGAAGAAGTACCCGGTGCTGCACAACATCCACGGCGGCCCGCACACCGGGCCCGGCGACAACTGGCACTACCGTTGGAACACCCAGTTGTTCGCGGCGCAGGGCTACGTCGTGGCCAGCGTCAACTACCACGGTTCATCGGGCTTCGGCCAGGTCTTCCTGGACAGCATCACGCACCGCTGGGGCGAACTGGAACTGCAGGACATCGAAGCCGGCACCGACTGGCTGCTGAAGAAGGCCTGGGTCGACAGGAAGCGCGTGTTCGCGGCCGGCGGCAGCTACGGCGGCTTCATGGTGGCCTGGATGAACGGCCATGTGGCACCGGGGCGCTACCAGGCCTACATCTGCCATGCCGGCTGCTTCGACTGGGTGGGCATGTTCGCCGACGACGCCTGGTTCTGGCACGCCAAGGAACTGGGCCGCTGGTACTGGGACGACATGGCACAGGTGCAGGCCCAGAGCCCGCACGCCTTTGCCGGCAACATGGCCACGCCCACGCTGGTGGTGCACGGCGCGCTGGACTACCGCGTGCCCGATGCGCAAGGCCTGGCCTACTACAACACGCTCAAGGCACGCGGCGTGGATGCTCGGCTGCTGTGGTTCCCGGACGAGAACCACTGGGTGCTCAAGCCGCGCAACAGCCGGCTCTGGTACCAGGAGTTCTTCGCCTGGCTGCAGCGCCAGGACGGGGCTGCGCGCCGCAAGAACTAGGTCCGGCCCTACGCTCCTAGGCCGCCACCGGCTGCCGGTCAGGGCCGGCTTCGACGACGCGGTCACGGCCGGCGAGCTTGGCGGCGTACAGCGCGCGGTCCACCCGCAGCATCAGACCGGCCACCGGTTCCGCATCGGTCCTTGCCACGGCCAGGCCGATGCTCACGGTGACCCGCAGCGCGCCGCCCAGTTCGGGGTGCTGCAGTTCGCGCACGGCCTGCAGCAGGCGCTGGGCGATCTGGCGCGCTCCGGCTTCGTCGGCACCGGGCAGCAGCGTACAGAACTCCTCGCCGCCCATGCGCGCCACGCTGTCGCCTTCGCGCGAACAGGCCCGCAGCGTCTGCGCCACACGCGCCAGGACCCGGTCGCCCACGGCGTGGCCATGGCGGTCGTTGATCTGCTTGAAGTGGTCGATGTCGATCGACAGCAGAGCATAGGGGTGCCCCGTGCGGCCATGCCGTTCGCCTTCGATCTGCAGCAGCCGTTCCAGCGGGCGGCGGCTGAGCAGGCCGGTCAACGCGTCGTGGTCGGACTGGTAGCGTAGGCGACCCACGATGCGCCCGAAGACCATCGCCACCAGTGTGCCGTTGAGGATCAGGCCGAAGAACATCGTCGCCAGCAGCAGGCCCGTATTGCCGATGTCGGCGGTGCTGATCGAAGGTGCCAGGGCTTCGCCAGCCAGCGGTCCGGCCAGCGTGCGCAGGGCGAACAGGCCTCCGATGACGGTCAGCGGCAGGGAGCAGATCAGTGCCGCGCGAGCACCGAATTCGGCGGCCAGTTGACGCCGCACCTCGCCGGCCGCGCTCAACAGGGTCCAGGCCAGCGTGACCGAGACCAGCATCATGACGACGAGCATCGAGCTGTCCAGCGCCGCACACAGCGCGAGCCCGACGCCACTGCCGCCCAGCAGCAGCCCGTGTTCGGTGTCGCTGGGGCGGCTGCGTGCGAAGACCTGGATGCCGCGCCGCAATATCACCAATGCCGCAATCAGCAAGACGTTGGCGGCCACCACGGTCCACCAGATGCTGGCCTGGCCGCGGAACATGATGAGCAGCATCGATCCGGCCGTCAGCCAGCTGGCCCACTCCCAGTGGCCGGCGGCACGCCGGGCAATCCGCAAGCGTGCCGCACCCAGCCAGACGGCGCCGAACAGCAGCTGCTGGAGCAGGATCACGGCGATGAGCAACTGGGTGTGGGTCATCAGGCAACCGGCAGGCACGAGCCCCCCGCAGAGGGCCCTCGCCGACCTTATCGGCTGCTGCGGGCGCGAGTTGAACCCCGTTTGCCCGCAGCGGCGCGCCAATCGTCAGGCATCACACGGTTCGGCAGCCTGGCCATCCGCCCTTGACGGCCCGCGCCCGGCGGCCCGCCCGTCGGGCGACAATAGATCACCCAGTCGCCGGGGCACGGCCATGCTCATCGACTTCTTCTACACCCTGCGCTCCGCCAAGCTGAAGGTCTCCGTCAAGGAGTACCTGACCCTGCTCGAAGCCCTGCGGGCCGGCGTCATCGGACCTTCGGTGGACGATTTCTACTACCTGGCGCGCACCGCGCTGGTCAAGGACGAGGCGCACTACGACAAGTTCGACCGCGCCTTTGCCGCCTACTTCAAGGGCGTGGAGTTGCTGACCGACTTCACGCAGGACGTGCCGCTGGAGTGGCTGCGCAAGACACTGGAGCTGGAACTCAGCCCCGAGCAGAAGGCCGCGATCGAGAAGATGGGCTGGGACGAGCTGATGGAAACGCTGAAGAAGCGCTTCGAGGAGCAGAAGGAGCGCCACGAAGGCGGCAGCAGGATGATCGGCACCGGCGGCACCAGCCCCTTCGGTGCCTACGGCTACAACCCGCAAGGCATCCGCATCGGCCAGGCCGGCGGGCGCAACAAGAGCGCGGTGAAGGTGTGGGACCAGCGCGCCTACAAGGACTACGACGACACCAAGGAGCTGGGCACGCGCAACATCAAGGTCGCGCTGCGCCGCCTGCGCCGCTTTGCCCGCGAAGGGGCGGCCGACGAGCTGGATCTGGACGACACCATCCACTGCACGGCCGCCAACGCCGGCATGCTGGACATCAAGATGGTGCCCGAACGCCACAACAAGGTGAAAGTCCTGTTGCTGATGGATGTCGGCGGCACGATGGACGAACACATCCACCGCGTCGAGGAACTCTTTTCGGCCGCGAAGACCGAATTCAAGCACCTGGAGTTCTATTACTTCCACAACTGCGTCTACGACTTCGTGTGGAAGAACAACCGCCGCCGCTACAGCGAAAAGACCGCGACCTGGGACGTGATCCGCAAGTACAACAAGGACTACAAGCTGATCTTCGTCGGCGACGCGACGATGAGCCCCTATGAAGTGCTGCAGCCCGGCGGCAGCGTGGAATACAACAACGAAGAAGCCGGCGCCGAGTGGCTGCAGCGCCTCACGCATGCCTTCCCGAAATGCGCCTGGATCAACCCCGAGCCACAGGGCGTCTGGCAGTACCGGCAGAGCATCTCCATCGTGCAGCAGCTGCTCAACCAGCGCATGTTCCCGCTCACGCTGGCCGGGCTGGAAGGCGCGATGCGCTTGCTCAGCAAATGACCCGTTGGCGTGGCTGCCTGGCGCTGCTGGCGGCGCTGGCCGGCGGCTGTGCCAGCCTGCCCGGCGCGCAGGCAGACCGCCC
>DAORNK010000316.1:0-5428 GCA_035440985.1 Rubrivivax sp. | reverse complement strand
TGCTTCTTCGTCACCAACGGCACCAGCACCAGCAACAAGATGGTCTGGCACCACACGGTGGCGCCGGGCGACGTGGTGGTGGTCGACCGCAACTGCCACAAGAGCATCCTGCACAGCATCATCATGACCGGCGCCATCCCGGTCTTCCTGACGCCCACGCGCAACCACTACGGCATCATCGGCCCGATTCCGCAGGCCGAGTTCTCGCCCGAAGCCATCCGCCGCAAGATCGCGGCCAACCCCCTGCTGGCCGACGTGGATGCCACCACCGTCAAGCCACGCATCCTGACGCTGACGCAGAGCACCTACGACGGCGTGCTCTACAACACCGAAACCATCAAGCATGCGCTGGATGGCTACGTGGACACGCTGCACTTCGATGAAGCCTGGCTGCCACACGCGGCCTTCCACAAGTTCTACGGCAGCTTCCACTCGATGGGCAAGAAGCGGCCGCGGCCGCGCGACCAGATCGTGTTCGCCACCCAGAGCACGCACAAGCTGCTGGCCGGCATCAGCCAGGCCAGCCAGGTGCTGGTGCAGGATGCAGCCGAGCGCAAGCTCGACCGCCACCTCTTCAACGAGGCCTACCTGATGCACACCAGCACCAGCCCGCAGTACGCGATCATCGCCAGCTGCGACGTGGCCGCGGCGATGATGGAAGCGCCCGGCGGCCCGGCCCTGGTGGAGGAGAGCATCTCCGAGAGCCTGGACTTCCGCCGCGCCATGCGCAAGGTGGACAAGGAGTTCGGCAAGGACTGGTGGTTCACCGTCTGGGGCCCGGACAAGCTGCCGGCCGAAGGCATCGGCAAGAGCGCCGACTGGGTGCTCAAGGCGGAGGACAAGTGGCATGGCTTCGGCCCGCTGGCCGAAGGCTTCAACCTGCTGGACCCCATCAAGTGCACGCTGATCACGCCGGGGCTGGACCTGTCGGGCAAGTTCGCCAGGACCGGCATCCCGGCGGCCATCGTCACCAAGTTCCTCGCCGAGCATGGCGTGGTGGTCGAGAAGACTGGCCTGTACTCGTTCTTCATCATGTTCACCATCGGCATCACCAAGGGCCGCTGGAACACGCTGCTGACCGCCTTGCAGCAGTTCAAGGACGACTACGACCGCAACGCGCCGTTGTGGCGCATCCTGCCCGAGTTCAGCGCGGCGCATCCGCGCTATGAACGCATGGGCCTGCGCGACCTGTGCCAGGCGATCCACGAAACCTACGCCCGGCACGACGTCGCGCGCCTGGTCACCGAGATGTACCTGTCGGACATCCAGCCGGCCATGAAGCCCAGCGACGCCTTTGCGCAGATCGCACGGCGCAAGACCGAGCGCGTGGACATCGACGCGCTGGAAGGCCGCATCACCACCGCGATGCTCACGCCATACCCGCCCGGCATCCCGCTCCTGATCCCGGGCGAACGCTTCAACCGCAAGATCGTCGAGTACCTGCACTTCACGCGGACGTTCAACGCCGCCTTCCCCGGCTTCGACACCGACGTGCACGGCCTGGTGGAGGACGACTCCGATCCGCGCGGGCGCCGCTACTACGTCGACTGCGTGGGCCAGTGAGGCCTGCGGCCGCCGCCGGGGCGTCGGCTGCGCCCGTTACACGACGTCGTCGGCGACGATGGCCTGGCTGAAGCCGCCGTCCACGTAGGTGATTTCGGCGGTGATGCCCGATGCCAGGTCCGACAGCAGGAAGGCGGCTACGTTGCCGACCTCGTCGATGGTGACGTTGCGGCCCATCGGCGCGGTGGCGGCGGCCATGCCCAGCAGCTTGCTGAAGTCCTTGATGCCGGCTGCGGCCAGCGTCTTGATCGGGCCGGCGCTGACGCCATTGACCCGGATGCCCTTGCGCCCCAGCGCGGCGGCCAGGTAGCGCACGCTGGCCTCCAGCGAGGCCTTGGCCATCCCCATCGTGTTGTAGTTGGGCACGGCCCGTACCGCGCCCAGGTAGGTCATGGTCAGCAGCGAGGCCTTGGGTGTCAGGTAGGGCAGGGCCACCTTGGCCATGGCCGGGAAGCTGTAGGCCGAGATGTCCTGGGCGATGCGGTAGTTTTCGCGCGTCAGGCCGTCGAAGAAGCTGCCGGAGATGGCTTCACGCGGGGCAAAGCCGATCGAGTGCACGAAACCGTCGAACTGCGGCCAGGTCTGCGACAGGTCCGCGAACAGGCGCTCGATCTGGGCGTCGTCTGAGACGTCGCACTCGAAAACCAGCTTGGAACCGAAATGGCCGGCGTATTCGGTGATACGTTCCTTGAACCGCTCGCCCACGTAGCTGAAGGCCAGTTCGGCCCCCTGGGCGTGACAGGCGCGGGCAATGCCATAGGCGATCGAACGGTTGGACAGCACTCCGGTGATGAGGAAGCGCTTGCCGGCAAGGAATCCCATGGACGAATCTCCGTGAATCATGCGCAGGTGAAAACGGGCGCGATTCTGGCATGCTACCCCAGAGGTGGGACTCCAGAGCGGGCAGGGCGACCGGCAAGGCCGCCGATCGGCCGCGTCTGGCCACCTGGGCGCTTCGGATGGGCGCTGCAGCGCAGCATCATCTTGCCCAGGGCATCGCGGCCCCGCTATAATCCGCGTTTTCCGGGTAAAGCTGCGTGGGCGGAATCTTCCAGCCCATTTTTTTTGCTTGATCGACTCTGGCGTGCCGCCCTGGACAGGGCACAGGCGCCGAGGCTGGTCCAGGCGGCTCGCCCGGCGTTGTGGGCAGGGTAGTCGCGACAGGCAGATCGGGCCAGCAGAGTTTGAAGAGCAACCACGTCAGGGCAGGCGGCAGGGCCGCCGGCAACAGCGCGCCAAGGCACGACAGTGCCCCGGCCGGCGTGCGCGTGGGCTGGCGCGAGGCGATCGCCGCCACCGTGACGGGCCTGGGGTTCGAACTCGTCGACATCGAACGGGCCCAGCGCGGGCTGCTGCGCGTCTTCATCGACCGCATTCCCGGCCGGGCCTACGCGCTGGCGGGTGAGTTCGTCACGGTGGAGGACTGCGAGCTGGTCACGCGCCAGCTGCAATACGTGCTGGAAGTCGAAGGCCTGGACTACAGCCGGCTCGAGGTCTCCTCGCCGGGGCTGGACCGCCCGTTGCGCAGCGAGGCCGACTTCGAGCGTTTTGCCGGGCAGGCCGTGAGCGTGACCTTGAAGCTCGCGTTCCAGGGCCGCAAGGCCTGGAAGGGCGTGCTGACCCGCGCCGAACCCGCCGGCGGCGATGCGCTGCTCGCCGGTTGGCGCCTGGTATTCACGGATGGCAAGGCCGAGCAGGCGCTGGGCTTCAGGTTTGACGAGGTGCGCGAGGCTCGCCTCGTGCCCGTGGTGGATTTCAAGGGCCGCAAGAACCGGAACCTCTCCGGCGACGGCGAGCAGGCAGGGTCGGCGCCAGCGATGGCGCCCGTCCCGGGCACAGATGGAGGCTAGGGGAAGATGAATCGCGAAATGCTGATGCTGGTGGATGCCATCTCGCGCGAGAAGACCGTCGACCGTGATGTCGTTTTCGGGGCGGTGGAAGCCGCGCTGGCTTCGGCCACCAAGAAGCTGCACGGCGGCGAGGTCGACATCCGCGTGGCGGTGGACCGCGATACAGGCAACTACGAGACCTTCCGCCGCTGGCTGGTGGTGCCTGATGCCGCTGGTTTGCAGAACCCCGACGCCGAAGAGATGCTCTCGGATGCGCTGGATCGCATACCGGACATCGAAGAAGGCGACTACATCGAAGAAGCCGTCGAATCCGTCCCCATCGGCCGCATCGGGGCGCAGGCCGCCAAGCAGGTCATCCTGCAGAAGATCCGCGACGCCGAGCGCGAGCAGCTGCTCAACGACTTCCTGGCACGCGGCGAGAAGATCTTCGTCGGCACCGTCAAGCGGCTGGACAAGGGTGACATCATCGTCGAGAGCGGCCGCGTCGAAGGACGTCTCAAGCGCAGCGAGATGATCCCCAAGGAGAACCTGCGCAGCGGCGACCGCGTGCGCGCCTTCCTGATGGGCATCGACCCCACGCAGCGCGGCCCGCAGATCATGCTGTCGCGCAGCGCGCCGGGCTTCATGATCGAGCTGTTCGCGCAGGAGGTGCCCGAGATCGAGCAGGGCCTGCTGGAAATCAAGAGCTGCGCCCGCGACGCCGGCAGCCGCGCCAAGATCGCCGTGGTCAGCCATGACCGCCGCGTCGACCCCATCGGCACCTGCGTCGGGGTGCGCGGTTCGCGCGTGAATGCCGTGACCAATGAACTGGCCGGCGAGCGTGTGGACATCGTGCTGTGGTCCGAAGACCCGGCGCAGTTCGTCATCGGCGCGCTGGCGCCGGCCAATGTGCAGAGCATCGTGGTCGACGAAGAGCGCCACGCGATGGACGTGGTGGTCGACGAAGAGAACCTCGCCATCGCCATCGGGCGCGGCGGCCAGAATGTGCGCCTGGCATCCGAGCTGACCGGCTGGCGCATCAACATCATGACGGCCGAGGAGTCGCAGGCCAAGCAGGCCGGCGAGAGCGAATCGGTGCGTGCACTCTTCGTCGACAAGCTCGACGTCGACGCCGAGGTGGCCGACATCCTCATCGCCGAGGGCTTCAGCAGCCTGGAAGAAGTTGCCTACGTGCCGCTGCAGGAGATGCTGGAGATCGAATCCTTCGACGAGGACACCGTGCACGAACTGCGCACGCGTGCCAAGGACGCGCTCCTGACGATGGAGATCGAGAAGGAAGAGAAGGTCGAATCGGTGTCGCAGGATCTGCGCGACCTGGAAGGCCTCACGCCCGAACTCATCAGCAAGCTGGCCGTGGGCGGCATTCACACCCGCGACGACCTGGCCGACCTGGCCGTGGACGAACTGACCGAGATCACCGCGATGGACGACGAGAGCGCCAAGGCCCTCATCATGAAGGCCCGTGAACACTGGTTCACGGCCTGACCATGCAGCCCGCCGCCTGACGTCCGCACGAAACACCCGAGGAACATAGCCCCATGGCCGTCACCACTGTCGCCCAGTTTGCAGCGCAGCTAGGCCGCCCCACGACGGCGCTGCTGGAACAGCTGCATTCGGCCGGCGTGACCAAGCAGTCACCCGAAGACGCGCTCACCGAGGCCGACAAGGAGCGCCTGCTGGACTTCTTGCGCACCTCCCATGGCACCGCCACCGGCACCGAGCGCAAGAAGATCACGCTGACGCGCAAGACCAGTACCGAAATCAAGCAGGCTGATTCCAGCGGCCGTGCGCGCACCATCCAGGTCGAGGTGCGCAAGAAGCGCGTCTTCGTCAAGCGCGACGATACGCCGGCCGGTGTCGAAGAGGCCAGCGGCCCGAGCGAGGAAGAACTCGATCTGCAGCGCCGCGAGGAAGAAGCCCGCGCCCAGGCCGAAGCCATCCGCAAGCAGGAAGAAGACCTGGCTGAAGCCCGGCGCCACCGCGAAGAAGCCGAGCGCGCAGCGCGCGAAGCCGCT
>DAORNK010000315.1:0-5440 GCA_035440985.1 Rubrivivax sp. | reverse complement strand
TCGGCGTGGTCAGCCAGCGCGAGGCCCTGGCCGTGCTGCTGGCCGGACGCCTGGCGCAGACCTGCGCTGCGCGGGTGCACTGGCGGCTGGTGGCCCACTCGGGCCTGACGACGGCCGGCACCTTGCACCTGCTGCAACGCGAGCCCGCCATGCAGGCCGATCTTGCGGTGGTGGTCACGGGGGTCAACGACGTGGTGGAGCAGGTGCCTTCGCACCACGCGGTCTCGGCGCGCGAAGCCTTGGCCAACTGGCTGCGCAACGCCCGCAGCGTGCAGCACGTGGCCTTTGCCCCGCTGCCACCGGTCCACCGCTTTCCGGGCCTGCCGCAACCCCTGCGCTGGGTGGCCGGGACGGATGCCAGGCGCCACAACCGGGCCCTCGAACGCTGGGCCCGAACCCGGCGCGACGTCTCCAGCGTCCCGATGAACATGCCCCTGACCCCGGGTGCGATGGCGGCCGACGGTTTCCACCCGGGTGCGCCGGTCTACCGCTACTGCGCGGCAGCCATTGCCGAGCATGTCGCCACCCGCGTGTGGCCCGGCCTCATTCTCGAAAGCCCCGCATGAACAGCCCTTTCAGCCTGCAGGGCAAGACCCTGTTCATCACCGGGGCCAGCCGCGGCATCGGGCTGGCCATCGCCCGGCGGGCGGCAGCTGAAGGCGCGAACATCGTGCTGCTGGCCAAGACGGTGGATCCCAACCCCAAGCTGCCGGGTACGCTGGCCAGTGCCGCGGCCGAAGTCGTGGCCGCTGGCGGCCAGGCGCTGCCGGTGCAGACCGACATCCGCGACGAAGCCGCGGTGGCCGCGGCGGTGCAGGCGGCCGTGGCGCACTTCGGCGGCATCGACATCCTCATCAACAACGCCAGCGCCATCAACCTCACGCCCACGCTGGCCACGCCGATGAAGCGCTTCGACCTGATGTTCGGCGTCAACGTGCGCGGCACCTTTGCCTGCACCCAGGCCTGCTTGCCGGAGCTCATCAAGAGTGCCAAGGCCGGGCGCAACCCGCATGTGCTGAACATGAGCCCGCCGCTGAGCATGAAGGAGCACTGGTTCCGCGGCCATGTCGCCTACACGATGGCCAAGTACGGCATGAGCGAATGCACGCTGGGCCATGCCGGCGAATTCCGACCACTGGGCATTGCCGTCAACAGCTTGTGGCCGCGTACCGCCATCGCGACCGCGGCGCTGCAGATGATCCCGGGCGTGGACCTGGACCGGTGCCGCCAGCCGGAGATCCTGGCCGATGCGGCCTTCTACATCCTCACCAGCGACGCCAAGGCCACCAGCGGCCACTTCTTCATCGACGACGAGGTGCTGGCCCGCCACGGCGTGACGGACCTGGACCGCTATGCGGTGAAGCCGGGCACGACGGAGTTCATACCGGACTTCTTCGTCGATTGACGCGCGCGGGCGCCGGGCCGTGAAGCACTGGTGGCGGCGCGTGAGCCCGACGGCGCGGTCCGGCGGGCCTGAAGACGGCAGGGGCCGGCGCGTGGTGGCCGTGATCGAGTGCGTGGTCAATCAGAACGTGCGCGATGCCGGCGCCGCCCGCTCCCCAGCCCTGTCGTGGGAAGCCCTGAATCTGTGCCATGCGCACGGTGTCGGCCTGCTGGTGATGCCTTGTCCGGAGATCGCCTGCCTGGGGCCGGCACGCCAGCGCGCCCCAGGGGTCACGCTGGGTGCGGCCATGCGCTCGGCCGATGGTGTGCAGGGCTGTGCCATGCTGGCCACCGCCGTGGCCGGGCGCATCCAGGCCAGCCTGGACGCGGGTACCGAGGTGCTGGCGGTGCTGGGGGGCAACGAACACAGCCCCGGCTGTGCCGTCCACGAATCTGCGGACCGAAGGGGATTGCCGGCCGGCGTGTTCATCGAAGCGCTGCAGGGCGTGCTGCGGCAGCGCGGCCTGGCCATGCCGTTCAGAGGCCTGCGCGACGCCGACCCGGCGCTGCTGGCCCAAGACCTGGACTGGTTGCGTGCCTTGCTCGGTGGCCGGGGCATGGAGGGTGATCAGGCCGCGGTGGCGGCCTGCAGGACCAGGCCCACGCCCGCCAGCAATTCGTAGGATCGCAGACGCGCCGCGTGCTCATGCACGGCGCTGGCGACGATCAGTTCGTCGGCGGCGGTCTGGTCGACGATGGACTGCAGCTGGGCGCGCACCGCATCCGGTGATCCCACCGCCGAGGCGGCCAGCATCTGCTGCACGGCCACGCGCTCCTGCGGCGTCCACAGCGTGTCCAGCGTTTCGGGGCTGATGGGACGGGGCAGGGGCCCACGCTGGCCGCGCTGCATGCCCACAAAGCGCTGCTGGATGGAGGTGAACAGCTGTGCGGCGACGGCGTCCGTCTCGGCGGCCACGACGTTGACGCCCACCATCGCAAAGGGCCTGGGCCAGGCGGCCGAAGGGCGGTAGCTGCGGCGGTAGACGGCCAGGGCCTGCAGCAGCATCTCTGGTGCGAAGTGCGACGCAAAGGCATAGGGCAGGCCCAGATGGGCGGCCAGTTGTGCCCCATAGAGGCTGGAGCCCAGCAGCCAGATCGGTACCTGGGTGCCCATGCCGGGAATGGCCCGCACAGCCTGCCTGGCGCCGGCCTCCGACAGGTAAGCCTGCAGTTCCAGCACGTCGTCGGGAAAGCCCTGTTCGTCGGCGGCGTGCAGGTGGCGGCGCAGCGCCATCGCGGTGTGGCGATCGGTGCCCGGTGCCCGGCCCAGGCCCAGGTCGATGCGGCCGGGGTACAGCGTGGCCAGCGTGCCGAACTGTTCGGCCACCACCAGCGGGGCGTGGTTGGGCAGCATGATGCCGCCGGCGCCCACGCGGATGCGCTGCGTGCCGCCCGCGATGTAGCCGATCAGCACCGCGGTGGCCGAACTGGCCACACCGTCCATGTTGTGGTGCTCGGCAACCCAGTAGCGGCGATAGCCCCAGGTCTCGGCATGGCGGGCCAGGTCCAGCGAGTTGTGCAGCGCCAGCGCCGCGTCGCCCCCTTCGACGATGGGCGCGAGGTCCAGGATGGACAGGGGGATCACAAGGGCAGGGCCCGCGGCTGGCCGTTGCTGTCGATGGCCACGTAGGTGAGGTCGGCTTCGGTGACCTTGACGATCTGCAGCTTGGCCGGGTTGCGTTCGGCGTAGACCGCCACGTGCACGCTGACCGACGTGCGGCCGATGCGCGTCACATGGGCATAGAAGCTCAGCAGGTCGCCCAGGCTCACCGGCTGCTTGAAGATGAACTGGTTGACGGCCACCGTGGCGATGCGCCCCTTGGCGATGCGGCTGGGCAGCACCGCGCCGGCCAGGTCCACCTGGGCCATGATCCAGCCGCCGAAGATGTCGCCGTTGGCGTTGACGTCGGCCGGCAGCGGCATCACGCGCAGCACCAGTTCGGCGCCGTCGGGCAGACTGCCGGGAGCCAGCATGGGGCGGGGCAGGGCGGACGGGTCGGGCATGGGCAAGACCTCAGGGGTGCGGCGAAGCAGGGGGACCGGCGACAATGCCGGCATGCCCTTCACTGTACCCGCTGCCACGCTTCGCCCGCCATGCGCAACCACGCACTGAGGGCCGGGCCCGTGGCGGCGGCACCCGCAACCGGGGCCGGCCGCTCCGACTGGAGAACGCTGGCGCGTCTGCTGCCCTACCTGTGGCGCTACCGCTGGCGGGTGGGCACGGCGCTGGCCTTCCTGGTGGCGGCCAAGGTGGCCAACGTCGGCGTGCCGGTGCTGCTCAAGAACCTGGTGGATGCGATGTCCTTCAAGCCGGGCGAGGCGGCCGCGCTGCTGGTCGTGCCGGTGGGGCTGGTGGTGGCCTATGGCGCGCTGCGGCTGAGCACCTCGCTGTTCACCGAACTGCGCGAGCTGATCTTCGCCAAGGCCACCGAAGGCACGGCGCGCAGCATCAGCCTGCAGGTCTTCCGGCATCTGCACGGACTGAGCCTGCGCTTTCACCTGGAACGCCAGACCGGCGGCATGACGCGCGACATCGAACGGGGTACGCGCGCCGTGCACTCGCTGATCTCGTATTCGCTGTACAGCATCTTCCCGACGCTGATCGAAGTGACGCTGGTGCTGTCGCTGCTGGCCATCAGGTTCGACGCCTGGTTTGCCTGGATCACCATCGCCGCGCTGGCGCTGTACATCACCTTCACCATCCTGGTGACCGAGTGGCGCACGCAGTTCCGCAAGCAGATGAACGAGCTGGACTCGACGGCGCACGCGCGCGCCATCGATTCGCTGCTGAACTACGAGACCGTCAAGTACTTCAACAACGAGGACTTCGAGGCGCGCCGCTACGACGAGAACCTGGAAAAGCTGCGCCGCGCCTCGCTCAAGACCCAGAGCACGCTCAGCCTGCTCAACGCCGGCCAGCAGCTGATCATCGCCGTGGCGCTGGTGGCCATGCTGTGGCGCGCCACGCTGGGCGTGGCCGAAGGCCGGCTCACCCTGGGCGACCTGGTGATGATCAACGCCTTCATGATCCAGCTCTACATCCCGCTGAACTTCCTGGGCGTGATGTACCGCGAGATCAAGCAGGCGCTGACCGACCTGGACAAGATGTTCACGCTGATGGATCGCCACCGCGAGGTCGACGACCGGCCCGGTGCGCCCGAGCTGATGGTGACGCAAGGGAGTGTGCGCTTCGAGCATGTCAACTTCTCGTATGACGCGACGCGTCCGATCCTGCACGACGTGAGCTTCGAGATCCCGCCGGGCAAGACGGTGGCGGTGGTCGGGCCTTCGGGGGCCGGCAAGTCCACGCTGGCGCGGCTGTTGTACCGGTTCTACGACATCAACTCCGGCGCCATCACCATCGATGGGCAGGAACTGCGCTCGGTGACGCAGGTCAGCCTGCGCCGCGCCATCGGCATCGTGCCGCAGGACACCGTGCTGTTCAACGACACGGTGGAATACAACATCGCCTACGGCCGGCCGGGCGCCACGCGCGCCGAGGTGGAGGCGGCAGCGCGCGCGGCACACATCCACGACTTCATCGCCGGCACGCCCCTGGGCTACGACACGATGGTCGGCGAACGTGGGCTCAAGCTCAGCGGCGGCGAGAAGCAGCGCGTGGCCATCGCGCGCACCTTGCTGAAGAACCCGCCCATCCTGATCTTCGATGAGGCCACCTCGGCGCTGGATTCGGCCAATGAACGCGCCATCCAGGCCGAGCTGCGCGCCGTGTCCCAGGGCAAGACGGCCCTGGTCATCGCCCACCGGCTGAGCACCGTGGTGGACGCGCACGAGATCGTCGTGCTCAAGGCCGGCCGCGTGGTGGAGCGTGGGCCGCATGCGCAATTGCTGGCGCAGGGCGGGCCCTACGCCGAGATGTGGCGCCTTCAGCAAAGCGGCGACGAGAGCTGATCTGCGGCGGGCTCAGAGCTTGTGAAGATATGAATCGTGCCCGCGCCGGGGTGGCCAAGGGCCGTGGGCAAGGCTGAGCCCGGAC
>DAORNK010000314.1:0-5454 GCA_035440985.1 Rubrivivax sp. | reverse complement strand
GGCCCGGCATGAAGACACCCGCCGCCCGCGCGCTGGCCGTCGGTATCGGCAGCGCCGGCCTGCTGGGCTGGCTGCACGTGCTGGGCGTCGGCCTGCCCATGTTGCTGGCCTTGGCCGTGCTGCTGGCCGTGCTGCTGCTGGTCGTGCCCTGGATTGCCGCGAGCTGGCTGGGCGACATCACGCAGGCCGTGCGCGGCCGCTTCTGGCGCCCCGAGATGGGCAGCTTCCACGCCTTTGCCGGTGTGCCCCTGCACATCGAGGACGACGGCAGCTATGTCTGGATCGACGGCCCCGGGCTGCAGCGCGCCATCGGCCGGCGCGAACCCGAAGACGCACAGGCCGCGCGCCATGCCGGCCACTGGCGGCGCAACGCGCAAGGCACGCTGATGCTGCGTGTGGACGCCGTGATCCAGAACCTGGCGACGATGCCTGGCCGCGATGCGCCGCGCATCCAGAAGTTCCGGCGCTACCTGGAACGCGACGTGCACTATCCCGCCCAGCGTCGACGCCAGGCCCACTGAGCGTTGGCGCAACCAACCGGGGCGGGTCCTCGTGGACAATCCCCTGCCATGGTCACCAAGAAACCCAAGGGCCTGGGCATGGGCCTGGAGGCCCTGCTCGGCCCCAAGGTCAGCGACACTCCCGTCGCCGCCTCGGGTCAGCCCACCGAACTGGCGCTGGACCGGCTGCGCGCCGGCCGATACCAGCCGCGCACCCGGATGGACGAGGGCTCCCTTTACGAGCTGGCCGAGAGCATCCGCAGCCAGGGCGTGATGCAACCCATCCTGGTGCGGCCGGTGGGCGCCGGGCACTACGAGATTATTGCCGGCGAACGCCGGTACCGCGCCGCCCGCCTGGCCGGGCTGGCCAGCGTACCGGTGCTGGTGAAGGAAGTCGCCGACGAAGCAGCCGCCGTGATGGCGCTGATCGAGAACATCCAGCGCGAGGACCTGAACCCGCTGGAGGAAGCCCAGGGCCTGCAGCGGCTGGTCAGCGAGTTCAAACTCACGCACGAACAGGCGGCACAGGCCGTCGGGCGCAGCCGCAGCGCGGCGAGCAACCTGTTGCGCCTGCTCAACCTGGCCGGGCCTGTGCAGCAGATGCTGATGGCGGGCGACCTGGACATGGGGCATGCCCGCGCGCTGCTCGCCCTGCCCGCCGCGCAGCAGGTGATGACGGCGCACCAGATCTCGGCGCGCAAGCTCAGCGTGCGCGAGGCCGAGCGTCTGGTGGCACGGGCCGCCCAGGCCGGCAAGCCCGCGAGCGCCGTCAACAAGTCCAAGCCGCGCGACATCCTTCGGCTCGAAGAGCGCCTGGCCGACGTGCTGACCGCGGCGGTGGACATCCGCATCAAGCGGCGCACCAGGCGCGGCGAAGAAGGCGAGATCGCGATCGCCTTCGGGTCGCTGGATGAGCTGAACGGCCTGCTGGACAAGCTCGGCGTCTCAGACGGCTGAGCGCGCCCGCTTGCGTTGCGCGGCCAGCCACAGCAGCGCCGCCATCACCAGCACGATCGGCACCAGTGAACCCAGGTTCAGCCAGCGCCAACCCTGTGTAGTGACCAGCGCACCCGACGAGAAGGAGCTGATCGCCATCGTGCCGAACACGCACGAATCCATCACCCCCTGGGCGCGGTTCTTTTCCTCGGGCCGGTAGCACTGCGTGAACAGCGTGGTGCCGCCGGTGTAGAGGAAGTTCCAGCCCACGCCCAGTGCAAAGAGCGCCACCAGGAACTCCATCAGGTCCACCCCCGACAAGGCCACGGCGACACACACGAGGTTGAGCAGCACACCCACCAGCATCACCGGCAGCACACCGAAGCGCCTGATCAGGTGGCCGGTGAAGAAGCTCGGCACGAACATGCCCAGCACGTGCCACTCCAGCACCAGCGCCGCACTCTCGAAAGGATGCTGGCATTGCTGCATGGCAATCGGCGTGGCGGCCATCAGCAGGTTCATCACGCCATAGCCCAGCGCTGCGGCCACGATGGCCACGCCGAAGGCGGGCTGCCGCAGCAGTTCCCGCAGGGGTCGCCCGCGCGAGGCACCCGGTGCCGCCGCTACATGGGGTGCAAACCGGATGAACGACAAGGCCAGCAACGACAACAGCGCCACCCCCACCAGCGCCAGATAGGCCCCGGCAAAGGGCACCGCCAGCCAGCCGCGCGAGGCGCTGGCCAGATTCGGGCCGATGAACGCGCCCGCGATGCCGCCGGCCAGCACCCAGCTGATGGCGCGCTCCTTGTAGGCGGGCTGCACCAGTTCCGGCCCGGCAAAACGATAGAGCGCGCCATTGGCGCTGTAGAAGCCCGCGGCCAGCGTGCAAGCCACCAGCAGCCAGAAGCTGTGCCAGGTGACCGCCAGTGCGCACAGGGCGGCCGTCACCATCGCCACCACCAGACCGATCTGGAAGGAACGCTTGCGCCCCAGCCGCGCCTGCAGGCGCGACACCGGCATCGCCGACAGCGCCGCACCCACCACATAGCCCGTGACCGGCAGCGTGGCCATCCAGCCCAGCGGCGCCAGGGCCAGGCCCACCAGGCCATTGATGGCAATGAAGGTCACGTTGTTGGTCAGGAACAGACCCTGGCACAAAGCCAGCAGCAGCAGGTTGCGGTTCATCACCCATCATCGCACCGCGGAACCAAATCACCGCGACCCGGCTCCATGGTGTGCCGGTTCAGTCATCGCCGGCCGCTCGCCAGACGTTGAAGGCAGGTGGCAGGGCCGGCAGCCGAAGGCACGGGTCTTGCAATGGTCCCGAACAGGTCGTGATTCGAGATGCAGGTCTCGAATGCGCGGCCTGCGCCAATAGCCCCACGCCGGGGTCTCGGCGCAGAATGGCTTTGCAGGGCTGCAACGCGGGCCATACCGCCGCGGGTGGCCACGGTGAGCAGGAAAGCTCTGATGGAGCCCGGGCCCGTCAAGCCGGGACTTCATCAGAACTCTCCCAATGCGCGGCAAGGGCAGGAGCGTCCTGTTCGCCCCGCTGGAGGCACCGGAGGCCGCATGGACGTGATCAGCCATCTCAAAGCCCGTTACGAGCGCACGCGCGAGGAAGAGCTCTCGCTCGAAGACTACCTTGCCGAATGCAAGCGCAACCCGCTGGCCTATGCCACCGCGGCCGAGCGCATGCTCAGGGCCATCGGCGAACCGCAGAGTGTGGACACGCGCAACGACCCGCGGCTGTCGCGCATCTTCGCCAACAAGGTGATCAAGGTCTACCCGGCCTTCGCCGAGTTCTACGGCATGGAAGACGCCATCGAGCAGGTGGTGAGCTACTTCCGCCACGCGGCGCAAGGGCTGGAAGAGAAGAAGCAGATCCTCTACCTGCTGGGGCCGGTGGGCGGCGGCAAGAGCAGCATCGCCGAACGGCTCAAGCAGCTGATGCAGGAGGTGCCCTTCTACGCCATCAAGGGCAGCCCGGTGAACGAGTCGCCGCTGGGCCTGTTCGACGCGGCCGAAGACGGCGCCATCCTGGAAGGCGAATACGGCATCCCGCGCCGCTACCTCAACCGCATCCTGAGCCCCTGGGCCGTCAAGCGGCTGGAAGAGTACGGCGGCGACATCCGCAGGTTCAAGGTCGTCAGGCGCCACCCCAGCATCCTCAGACAGGTGGGCATCAGCAAGACCGAGCCGGGCGACGAGAACAACCAGGACATCTCCAGCCTGGTGGGCAAGGTCGACATCCGCAAGCTCGAGGCCCATTCGCAGGACGACCCCGACGCCTACAGCTACAGCGGCGGCCTGTGCCTGGCCAACCAGGGGCTGCTGGAGTTCGTCGAGATGTTCAAGGCACCGATCAAGGTGCTGCACCCGCTCTTGACGGCCACGCAGGAAGGCAACTTCAAGGGCACCGAGGGCTTCGGCGCCATCCCCTTCGACGGCATCGTGCTGGCGCACAGCAACGAAAGCGAGTGGAAGGCCTTCCGCAACAACAAGAACAACGAAGCCTTCCTCGACCGCATCTACATCGTCAAGGTGCCCTACTGCCTGCGCGTCAGCGAAGAGATCAAGATCTACGAGAAGCTCTTGCGCAACAGCTCGCTGGCCCAGGCCACGTGTGCGCCGGGCACGCTCAAGATGATGAGCCAGTTCGCGATGCTCACGCGCCTGAAGGAGCCCGAGAACAGCAGCCTTTACAGCAAGATGCTGGTCTACGACGGCGAGAACCTCAAGGACACCGACCCGCGCGCCAAGAGCTACCAGGAGTACCGCGACTACGCCGGCGTCGACGAAGGCATGAGCGGCATCAGCACACGCTTCGCCTACAAGATCCTGTCCAAGGTCTTCAACTTCGACAACACCGAAGTGGCTGCCAACCCCGTGCACCTGATGTACGTGCTGGAGCAGCAGATCGAACGTGAGCAGTTCGGCAAGGAAACCGAGGACAAGTACGTCGGCTTCATCAAGGAACTGCTGGCGCCGCGCTACGCCGAATTCATCGGCAAGGAGATCCAGACCGCCTACCTGGAGAGCTACAGCGAATACGGCCAGAACATCTTCGACCGCTACGTCACCTACGCCGACTACTGGATCCAGGATCACGAGTACCGCGACACCGACACCGGTGAGGTCTTCGACCGCAGCAGCCTGAACGCCGAGCTGGAGAAGATCGAAAAGCCCGCCGGCATCGCCAACCCGAAGGACTTCCGCAACGAGATCGTCAACTTCGTGCTGCGCGCGCGCGCCAACCACCAGGGCAAGAACCCGAACTGGACCAGTTACGAGAAGCTGCGTGCGGTGATCGAGAAGAAGATGTTCAGCAACACCGAAGAGCTGTTGCCCGTGATCAGCTTCAACGCCAAGGCCAGCGCGGACGAGGCCAAGAAGCACGAGGACTTCGTCACCCGCATGGTGGCCAAGGGCTACACGCAAAAGCAGGTGCGGCTGCTGTGCGAGTGGTACCTGCGCGTGCGCAAGAGCAGCTGATGCAGCAGATCATCGATCGTCGGCTCGCGGGCAAGAACAAGTCGATCGGCAATCGCGAGCGCTTCCTGCGCCGCCACAAGGAGCAGATCCGCGACGCGGTGCGCCGCGCCATCGACGGGCGCGGTATCCGCGATGTCGAGCGCGGCGAGGACATCCACATCCCGAAGAAGGACCTGACCGAGCCCGTCTTCGGCCACGGCAGCGGCGGGGTGCGCGACGTCGTGCACCCGGGCAACCAGGACTTCGTGCGCGGCGACCGCATCGAACGCCCCAAGGGCGGCCAGGGCGGCGGTGGCAGTGGCCAGGGCCAGGCCAGCGACAGTGGCGAAGGCGAGGACGACTTCGTCTTTGCGTTGAGCAAGGAGGAGTTCATGCAGGTCTTCTTCGAGGACCTGGCGCTGCCCAACCTGGTGCGCAACCAGCTCGCCGAGGTGCCCGAGTGGAAGAGCCAGCGCGCGGGCTTTTCCAACGACGGCACGCCCAACAACCTGCACGTGGTGCGCAGCATGCGCGGCGCCCTGGG
>DAORNK010000313.1:0-5488 GCA_035440985.1 Rubrivivax sp. | reverse complement strand
AAGCGCGGCCTGCGCCGCGGCCTGCCGCACCGGCCGCCGGTCGCGTCGAGAAGGCCGCCGGCACCACCGAATCCAGCACGCTGCGCGTCTCGGTGGACAAGGTCGACCAGCTCATCAACCTGGTGGGCGAACTCGTCATCACGCAGGCCATGCTGGCGCAGAACAGCAAGGGCGTGGATGCCGCGCTGTACCAGCAGATGGCCAGCGGCCTGACCGATCTGGAACGCAACACGCGGGATCTGCAGGAAGCGGTGATGTCGATCCGCATGATCCCGATGAGCCTGGTCTTCAACCGCTTCCCGCGCATGATGCGCGACCTGGCCGGCAAGCTCGGCAAGAAGGTCGAGCTGGTGCAGGTGGGCGAAGCCACCGAGCTGGACAAGGGCCTGGTCGAGAAGATCACCGACCCGCTGACCCACCTGGTGCGCAACAGCTGCGACCACGGCATCGAGATGCCCACCGAGCGGCTGGCCAAGGGCAAGCCCGAACACGGCACCATCACGCTGGTGGCCAGCCACCAGGGCGGCAGCATCGTCATCGAGGTGCGCGACGACGGCAAGGGCCTGAACCGCACCAAGCTGCTGAGCAAGGCGCGCGAACGCGGCATGGACGTGCACGACGCGATGACCGACCAGGAGGTCTACAGCCTGATCCTGGCGCCGGGCTTCAGCACTGCGGAGGTGGTGACCGATGTCTCCGGCCGCGGCGTGGGCATGGACGTGGTCAAGAAGAACATCACCGCGCTGGGCGGCACGGTGGAGATCGACTCGGCCGAGGGCTACGGCATGACGGTGCGCGTGCGCCTGCCGTTGACGCTGGCCATCATGGACGGCATGAGCGTGGGTGTGGGCGAAGAGTGCTACATCCTGCCGCTGTCCAGCGTGGTCGAGTCCTTCCAGGTGCAGCCGGGCGTCGTCAAGACCATCGGCACCAGCGGCCGCGTTGTCGAGGTGCGCGACGAGTACATGCCGGTGGTGGACCTGGAGCGCGTCTTCAATGTGCCCCGGTTCGATTTCGACAAGTCGGCCAGCATCATGGTCGTCGTGGAAGCCGAGGGTGGCCGCGTGGCGTTGCTGGTGGACGAGTTGCTGGGCCAGCAGCAGGTCGTGGTGAAGAACCTCGAGAGCAACTACCGCCGCGTGGACGACGTCTCGGGCGCCACCATCATGGGCGACGGGCGCGTGGCCCTGATCCTGGACGTGGGTTCGCTGGTGCGGCGTTCGCGGCATTGAAGCCGCGCGCCTGCAGCGCCACACCCAATCTTCACAAACACAAGCCAAAGGGGGCTCAACATGCTCGCCCGTCTCTCGTCGGTCCAGCGCCTGCTGTTGATCATCGCCCTTTCGGCCATCAGTCAGACGGCCGCGATCGCCGGGCTGGCCTTTGGTTTGCCCGCCGCCTGGGCGCTGGGCCTGGCCTTGGGCAGCGGCCTGCCGGCCTTTGGCATCCTGATGTTCAATGCAGCGCTGCTACGGCGCTTCATGGGCGAATTCGGCGATCACACCCGGTGCCTGGCCAACGGTGACCTGGCGCAGGAGATCCAGGTCCACAACGTCGGGCCCGATCTGGCGCTGATGGTGAATGGGCTGCAGGAACTGCAGCGTTCGATGCGCCAGACGATGGGTTCCGTCCGCGGTGGGGCCGAAAGCCTGACCGTGGCCGCCCAGGAGATCGCGCAGGGCAATACCGACCTGAGCGAGCGCACCGAAAAGACGGCCGGCAACCTGCAGCAGGCCGCCAGCTCGCTGACCCAACTTACCGGCACGGTCAACCAGACGGCTGAATCGGCGCGCACGGCCAACCAGCTGGCCAGCTCGGCCAGCGAAGTCGCGGCCCGTGGTGGCGACGTGGTGGCGCAGGTGGTCAGCACGATGGAAGAGATCAACAGCAGCTCCAAGAAGATCGCCGACATCATCGGCACCATCGACGGCATCGCCTTCCAGACCAACATCCTGGCGCTCAACGCCGCGGTGGAGGCGGCACGCGCCGGCGAGCAGGGCCGCGGTTTCGCAGTGGTGGCCGGCGAGGTGCGCAGCCTGGCGCAGCGCAGCGCCGAGGCCGCGCGCGAGATCAAGAGCCTGATCGGCAACAGCGTCGAGAAGGTCGAATCCGGTTCGCGCCTGGTGCAGGACGCCGGCAACACGATGGGCGAGATCGTCGCCAGCGTGCAGCGCGTCAGCGACATCATCGGCGAGATCAGCGCGGCTGCCGCCGAGCAGAGTGCCGGCATCGGTTCGGTCAACGTGGCCGTCTCGCAGCTGGACCAGATGACGCAGCAGAACGCCGCACTGGTAGAGGAAAGCGCCGCCGCCGCCGAGTCGCTGAAGGACCAATCGCGGCAGTTGGCATCCGCCGTTGCCGGCTTCAAGCTCGGCGGCAGCCAGGCCCCGACGACAAACACCCCTGCCCCCAGGACGCTGGCCCGGCAGACCATTCAGCGGGTCAGCGCCACCCGGCGGTCGGCTGGCAAGCCGGCCGACGACGCCACCACCGCCGCGCCAAGGGCTGCAGCAGGCACACCCGCCAAGTCCCAGCCGGTGAAGCCGCCAGCCGCCAAACCGGCGTCGAACTCATCACCAGCCACCCCCGCACGCGCCACCGGCGGCGGTGCCAGCGACGAATGGGAGAGCTTCTAGCATCGCGGGGGCTTCAGAAACCAGCCACCCGGCCGATAAGACCTGGACACCCTCTTTACCGCTGCAAGGACGAGCCATGGAGATGATCAGCGAAGCCGGCCAAGTCGCCCGCCACGAAGCCGCACGTGCGGTCGCCAACGCCAGCGCATCGGCAGCCGCCGCCACCACCCACCCCGGCGGCGAGTTCCTCACCTTCCGCCTCGGCGCTGAGGAATACGGCATCGACATCCTGCGCGTGCAGGAGATCCGTTCCTACGAGCAACCGACGCGCATCGCCAATGCGCCGGAGTTCATCAAGGGCGTGGTCAACCTGCGTGGTGTGATCGTGCCCATCATCGACCTGCGCCTGAAGCTGGGCTGCGAGACGGCCGAGTACAACACCTTCACGGTCGCTGTCGTGCTCAACGTGCGCGGCCGCGTGGTCGGTGCCGTGGTGGACTCGGTCAGCGACGTGCTGGAACTCGGCAAGGACCAGATCAAGGCCGCGCCCGAGCTCAATTCGTCGGTCGACGCCTCCTTCATCACCGGCATCGGCAGCGTCAAGACCGGCCAGGGCGAGAAGGACAGCGAGCGCATGCTGATCCTGATGGATATCGAAGGGCTGATGAGCAGCGCCGAGATGGGTCTGATCAACGACTGACCCGCAGCGCAGGGGCCCGGCGCTAGATGGCGCCGGCCTTGCGCAGCGTCTCGAGCACCGGGCGCCGCAGCACCTCGCGCAGGCCCCACCAACCCGCCCCCAACGCCAGCAGGGCACCGGCGGCCATACCCGCCAGCGGCACCCAGGCCTTCGGGCTCCAGGTGAACTCGAAGGCATAGCGCGCCAGCAACCAGCCCAGCAGCACGGCGGCCAGGCTGGCCAGCAGGCCGGCCAATGCCCCCACGCCCAGCAGTTCGGCCCGCTGCACCTGGGCCAGCAGGCGACCGCCCGCTCCCATGGCCCGCATGATGGCGAACTCCCGCGAGCGGGCTTCGCGCGTGGCGGTGATGGCGGCAAACAGCACCACCAGGCCTGCCACGAGGGTGAAGCCGAACAGGAACTCCACCGCGCGGATGACCTGGTCCAGCACGCGCTGCACCTGCGCGATGCCTGCCGACACGTCCACGCTGGTGATGTTGGGAAACTCGCGACTCAGCGCGCTGTCGAAGCCCGGCGTCGCCGGAGCGCGGAACGCGCTGATGTAGCTGGCAGGCAGTTCCGGCATCGTGGCCCGCGGGAACAGCACGAAGAAGTTGACGCGCATGGAGCCCCAGTCCACCTTGCGCAGCGAGCTGATGCGCGCCTGCACCACCTGACCGGCCACGTCGAACTGCAGCCGGTCGCCCAGCTTCAGGCCCATGTCGCGCGCCAGGCCCTCTTCCACCGACAGGCCATCGGGCTCTTCCGGCACCCAGGCGCCGGCGACGATCGTGTTGTGCACCGGTGCGACGGCGCTGTGGCTCAGGTTGAACTCGCGCTCGGCCAGGCGGTTGGCACGGCCTTCGGCGAAGGTGTCCGGCGTGATGGGCTTGTCGTTGATGGCCACCAGCCGGCCACGGATCATCGGGAACCAGTCGTATTGCCGCACCCCGGCCGCTGCCAGCCGGTCCCGGAAGGCCTGGCCCTGCTCGGGCTGCAGGTTGATGACGAAGCGGTTGGGCGCATCCGGCGGCGTGGCCTGGCGCCAACTGCTGATGAGGTCGGTACGCAGCAGCACCAGCAGCACCAGCGCCAGCAGGCCGACGGCCAGCGCACTGACCTGCAGCACCGCGAAGGCCGGCCGCGCGGCGATCTGGCGTGTGGCCAGCGTCAGCCAACGCGGTGCGCCGATGTCCGGCACCGCCGCCTTGAGCAGCCGCACCGACACCCAGGCCAGCAGTGCAAACACGCCCACGGCCACGGCAAAGCCCCCCACCGCGATGGCTCCCAGCCGGGCATCGGACGACACCGCCATCAGCAGGGCCGCAAAACCGCCCACACCGGCCAGCAGCACGGTGGCCGAGGTGGCCTTGAGACCTCCGACATCGCGGCGAATGACCCGCAACGGCGGGACACGCGCCAGTTGCAGAACCGGCGGCAGGCCGAAGCCCAGCAGCAGCGTCATCCCGACCCCGACACCGAACAATGCCGGCCACAGGCTGGGGGCGGGCAGCGCCGCATCGACCAGACCCGCCAGCAGCCAGACGAAGACGTTGTGCACCAGCAGGCCCAGCAGCACGCCGGCCACGCTGGCGCCCAGGCCCAGCAGCCCGAACTCCAGCAGATAGGCGCCGGCAATGCGCCGCTGCGACAGGCCCAGTACACGCAGCATGGCGCAATCGTCCAGGTGCCGGGCGGCGAACTCGCGCGCCGCGATGCCCACGGCGACGGCCGACAGCAGGGCCGACAGCAGCGCCACCAGGTTCAGGAACTTCTCCGCCCGGTCCAGCGTCTGGCGCATCTCGGGGCGGCCGCTTTGCAGGCTTTCCACGCGCATGCCGCGCAGGGGCACGCTCTTGATGCGGGCTTCGACGAACTCCGTGAAGCTGCGCACCGCTGCGTCGGCCCGTGCCGCGCTCAGGCCGTCGGGCGCGGCCACGGCCAGGCGATGGCTGACACGGCTGGCCGGCTGGATGAGGCCGGTGGAAGCCAGGTCCGATTCGGCCAGCATGACACGCGGCGCAAAGCTGGAAAAGCCTGCGCCACGGTCCGGTTCGATGACGATGAGGCGGGCGATGGTGAAGCGGGCATCTCCCAGCAACAGGGGGTCCCCAGGCTGCAGCTGCAGCGCGTCCAGCAGGGCCACGTCCACCCACACCGTGCCGGGCTGCGGCGCGGCGGCCACGATCTGGACTGGGGCGGCCGGCGCATCGCGCAGTTGCAGGCGCCCGCG
>DAORNK010000312.1:0-5532 GCA_035440985.1 Rubrivivax sp. | reverse complement strand
TGTCCGGGCCGCTGCTGGACCGCATCGACCTGCAGGTCGAAGTGCTGGCCGCTGCGGCCAGGGATCTGATGGCCCTGCCCGACGGTGAACCCAGCGCGGTGGTGGCTTTGCGCGTAGCCGCCGCACGCAAGCGGCAGATGGCACGCCAGGGCCAGCCGAACGCCCAGCTGGAGCCGGCCGACATCGACCGCTTCTGCCAGCCCGACGAAACCGCGGCCCGCTTTGTGCGCAGCGCTGCCGAACGCCTGGGCTGGAGCGGCCGGCGCCTGCACCGCTGCCTGAAGGTGGCGCGCACGGTGGCTGACCTGGCCGGCAGCGACACCATCACCACGGCCCACGTGGCCGAGGCCCTGCAGCTGCAGCGCGTGCTGGCCGGCTGAGCGTGAAAGGGCGAGACGCGGGACTTCAGATCACCAGCGGATCCACGTCCACCGCCCAGCGCAGCAGGCCCTTGTGGCGGCCACGCAGGCCGTCGAGCTGTGGCAGCCAGCCGGCGAGCATGGCCTGCAGGGCGCTGCGCGAAGAGGACTCCAGCAGCATCTGCATGCGTTCCACATCGGCCACCTTGGCGACGTGCGGCGGCACCACTGGGTAGACCGTCACGCCGCTCAGGTCACGGGCCAGTGCCGCGGCCTCCTGCAGGAACGCCGTCGCCGTTTCGGCGCTGCGCGCATCGGCCCGCACCAGGGCCAGTGCGGCAAAGGGCGGCAAACCGGCGCCGCGGCGCTCTTCGAGCTGGGCCGCCGCAAACGCGGCGTAGTCGTGCCTGCACAGCGCTGCGTAGACCGGGTGGTGGGGGTGCCAGGTCTGCACCCACATCTCGCTGCGCGCGGCCTGTCCAGCATCGCGGCCGGCGCGGCCGGCGGCCTGCATCAGCAGCGCGAACAGCCGCTCGGGCGCGCGAAAATCGCTGCTGAAGAGCGCGGTGTCGGGGTTGACGGCGGCCACCAGCGTGACGCGGCGGAAGTCATGCCCCTTGGCCACCATCTGCGTGCCCACCAGCACGTCGACTTCGCCCGCATGCACCGCTTGCAGTTGCTGCTGCAGCATGCCTGCGCCGCGCGTGGTGTCGCCATCGATGCGGCCCACACGCGCCTGCGGTAGCAACACCGCGAGTTGCTCCTGCAGCTTCTCGGTACCGCGCCCCATCGGGGCGATGTCCAGGTTACCGCAATCGGGGCAGGCACGCGGCACGCGCTCGCTCAGCCCGCAGTGGTGGCAGCGCAGCGTACGGTCCTGCTTGTGGAACACACGCCAGGCGCTGCAGTGCGGGCACCCGCTCTTCCAGCCGCAGGCACTGCAATGCAGCACCGGCGCGTAGCCGCGGCGGTTGAGCAGCAGCAGGCCCTGTTCGCCGCGTGCCAGCCGCTCCTGCAACGCACTGAGCAGGGCCGGCGCCAGCACGCGCTCCGTGCCCTCGGCCATCTGCGGCAGTTGCCTCATGTCCAGCAGCCGCACCCTGGGCATGGCACCGCCGCCCACGCGTTCGGTCAGCGCCAGGCGCTGGTAGCGACCCTGCTGCACCCGCTGCCAGGTCTCCAGCGACGGCGTGGCCGAACCCAGCAGCACGGGCACGCGCTGGCGGTGGCCGCGCCAGACGGCCAGGTCGCGCGCCGAATAGCGCGCACCCTCCTGCTGCTTGAAGGAGGGGTCGTGCTCTTCGTCGACGACGATCAGGCCCAGGCGTGGCAACGGCACGAAGACGGCCAAGCGCGTACCCAGCACCAGGTCGGCCTGCCCCAGGTGGGCCAGCAGCCAGTGGCGCAGCCGCTGCGCGGGCGTCAGGCCACTGTGCAGGCTGACCAGCATGCGGCCCGGAAAGCGCTCGGCGAAGCGCGCTTCGAGTTGCGGCGTGAGGTTGATCTCGGGCACCAGCACCAGGGCCTGCTGCCCCTGCCGAAGCGCTTCCGCGGCGGCATGCAGATAGACCTCGGTCTTGCCACTGCCGGTGACACCATGCAGCAGCACGGGCTGCGTGGCCCGCGCGATGGCCTGCAGCGCTGCGGCCTGCTCGGCGTTCAGGCTCGGGGCGGCGGGGACGACAGGCGGCGCAGCGGCTGCAGCGGCGCCCCCGGCCTGCAGCCGCTTGACGCGCCGGGCCAGCCTCGTGTTGTCGAGCTTGCGCAGCTCGGGTGGCAGAACGCTCAGGGCCAGTTCCCCCAGTCCGCGCTGGTAGTAGGCCGCCGCAAATGCGGCCAGTGCCCGCCAGTCGGCATCGAGCACCGGCATGGCGTCCAGCACGCTGGCCACAGCGCGCAGTTCAGCGTCGCCAACAGTGTGGTGGGGGGCCACATCCCAGACCACACCCGGCAGCTCACGCTTGCCCAGCGGTACGCGGATCAAAGTTCCTGGCGCAAGCGGCTGCTCACTCGTGTAGTTCAGCAGCCCCCCCACCGCGCTGTGGCGCGGGGTTTCCACGGCGACGGCCAGCCTATGCTTCAAGCCAGGACTCGCACTCGTCGAGTTGCCGGTGAAAAGCCAGGTTTCACCTCAAGAAAGCGCAGCAAGTGCATGATGGAAAAGGACTTTTCCGGTTTTCGCTCAATCTGTGGATAACTTTGTGGGGAAGCTGCGGTCAGAGCCGCCAAGTGCTTGATTCTGCGCGCCTTGGTCTGGCGTTCACGATTCGACAGCAATCCGAAAATTCCATATCCATCAAGTACTTAGCACGAAAGCAGGTGCTTTTCCCCGAGGCCTGGCAGCACTTGCGACCGGCTTCTGGGCCTGCGCCGCTTTTGGGGATAAGTCAAGCCCTGATGGCGTTTTTTTGCGCGCCGCGCAACGCTGGTTCGGGCCCCTCGGACAGCTGACCAGCGGTGGCTGAGCACCCACTTACCGGCTCAATCGCTGGCCTGGCTCATCCCCCTTGGCGGACGGCGCCCACGCCATCTGGGGTTGCTCGCAGCCGCCTGGAGTGGTGGTGCACCGCCTCGCACAGCGCACTCACGTGTTCGGGTGACGTGTGCTGGCTGATACCGTGACCGAGGTTGAACACATGCCCATCCCAGCTGCCGTCGGCGCGCTCAGGACGGCCAAAGCTGTCCAGCACGGCCACCGCCTCGCGGGCCACGACATCGGGCGGTGCAAACAGCACGCTGGGGTCCAGGTTGCCCTGCAGCGCGACCTGGCTGCCGATGCGGGCTCGGGCGCGCCCCAGATTCACGGTCCAGTCCAGGCCCACGACATCGGCGCCGCAGGCCGCGATCTCATCCAGCCAGGGGCCTCCCCCTTTGGTGAACACGATCACCGGAACGCGCTGGCCGTCCTTCTCGCGCTGCAGGCCCTGCACGACACGACGCGTGTAGTCCAGGCTGAAGCGCTGGAAGGCGCCGTCGGCGAGCACGCCACCCCAGCTGTCGAAGACCATCACGGCCTGCGCGCCAGCGTCGATCTGTGCATTGAGGTAGGTGATCACCGCACGTGCGTTGATGTCCAGGATGCGGTGCATCAGGTCAGGCCGGCTGTAGAGCATGGTCTTGACCAGGCGGTAATCGTCCGAGCCGCCACCTTCGACCATGTAGCATGCCAGCGTCCACGGGCTGCCGGAAAAACCGATCAGCGGCACACGGCCATTCAAGGCCCTGCGGATGGATGTGACGGCATCGGTCACGTATTGCAGCTGGCTCATGTTGAAGCGGTCCAGCACCGCGACCGCCGCTTCGTCGCGCACGGGCCGCGCGAACCTGGGGCCTTCGCCGGCGCCAAAACTCAGGCCCAGGCCCATCGCATCCGGCACGGTCAGGATGTCGCTGAACAGAATGGCGGCATCCAGCGGGTAGCGGTCCAGTGGCTGCAGCGTCACCTCGGTGGCGTACTGCACGTTGGTGGCCAGCCCCATAAAGCTGTTGCCGGCCTTCACGCGCGTGGCCTTGTACTCCGGCAGGTAGCGGCCCGCCTGGCGCATCAGCCACATCGGCGTGTGGGTCGTGGGCTGCCGCAGGCAGGCGCGCAGGAAGGTGTCGTTCTGGAGTTGGGGCCACATGCCGGCGATTATCACTGCCGGCCTTTGGGTGGTTGCCGCGGTGCCTGGGAGCCCGAATGATCCGGCGGGCCACGAGCGCTTGAATCGCGCCGGCGCTGCCCCATCTGTAGCCACGCGGGTACGATGCGCCCGCCACTGACGATCCACGGAGCCTGACGATGAAACTTGCCCAATGGACCACCCGACTGGTTGCCCTGCTGGCCGCGACCTTGCTGGCCGGCTGCGGCTACAACGACTTTCAGCGCCTGGACGAAGAGGTCAAGGCAGGCTGGAGCGAGGTGCTGAACCAGTACCAGCGCCGCAGCGACCTGATCCCCAACATCGTGGCCACCGTCAAGGGCGAAGCCAACTTCGAGCAGGAAACGCTGACCAAGGTGGTCGAGGCTCGCGCCAAGGCCACCAGCATCCAGGCCACGCCCGAGCTGATCAACAACCCCGAAGCCTTCAACAAGTTCCAGGCGGCGCAGGGTGAACTCAGCAGCGCGCTCAGCCGCTTGCTGGTGGTGACCGAGAACTACCCCAACCTGAAGGCCAACCAAGGCTTCCAGGATCTGCGGGTGCAGCTCGAAGGCACCGAGAACCGCATCACCGTGGCCCGCAACCGCTACATCAAGACGGTGCAGGCCTACAACACGCTGGCCCGCAACTTTCCGCAGAACCTGACGGCGATGGTCTTCGGCTACCAGGTTAAGCCCAACTTCACGGTGCAGAACGAGGCCGCGATTTCCGCACCGCCCACGGTCAGCTTCGACAAGCCGGCACCGGCCGCGCCAGCGGCAGCCGCCTCCAGGTAGACGGACCAAAGCGATGCGCTGGCTGCTGGTTCTGTGGGCACTGCTAGGTGCCACACTGGCGCCGGCGCAGGACGTGCAGCCCGTGCCGGCGCTGGCGGCGCGCGTCATCGACCAGACCGGCACCCTGACCGCCAACCAGCGTGCGGCGCTGGAGTCCAAGCTGGCGGCCTTCGAGGCCGCTTCGGGCCCGCAGATCGTGCTGCTGCTGGTCAACAGCACGGCGCCGGAGGACATCGCCGCCTATGCACAGCGCGTGGCCGACAGCTGGAAGATCGGCCGCCGCGAGGTGGGCGACGGCGTGCTGCTCGTCGTCTCCAAGGGTGACCGGCGCGTGCGCATCGAAGTCGCCAAAGCACTTGAAGGCGCGATCCCCGACCTGGCCGCGCGCCAGATCATCGACAACGCCGTGCGCCCGGCGTTTCGCGCCGATGACTATGCCGGCGGCCTGAACGCCGCGGTCGATCAGATCCAGGCACGCATCAAGGGCGAAGGCCTGCCCTCGCCCGGCCAGCGCGGCGGTAGCGCCCAGCCTGGCCTGCAGTGGGAAGAGCTGGCGATGTTCTTCTTTGTCGCCGTGCCCATCATCGGTGCGGGGCTGACCGGCATCTTCGGGCGCCGGCTGGGCTCGCTGCTCACCGCCGGCGCGGCCGGCGGTGCCGGCTGGTGGTATTCGGCCAGCGTGCTGGTCGCCGCTGGTGCGGGTTTCGTTGCGCTGTTGCTCGTCGGCATCTTCGGGGTCGGCGCCGCCGCCAGGCG
>DAORNK010000311.1:0-5560 GCA_035440985.1 Rubrivivax sp. | reverse complement strand
GCCGCCTTTGCGGCGGCTGCGCCAGCGGCCGTGCTCACGGCGCGCGAGTTTCCCGGCCTGTACCACGAACTCTTCAACGAGCCCGAGCGCGACGAGGTGCTCGGCGACCTGACCCGCTGGCTGGCGCACCGCGCTGCCGGCCCGGCTTGAACTGGAGACCCCATGAACGCACCCGCCCGCCCCGTCGAAGCCGCTGCGCTGGCCGCCTATGCCGATGCCGCCTGGGACCAGCGCATCGTGCCGGCGTTGACTTCCTACATCGCCGTGCCGGCCAAGAGCCCGATGTTCGATGCGGCCTGGGCCGAACACGGCCTGATCGACCGCGTGGTGCGCGATGCGGCCAGCTGGGTCGAAGGCCGCCGGCTGGCTGGCCTGAAGCTCGAAGTGCTGCGCCTGGAGGGCCGCACGCCCGTGATCTTCTTCGACGTCCCGGCCACCAAGGCGGGCTCCAGCGATACCGTGCTGCTGTACGGCCATCTGGACAAACAGCCCGAGTTCAATGGCTGGCGCAAGGACCTGGGCCCCTGGACACCGAAGTACGAGAACGGTCTGCTCTACGGGCGTGGCGGCGCCGACGACGGCTATGCCGTCTACGCAGCCATCACCGCCATAGAGGCGCTGGACCAGCAGGGCATAGCCCGCCCGCGCTGCGTGGGCCTGATCGAGACCAGCGAAGAAAGCGGCAGCCCCGACCTGCCTGCCTATATCGCGGCGCTGCACACGCGTCTGGGCCAGGTGGGTCTGGTGGTGTGCCTGGACAGCGGCGCGGGCAACTACGATCAGCTCTGGCTGACGACCAGCCTGCGTGGCATGGTCAGCGGCGTGCTGAAGGTCGAGGTCCTGACCGAAGGCATCCACTCCGGTGACGCGAGTGGCCTGGTGCCCAGCAGCTTTCGCATCCTGCGCCAGGTGCTGGATCGGCTGGAGGACAGCCAGACCGGCCACCTGTTGCCCGAGAGCTTTCACTGTCAGGTGCCGGCTGCGCGTCTGGCGCAGGCGCGGGCCGCGGCGGCCATCCTGGGCGACGAGGTGTGGAAGCGATTCCCCTGGGCCTGTGGCGCCGATGGCGGCCCGACCTTGCCCACCACGACCGATCCGGTCCAGGCGCTGCTCAACCGCACCTGGCGCCCGACGCTGAGTGTGACCGGTGTCTATGGTTTCCCGGAACTCGGCAACGCCGGCAACGTGCTGCGGCCCTACACCGCCTTCAAGCTCAGCCTGCGCCTGCCGCCACTGGTCGATGGCCACCAGGCCAGCATCCGGCTCAAGGCCTTGCTGGAGGACAACGCGCCCTACAACGCCAAGGTCACCTTTCAGCCCGACGGCCGGGCCGGTGCACTGGGCGCCACGGGCTGGGACGCGCCCGAGTTGGCGCCCTGGCTGGAGGGGGCACTCAACGCGGCCTCCAACGCCCACTTCGGCGCACCGGTGGGCTACATCGGCCAGGGGGGCACGATTCCCTTGATGAGCATGCTGGCGCAGGGCTTCCCGAAAGCGCAGATGATGGTCTGCGGCGTGCTGGGCCCCAGGAGCAATGCCCATGGGCCCAATGAATTCCTGCATGTGCCCTATGGCAAGAAGCTCACGGCGGCGGTGGCGCAGGTGATCGCGGCCTGCCCCTGAGCCGCTGCGCCGGCGGGCTCAGAGCGGGGCGCGGCGCGCCTTCCAGGCCCCGTACAGCACCACGAGGCCGGGTATCAGGATCATCGCCCAGATGATCTTGGACAGGTTCTGCTGCACGAGCGGGATGTTCCCGAACAGGTAGCCCGCCAGTGTCAGGCTGCACACCCACAGCAGGCCCCCGGTGACATCGTAGAACGTGAACTTGCGGCGCGTCATCTGCGCCACGCCCGCCACGAAAGGGGCGAAGGTGCGCAGGAACGGCATGAAGCGGGCCAGCACGATGGTCACGCCGCCGTAGCGCTCGTAGAACGCGTGCATGCGGTCGAAAGCGTCGCGATTGAACCAGCGTGATTTCTCCCAGCTGAAGACCCGGGACCCCACGCGACGCCCGATGGCGTAATTGGTCTGGTTGCCGGCGATCGCGGCCGTGGTCAGCAGCAGCATCGCCAGTGGCAGGCTCATCAACCCCAGCCCGCACAGTGCGCCGACGACAAAGAGCAGCGAGTCGCCCGGCAGGAAGGGCATCACCACCAACCCGGTCTCGACGAAGATGATCAGGAACAGCAGCGCGTAGACCCAGCCGCCATAGGCGGCCACGAAGTCCGACAAGTGGCGGTCCACGTGCAGGATGAAGTCGATCAGGGTCGCGGCGAGGTCCATCATGGGCGCGATTGTCGCCAAGCCCGCGGCCGGGTCCCGGCCCGGTGCCCCGAGCCTATGCGGGGTCTTCGGTCAGGAAGCCGCCGCTCTGGTGCGACCACAGCTGAGCGTAGTGCCCGTTCTGCGCCAGCAGCTCGGCGTGCGTGCCCTGCTCGACGATGCGGCCCTGCTCGAGCACGATGAGGCGGTCCATGCGCGCGATGGTGCTCAGCCGGTGTGCGATGGCGATCACCGTCTTGCCCTCCATCAGGCCCAGCAACTGGCTCTGGATGGCCAGCTCGACCTCGCTGTCCAGCGCCGACGTGGCCTCGTCCAGCACCAGGATGGGTGCGTCCTTCAGTACCACGCGTGCGATGGCGATGCGTTGCCGCTGGCCGCCACTGAGCTTGACCCCGCGTTCGCCCACGTGGGCATCGAAGCCCGTGCGACCCTGCCAATCCTGCAGGCCCAGGATGAATTCGTGCGCCTGGGCCTTTCGCGCCGCGGCTTCGATCTCGGCGCGGCTGGCGCCCGGCTTGCCATAGCCGATGTTGGCGGCGATCGAGCGGTGCAGCAGCGAGGTGTCCTGGGTGACCATGCCGATGGCCGCGCGCAGGCTCTCCTGCGTCACCTCACGGATGTCCTGGCCGTCGATGCGGATGCAGCCCTGCTCCAGGTCGTGAAAGCGCAGCAGCAGGTTGACCAGCGTGCTCTTGCCCGCACCCGAACGGCCGATCAGGCCCACGCGTTCGCCGGGCCGGATGTTCAGGTTCAGGTCTTCCAGCACCTGCTTGCCGTCGCTTCGCCCATAGCTGAAGTTCAGATGCTCGAAACGGATCTCGCCGCCGGCCGGCGCCGGCCGCACCCGCAGTTCCTGCGCACCCGGGCGGTCCTGCATCGCGTGCGGCACGGCAATGGTCTGCATGCCCTCCTGGACCACGCCGACGTTTTCGAAGATGCCGGTCACCTCCCAGCTCACCCAGCCGGCCACGTTGGCAATGGTCCAGGCCAACGGCAACGCCGTGGCCACGGTGCCGGCGTCGATGCTGCCGCGCGCCCACAGCACGATGCCGATGCCCGCCGTGCTTACCAGCAGCAGCGCGTTCAGTGCCGACAGCGTGCCCATGAAGGTGGTGATCAGCCGCATGTGCGCGGCAATGGCGCCGGTGTGCTCGTCGACGACTTCCCGCACATAGGCGTCTTCGTCGCGGGCGCGGGCGAACAACTTGACCGTGAGGATGTTGGTGTAGCTGTCCACCACGCGCCCCATGACCTGGCTGCGCAGCTCCGAGCTGGCCTTGGCCAGGTCGCGCATGCGCGGCACGAAGTGGCGCAGGAAGAACACATAGCCGGCAAACCACAGCGCCGTGGGGATGGCCAGCCGCCAATCGGCCAGACTCATCAGCACGAGCGCCGACAGGCCGTAGATCAAGATGTACCAGACGGCACGGATGCAGCTCACCACGCTCTCGCGTAGCGCGTTGCTGGTTTGCATGACGCGGTTGGCGATGCGGCCGGCGAAGTCGTTCTGGAAGAAGGGCCAGCTCTGGCGTACCACGTGCCAGTGGCTTTGCCAGCGGATCAGGCTGGTCACCCCTGGCAGCACCGCGTTGTTGCGCACCAGGCTGTCGGCCAGCAGGGCCGCAGGCCGGCCCAGCAGCACGACCGCGGCCATGCCCAGCAGCGCCGGCGTGGCCTGCTGCAACGCAGCCATGCGGTCCTGCGCTTCCATCAGCCGCACCAGCCGGCCGATGAAGACCGGGATCAAGGTGTCGATGAGCGCCACCACCAGGCCGGTGACGAACATCGCCCCGAACAGGCCGCGGGCCTGGCTCACGAAGTGCCAGTAGAAGGCCAGCAGGCCGCCGGGCGGTGCGCTGCCCTGCAGGGCCGTCGGCCGGATGCGTTTTTCGAAGAAGGCGAACATCAAAGGCAAGCTGCCCGACCCCCTTGTGGGGCGCCGGGCTGGCAAGTGGGGTGGATGGCCGATTGTCGGCGCTGGCGGGCCCCGAGGCTGCGGACGGTCTATGCCGCAAGGGCGATGCCCAACGGCTGACGGGGCGCTAGAAGGTGTAGCCGGTCTGGACCGCCGCGCCCGACAAGGGCTCCAGCAGGCGCAGCAACGGTGCCAGCGGTCGGTAGCGTTGGGCGACCTGGGTGGCGTAGCCGAAGAAGCGTGGCAACTCCTGCACGTAGGCGGCCTTGCCGTCGCGGTGCTTGAGCCGGCAGAACACACCCAGGATGCGCAGGTGGCGCTGCAGGCCCGTCCACTCGAGCTGGCGCCAGAACTCACCAAAATCTCGCTCCACGGGCAGCCCGGCGGCGCGGGCCTGTTCCCACCAGCGCACCGCCCAGTCGATCTGGCGGGCTTCGTCCCAGCTCAGGAAGGCGTCGCGCAGCAGCGAAGCCAGGTCGTAGCTGATGGGGCCGCGCACCGCGTCCTGGAAGTCCAGGATGCCCGGGCCCTCATTGCACACCATCAGGTTCCGCGGCATCCAGTCGCTGTGTACCGCGACGGCGGGCTGGGCCAGCAGGTCGCGCGTGAGCAATTCCACCACGCTCGTCCAGGCGGTCTGCTGCGCCGCGTTCCAGGTCTGGCCGAACTCGTGCTGCACGCACCACTGCGGAAACAGCGCCAGTTCGCGGCCAATCTGCGCGGCATCGAAGACCGGCAGCGTGTCGGCGGCCACGCCCTGCTGCCAGCGGACCAGGGACGTCAGCGCCTGGCGCATCAGCCGGTCGGCCTGCGCCTCGTCGGCGGCCTGCAGGGCCTGCAGGTATTGCTGGTCGCCCAGGTCGGTCAGCAGCAGGAAGCCCTGTGCCGCGTCGGCCTGCAGCACGCGCGGCGCGTGCAGACCGGTGCGGGCGATCAGCCCGGCCACATGCACGAAGGGCCGCACGTCTTCCAGCGGCGGCGGTGCGTCCATCACGATCAGGTTGCCCTGGCTGCCGCGTACGCGCAGGTAGCGCCGGAAGCTGGCATCGGCCGAAGCCAGGCTCAGCGTGGCAGGGTCCAGGCCGTGCTGGCCCGCGATGCCGGCCAGCCAACGTTCAAAATGGGCCTGGCGCTCGGCACTGGGCCAGGCGATCGGGGGGGGCATCGGGGATCCTCTGAAGGCGCACATCGCGCCTGCCGGCGCTCGAGGGCCGAATACCCTCATGGATAATCGATTCTACAAATCCGCCCGTGCACGCCATCGCTTCTGCCAACGCCCCATCCCGCCTGCACGTGGCTGCGCTGGCCCTGGCAGGTGCCTGCGCCAGCTCGGCATCTGAATTGGCTAGGGCCGAATAGACC
>DAORNK010000310.1:0-5567 GCA_035440985.1 Rubrivivax sp. | reverse complement strand
CATGCGCTGGCCGGCGCCACCGCCTGGGTCACGCTGGAGCCCTGCGCCCACCACGGCCGCACGCCACCTTGCTGTGATGCGCTGATCGAAGCCGGGCTGGCACGGGTGGTGGTGGCCGTCGGCGACCCTTTTGCCCAGGTTGCCGGTGCCGGCCTGGCCCGGTTGCGCGCGGCGGGCATCGAAGTCGTGATGGCCGACGCCGACCTGGCGCAGGCGGCGCGGGAGGTCAACATCGGCTTCTTTTCGCGCGTGGAGCGTGGCCGACCCTGGGTGCGCATGAAGATCGCGGCCTCGCTGGACGGCCGCACGGCCCTGCCCAACGGGGTCAGCCAGTGGATCACCGGCGAGCCGGCCCGCCAGGACGGCCACGCGTGGCGCCGCCGTGCGTCGGCGGTGCTGACCGGTATCGGAACCGTGCTGGAAGACGACCCTAGGCTGGACGTCCGCCTGGTGCCGACACCGGCCCAGCCGGTGCGCGTGGTGGTCGACTCGTGGCTGCAGACCCCGCCTGCCGCGCGCCTGCTGCAACCGCCTTCGCACGGCGTGTGGATCTACGCGGCGCACGACGATGCGACCCGCCGCCCTGCACTGCAGGCGCAGGGCGCCGAGGTCACGCTGATGCGGGCAGAAAACGACAAGGTCGACCTGGTCGCGATGCTCGGTGACCTGGCGCGGCGTGGCGTCAATGAACTGCACATCGAAGCGGGCCACAAGCTCAACGCCTCGCTGCTGCGCACCGGCCAAGTGGATGAACTGCTGGTCTATCTGGCACCCACGCTGCTGGGCCTGGGGCGGGAAATGGCCGCCTTTGGCCCTCTGCAGGCCCTGGCCGACGGCTATGCGTTCGAATTCACCGACGTTCAGCGCGTGGGCCAGGACCTGCGCATCCTGGCCCGGGCACGTCGAGCGTGACCCGCCGCCTACAATCGCGGCATGTCCATCACACCCGTTCCCGAGCTCGTGGCCGAGCTGGCCACCGGCCGCATGGTGATCCTGGTCGACGAGGAGGATCGCGAGAACGAGGGTGATCTCGTGCTGGCCGCCGACCATGTCACCCCCGCCGCCATCAACTTCATGGCGCGCCACGCTCGCGGCCTCATCTGCCTGACGCTGACGCGCGAACGCTGCGAGAAGCTGCATCTGCCGCCCATGGCCGCGCGCAATGGCACGCAGCACGGCACGGCCTTCACGGTTTCCATCGAAGCCGCCAGTGGCGTCACCACCGGCATCTCCGCCGCCGACCGGGCGCGCACGGTGCAGGCCGCGGTGGCACGCGACGCCACACCGGCCGATCTGGTGCAGCCCGGCCACATCTTCCCCTTGCAGGCGCAGGATGGTGGCGTTCTCATGCGCGCCGGCCACACGGAGGCCGGATGCGATTTGGCGGCGATGGCGGGTCTCACGCCCGCGGCCGTGATCTGCGAGGTGATGAACGAAGACGGCACGATGGCCCGGCTGCCCGATCTGCAGGTCTTTGCGCGCGAGCACGGCCTGAAGATCGGCACCATTGCCGATCTGATCGGCCACCGCAGCCGCAACGAAACCCTGATCGAGCGCATCAGCCATCGGCGCATGCAGACCCCGCAGGGCCTGTTCGACTGCATCAGCTTCCGCGACAAGGGCGGGGGTCTGCATCTGGCGCTGAAGCACGGCCAGTGGAGCCCGCAGGACGAGGTGCTGGTGCGCGTGCACGAACCCTTCACCGCGCTGGATCTGCTGGATGTCGGCGGTGCCGGGCACTCCTGGCCCTTGCACACCGCTCTGGGTACCCTGCAGCGCAGCGGCGGCGTGGCGGTGCTGCTCAACTGCAGCCACGATGTCGCCACCCTGCTCCCCCATCTGATGCCGGCCCCGGACCAGCCGGCCACACCACGCGCCCAGCTCGACCTGCGCACCTACGGCGTGGGGGCGCAGATCCTGCGCGAGCTGGGCGTGCGCCGCATGCGCCTGCTGGGCAGCCCGCGCCGCATGCCCAGCATGGCCGGATACGGCCTCGAGATCACCGGCTTCACGGCAGCGCCCGCCCAGGCCTGACCGAGAACGCCCCAAGGACTGGCACCCGATGAACACCAACCAAGTGGACCTTCAGCATGCAGGGCGCTGATCAAGGCAATGCCGGCGAACTGATCGGCGAAGGCCTGCGCATCGGCATCGTCCGTGCGCGCTTCAACGAAGCCATCACCGCCAAGCTGGCCGAAGCCTGCCTGTCCGAACTGGACCGGCTGGACGTGGACAGCAGCGAGATCCGCCATGTCAGCGTGCCGGGCGCGCTGGAGATCCCGGTGGCCCTGAAGGCGATGGCCGATTCGGGCGACTTCGACGCCCTCATCGCGCTGGGCTGCGTGATCCGCGGCGAGACCTATCACTTCGAGCTGGTGGCCGACCAGAGCGGTGCCGGCGTGATGCGCGTGTCGCTGGACCATGGCGTGCCGATCGCCAATGCCATCCTGACCGTCGAGGACGAGCCCCAGGCCTGGGCGCGCGCCGAAGAGAAGGGGCGTGACGCAGCCCGCGTGGCGGTGGAGATGGCCAATCTGCTGGAAGATCTCTCTTGACCGAATCCCCGCCGGCACCCGCCGCCCGCAGGCGGAGTGCACCCCGCAATGCGCGGCGCCGCGCCCGTGAACTGGCCCTGCAAGGGCTCTACCAGTGGCTGTTGTCCGGGGCCGATGCCGCCACCGTGACCAGCCATCTGGCCGAGCAGGATGGCTTCGACAAGTGCGACCGGGTGCATCTGGACGCCCTGCTGGCCGGTGGCATCGAACAGGCTGCCGCACTGGACGCCGTACTCGCCCGCCATGTGGACCGCCGGACCAGCCTGCTCTCGCCCGTGGAGCATGCGGTGCTGATGATCGGCGTGTACGAGCTGATGCACTGCCTGGACATCCCGTACCGCGTGGCCATCAACGAAGCGGTGGAACTGGCCAAGTCCTTTGGTGGCACCGATGGGCACAAGTACGTCAATGGCGTGCTGGACAAGTGCGCGGCCGAACTGCGTCCCGACGAGCCCCGCCTGCCGCGGCGCTGAACGGCCCTCAATGATCCGCACGGCCAGCCGGCTCGACCTGATCGAGCCCTTCTACGTGATGGAGTGCGCCAAGGCCGCCGATCAGATCGCGCGCAGCCCGGCCTGCGACCCCGCCGCCGGTGGCGAGCGCATGATCTACCTCAACATCGGCGAACCGGACTTCACCGCCGCACCGGCCGTGGTGCGTGCCGCCGAACGATGCCTGGCCGGCGGACGCACGCAATACACGCACGCCACCGGCTTGCCCGCACTGCGCGAACGCATCGCCGACTGGTACGGCACACGCTTCGGCGTGGCGGTCGACCCGGCGCGCATCGTCGTCACCGCCGGTGCCTCGGCCGCGCTGCAACTGGCCTGCCTGGCCCTCTTCGAGCCCGGGGACGAGGTGCTGATGCCCGACCCCAGCTACCCCTGCAACCGGCACTTCGTCTCGGCCGTGGGTGCCACACCGCGGCTGTTGCCGACCACGTCCGAGTCGCGTTACCAGCTCGATGCGGCTTCGGTAGCGGCCCACTGGAACGCGGCCACGCGGGGCGTCCTGCTCGCTTCGCCCAGCAACCCCACCGGCACCTCGATCGCGCCGGGCGCGATGGCGTCCATCGTGCAGGCCGTGCGGGCCCGTGGCGGCGTGACGCTGGTCGACGAGATCTACCTGGGACTGAGCTACGACCCGGCCTTCGGGCACAGCGCACTGGCCCTGGGCGAGGACGTCATCAGCATCAACAGCTTCAGCAAGTACTTCGGGATGACCGGCTGGCGCCTGGGGTGGATGGTGCTGCCGCCGGAACTGGTGGCACCGGTCGAAAAACTGGCCCAGAACCTCTACATCTGCGCCAGCAGCGTGGCCCAACACGCGGCGCTGGCCTGCTTCGAAGCCGAATCGATGGCCGAATACGAGCGCCGGCGCGACGAGTTCAAGACCCGGCGTGACTTCATCGTGCCGGCCCTGCAGGCGCTGGGCCTGGCGGTGCCGGTGCCGCCCGACGGCGCCTTCTACGCCTGGTTCGACTGTTCACGCCACAGCACCAGCAGCTGGGACTTCTGCTTCGACATGATGCGGCGGGCCCACGTGGCGCTGACGCCGGGGCGGGACTTCGGGCCGGCGCGGGCCGAGCGCTTCGTCAGGCTGTCCTTTTCCAGCGCCATGCCGCAGTTGCAGCTGGCCGTGCAACGCCTGGGCCGTGAACTCTCGCACTCCGGCCCGTCCGAAATAGCGGTGACAAGGCGTTAACGAGGCACAAAACAGCCCTTTTTGCAGTGTCAAGGGACTGCCTGAGCACTTAAGCTGTGCAACTGTGGGCTACAACCTCTTCAAGCGCCGCACTGCGCCCGCCGCTGCCGACAGCGAATTCGCCGCCACGGTGGTCACTCCGCCGCCGGAAATGGAACCGCCTGGGCCGGAACTGCCCGGCGCGTCCGCCGCCTCCATCGACTCGCTCCCCGCCGAGGCCCTGCCCTCGGACCTGCCCCATTTCGACCTCGGCAGCGGGTTCAACGGCGAGAGCCAGCCGGGCGCGTCGGACCCCGCCGACCCCGGCCCCGATGAACGCCCCACGCTCTCGCACATCGGCCGGTACGCCCTCAAAGGCCCGCTGGGCCAAGGTGGCCTGGGCCAGGTGCACGAAGCCTGGGATCCGCTGCTTTCCCGCACGGTGGCCGTCAAGACGCTGCAGTTCGACCTGGACATGCCCTCGCGCGTGTCCCTGGATGGCCTGTTCCTCAACGAAGCACGCGCCGCGGCCGGCCTGAGCCACCCGCACATCGTGACCGTGCACGACGCCGGTCTGTCGGCGCACGGTGTCTACATCGCGATGGAACGCCTGCACGGCCGCGATCTGCGCCAGGCACTGGCCGAAGGCTGGCGCCCCACACCGGGCCAGGCGACCCAGCTGGTGCGCCGTGTGGCCGACGCGCTGGCCTATGCCCACGCCCGCGGTGTCGTGCATTGCGACATCAAGCCGGCAAACATCTTCCTGACCAAGCGCGACAAGCCCAAGGTGCTGGACTTCGGCATCGCCCGTGTGGCCCACCGTGCCACCTTGCCCGAGATGGACGGCCTGATCGTCGGCTCGCCGCATTACCTGGCGCCCGAGCAGCTGCAAGGCGGCCTGGTGGATGGGCGCACCGACATCCACGCCCTGGGCGTCGTCTTCTACGAGCTGCTCACCGGCCGCAAGGCCTTCATGGGGGACACGCTCGAGCAGATCACCAACGCCGTCCTGACCAACCACCCGGCCCCGGCCCATGAGTTGCGCCCGGGTGTATCGCGCACGCTGTCGGGCATCGCCTCCAAGGCCATGGCGCGTGACCCCGACGAGCGCTACTCCACGGCGGCAGAGATGTCGCTGGAACTGCGCCGCTGGGTTGAACGCCACACCGAGATCGAGCCCCTGAACCCGGCCACCCTGGCCGCGCCAGTGACCCCGGTATCGACCCCGGCACGGGCCGACCCGGAATCCGGCAAGGCCACCTCACGCGGCCGGCTGGCAGCGTTCGCGGCGCTGGCCGCTGCGGCCTTGGCGTTGACGGTGTGGGTGCG
>DAORNK010000309.1:0-5575 GCA_035440985.1 Rubrivivax sp. | reverse complement strand
GTCGCTCATCGCATCAGCAGATCCGGTTTTCGCAGCCGGACCGACAGGCCCTGGCCCAACAAGGATATATTGGCCCCTGCCTCAATCCGCCCCACAAGCCATGATCACCGAGACCGAACAGCGACTGATCGAGCAACTGCGCGGCGCCATGAAAAGCCGTGCGCTGGTGTATGCCGCGATGTACGAGGAGATGGCCGCCGAGTTCGGTGCCGAGAAGGCGCGCGAGGTCTGCAAGCGCGCCATCTACAAGCGGGGCGAAGCCATCGCCGGCTTCTTCGCGCAGCACGCGCCGGCCGACCTGAAGGGACTGAAGGACACCTTCCTGAACTACATCCCGCAGGGGCCGCACATGTTCGCACCCGAGGTGGTGCAGTGCACGGACCAGGAACTGGAGATCCAGTTCCACCGCTGCCCGTTGAAGGAGGCCTGGATGGAAGCCGGCTACGAGGGTGCGGCGCTGGCCAACCTTTGCGACATCGGCGGCGTGGTGGACTACGGCACCTTCGAGAAGGCCGGCTTCACGCTGCAGTCCGACACCTGGCAACCGGGCCGCGAAGGCTGTTGCCGGCTGCACATCCGCCCCGGCAAGCCCTGATTCGCCCCATCGGCCCGGGCGCCGCAAATGGCGCGCCGAGACCGCTTCCTGCTTTCAACACTGATTCCCAGACCGGAGGATTTCCATGGCCTTTTCGATCCGCTCCCTCGCCGCCGCCGCCGCGCTGCTGGCCGTCACCGGCGCCGCGCTGGCGCAGGACATCTTCGTCGGTTACCAGATCCCGCTGACCGGCACGCAGTCGCAGTACGGCGAGGTCTTCCGCAACGCCGCGACCATGCAACTGGAGAAGTTCAACGCCGCGGGCGGCGTGGCCGGGCGCAAGGTGCAGATCGTCTACGAGGACAGCAAGTCCGACCCCAAGGAGGCCGTCAACATCGCGCGCAAGTTCGTCGACGACAAGCGCATCGTGGCCGTGCTGGGCGACTTTGCCAGCGGCCCCAGCATGGCCGCCGGCGAGGTCTACGGCAAGGAAGGCATGCCTCAACTGTCGCAGACCGCCTCGCATCCGGACTTCCTGAAGGTCTCGAACTGGCAGTTCCGCAACATCACGACCCAGGCCCAGGAAGGGCCGTTCAACGCCCGGTGGCTGCGCGACGGCGGCGTGAAGACGGTGGCCGTGATCGGCCTGCAGAACGACTGGGGCCTGTCGGCCACCGGCGAGTTCACCAAGGCCTTCGAAGCCGCCGGCGGCAAGGTCACGACCACCGAGCTCTTCAACCCCGGCGCGCGCGATTTCAAGGCCATCCTGACCAAGGTGGCGCAGACCAAGCCCGAAGCCATCTACTTTGCAATGTTCTACGAAGAAGGTGCGCTGATCCTGCAGCAGGCCCGGCAGCTCAACATCAGCGCCAAGCTGTATTCGGCCTCGCCCTTCTACGCGCCCAAGCTGATCGAACTGGCCGGCCCCGCCGCCGAAGGCGTGCTGCTGAGCACGACCTTCGTGGCCGACAGCCCTAGCCCGCTGGTCAGCGGCTTCGTGGCCGAGTACAAGAAGCGCTACAACGGCGAACCCAACCAGTTCGCCGCGCAGGCCTATGACGCGGTGGGCATCATGCTGGACGCCATCAAGCGCGTCGGCCCCACGGCCACCCGTGCGCAGATCCGCGACGCACTGGCGGCCACCGCCAACTACCCCGGCGTGACTGGCGCGACCACCTTCGACAAGGCCACGCGCGAACCCAACAAGACGCTGGCCAAGCTGCAGATCAAGGGCGGCAAGTTCGTCACCGCCCAGTAGCACGGGCCGCGCGCCGCTGCCTCGCCGATGGACCCCGCGGTCTGGCTGCAGCAGGTCGTCAACGGCCTGTCGATCGGTCTCGTCTATGCGCTGATGGCGATCGGGTTCACGCTGATCTTCGGCGTGCTCAACGTCGTCAACTTCGCGCATGGCGAGGTCTACACCGTGGGGGCCTTCATCGGCTTGCTGGTCATCACGGCCCTGGCGCCGCCGCTGTGGCTGGTGCTGCTGCTGGTGCTGATGGGCGGCGGCCTGGCGGGCTATGTGCTGGAGCGGGTGGCCTTCAAGCCCTTCCGGCGCTTTCGTGACGAAGCCTCGATCAAATCCAAGGCCATGCGTGAAGCCACGCTGCTGTCGTCGCTGGCCGTCTCCATCATCGTGCGCGAAGCGCTGGAGCTGAAGTTCTCCGGCGAGATGCAGACCATCGCCCAGAACTACCTGCTGCAGACGCCGATCCAGATCGGGCCCATCGCCATCACCGACGGCAACCTGATCATCTTCGGGCTTTCACTCGTCTCGCTGGTGGCGCTGCAGTTCGTGCTCTACCGCACCCGGATCGGGCTGGCCATCCGCGCGGTTTCCAACAACGTGCTGGGCGCGCAGTTCGTGGGCATCGACACCGGCCGCGCCATCGTCGCCACCTTCGTGGTCGGCTCGATGCTGGGCGCCATCGCCGGCATCATGGTCGGGCTGTACCAGGGCGCGATCTTTCCGCACATGGGTTTCGAGCCGGGCGTGAAGGCCTTCGTGGCGATGGTGATGGGCGGCCTGTCCAGCATCCCCGGCGCGGTGGTCTGCGCGCTGATCCTGGGCGTGTCGGAATCGGTGGCCACGCAGTTCTTCTCCGACGGCTGGAAGGCGCTGGTCTCGTATTCCTTCCTGCTGCTGACGCTGTGGTTCTTCCCTTCGGGCATCTTCGGCGTCAAGAAGGAGAAGATGTGAGGCACTCGCTCGCGGGCCTGCGCGGGATGGACCGATGAGATCGCGCCTCAACCTGTGGCTGGTGCTGGGCCTGGTGCTGCTGCTGGCCGGTCTGATGGCCTATGGGTCCAGCTACTTCAACCAGATCGCCATCACGACCATGATCTTCGTGATCCTGGCTGCCAGCCTGAACCTCATCACCGGCAGCGCCGGGCTGCTAAGCCTGGGCCACGCCGCCTTCTTCGGTGTCGGTGCCTATGCCGCGGCGCTGCTGTCCACCAGGCTGGGCTGGCCCTTCTGGCTCACGCTGCCGGCGGCAGGCGCCATCTCGGCCGCGGTGGGCGCGCTGGTGGCCATACCCACGATGCGGCTGACCAGCATCTACTTCGCGGTGGCCACGCTGGGCATCGGCGAGATGATCTACGTGACCCTGCTGAACTGGGTGGGCGTGACGCGCGGGCCGATGGGCATCCGCAGCATCCCGGGCATCGGTGTGTTCGGTCAGCAGGGCATGGCGGTGGGGATGGCCGTGGTGGCGCTGGTGATGCTGGGCTCGCTGTGGGTGGTGCACCGGCTCACGCATTCGTACTACGGCAATTCGCTGCGCGCGCTGCGCGAGGACGATGCCTGTGCCGATGCGATGGGCATCGACGTCGGTCGCCTGAAGCTGCAGAGCTTCGGCATGGCCTGCTGCATGGCTGGCGTGGCCGGCGCGCTGTTTGCGCACACGACCGGCTACATCAGCCCCGAGAGCTTCAAGTTCGGCGAATCCATCCTCATCCTGTCGATGATCGTGGTGGGCGGCCTGGGCAGCCTGTACGGTTCCATCATCGGTGCGGTGCTGTTGTCGGTGCTGCCCGAACTGCTGCGTGACCTGGGCAGCTACCGCATGATCGCCGTGGGCGTGGTGCTGTTCCTGTCCATCCTGTTCCTGCCCAAAGGGCTGGTCGGCGAGGTTTCGGCGATCGACCTGATCCGCCGCCAGATCCGGCGCGACCCCGCGCACCAGCGGCAGGTCTGGTGAACATGCGCGAGACAACGGCACCGCTGCTCAGCCTGCGCCAGCTCACGCGGCGCTTCGGCGGCCTGACGGCCGTGGACAGCGTCTCGGCCGACATCCGCCGCGGCGAGCTGGTGGGCCTGATCGGCCCCAACGGCGCGGGCAAGACCACGCTGTTCAACCTGATCTCCGGCGTCACGCCGCCTTCAGCGGGCGAAGTGGTCTTCGAAGGCCGCGTCATCACCGGCCTGCGCCCCTTCGAGGTGGCACGCCTGGGCATCGCGCGCACCTTCCAGAACCTGCGCATCTTTCCCAACATGACGGTGTTCGACAATGTCTCGGTCGGTGCCATCCGCGACAGCGGCCTGCGCGACGCGCTGTTCGAGCGCGCCAGCGCGCGCGGCCAGGCCATCAGCAGCGTGAGCACCGAGATGCTCGCCAAGGTCGGCTTGGCTTCCTTTTCCGACGAGCTGGCCGCCAACCTGAGCTACGGCAAGCGCAAGCTGCTGGAGATCGCCCGTGCGCTGGCCGGCGGCCCCCGGCTGCTGATCCTGGACGAACCTGCTGCCGGCCTCAACGACACCGAGACGGCGGAGCTGGCGCAGTTCATCGAACGTCTGCGCGACGAGGGCCTGACCATCCTGCTGGTCGAACACGACATGGGTCTGGTGATGCGCGTCTGCAGCCGCGTGGTGGTGCTGGCATTCGGGCGCAAGATCGCCGATGCCGACCCGGCCACCGTGCGGCGGGACCCGGCCGTGCTGGACGCCTACCTGGGCACGGGCGACGAATGAACACCGCACACGGCACACCTGCGCTGCAAGTGGACCGGCTGGTGGTGCGCATGGGCGCGCAGCAGATCCTCAACGAAGTCAGCCTGCAGGTCCCGCAGCGGGGCGTGGTCACCGTGCTGGGCGCCAACGGCGTGGGCAAGACGACGCTGATGCGCACCATCTCGGGCATCTACCACGCCGCTGGCGGCAGCGTCACCTTTGCCGGGCAAGCCATCACCAACCAGCCGGCGCACCGCATCGTGGCGCAGGGGCTGGCCCAGGCGCCCGAGGGACGCCAGGTGTTCTCCAACATGACGGTGCGCGAAAACCTGGTCCTGGGCGGGGGCGCGCTGCCACGCGCCGCGTTCGATTCCACCTTCGAAGAAGTGCTGCAGCGCTTTCCGCTGCTGCGCGACCGGATGGCGCAACAGGCCGGCTCGCTATCCGGGGGCGAGCAGCAGATGCTGTGCATCGGCCGCGCGCTGATGAGCCGGCCGCGGCTGTTGCTGCTGGACGAGCCTTCACTGGGCTTGGCGCCCAGGATCGTCAAGCAGATCTTCGACCTGGTGGCCAGCATCCGCGCCAGCGGCACGGCCATCCTGCTGGTCGAGCAGAACGTGCGCGCCGCGCTCAAGGTGGCCGACTACGGCTATGTGATGGAAGGCGGGCGCGTGGTGCTTGAAGGCCCGGCCGCACAACTGCGCGACGACCCGCGGGTGCGGGATGCGTATCTGGGCGGCGCGCACTGAGCACAGGGCGCGCAGCGCCTAGGACTCTGCGCACAGCACTTCATCCAGGCGTTGCAGCCAGTCGGGCACGTCGGCCCGGTCATAGGGATGCTCGGCATCCTCGATGTGATCCAGGAAGCGTTGGTAGACCAGGGCCTGGCGCATCGCAGCGATGGGTGCCAGCAACGCCGCCGCGCGCGCCACATCGGCCTGCGGCCGGTGGCGCCGCCAGGCGGCGTCCCAGTGCTGCCGCAGCGTGTCGACCCAAGGCGCCGGCACCCGGGTCAACATGGCCGGGAAGTCCAGCAAGGGGTGGCCCGCGCCGCTGTCGCCCCAATCGAGCAGGGTCAGGCGGCCGGG
>DAORNK010000308.1:0-5583 GCA_035440985.1 Rubrivivax sp. | reverse complement strand
GCTGCTGCGGCGGCACCGGCGGCCAGTGCCGCACCGGCACCCGTGCCCAACAAGGGCGACGTGAGCTGGATGCTCGTGTCCACCCTGCTCGTGATCCTGATGGCCATCCCGGGTCTGGCACTGTTCTATGGCGGCCTGGTGCGCAGCAAGAACATGCTGTCGGTGCTGATGCAGGTCTTCGTGGTGTTCTCGCTGGTCACCGTGCTGTGGGTGGTGTACGGATACAGCCTGGCCTTCACCGAAGGCAACGCCTTCGTCGGCGGGTTCGATCGCCTGTTCCTCAAGGGGGTGTTCGACCCCGCCACCGGTGCCTTCGCGATGGGTGCCACCTTCAGCAAGGGCGTGGTCATCCCCGAGATCGTGTTCGTTGCCTTCCAGGCCACCTTTGCCGCCATCACCTGCGGCCTGATCGTGGGTGCCTTCGCCGAGCGTGCGCGCTTCTCCGCGGTGCTGTTGTTCGTGGTGCTGTGGTTCACCTTCAGCTACGCGCCCATCGCGCACATGGTCTGGTACTGGATGGGGCCCGATGCCTACACCGGCAAGGAAGTCGTCGACGCGATGAACGGCAAGGCCGGCTTGATCTGGCAGTGGGGCGCGCTGGACTTCGCTGGCGGCACCGTGGTCCACATCAACGCCGCCGTGGCGGGCCTGGTGGGCGCCTACATGATGGGCAAGCGCGTGGGCTACGGCAAGGAAGCCATGGCGCCGCACAACCTGCCCCTGACGATGGTCGGTGCTTCGCTGCTGTGGGTGGGCTGGTTCGGCTTCAACGCCGGCAGCGCGCTGGAAGCGGGCAACAGCGCCGCCCTGGCCTTCATGAACACCTTCTCCGCCACTGCCTGCGCGGTGCTGGCCTGGAGTGCGGGTGAGTCGCTGCTCAAGGGCAAGGCCTCGATGCTGGGTGCGGCCTCCGGCGCCGTGGCGGGCCTGGTGGCCATCACGCCGGCGGCGGGCAACGTGGGCATCGTGGGCGCGCTGGTGATCGGTACCGTGGCCGGCTTCGCCTGCCTGTGGGGGGTCAACGGCCTCAAGAAGATGCTGGGTGCGGACGACTCGCTGGACGTGTTCGGCGTGCACGGCGTGGGCGGCATCGTCGGCGCGCTGCTGACCGGTGTCTTCAACACCCAGGTGCTGGGCGGCCCGGGCCTGGTGACCGACTGGGTCACCGCCGCAGTGGGTTCCAATGGCATCGGCGCGCAGGTCTGGATCCAGGCCAAGGCCGTGCTGCTGACCATCGTCTGGTCTGGCGTGGTCTCGATCGTGGCCTACAAGATCGTCGACCTGACACTGGGTCTGCGCGTGCCGGAAGACGAAGAGCGCGAAGGCCTGGACATCTCCTCGCACGGCGAGACGGCCTACAGCAAGTAAGCCAGCGGGCCTGAAGAGCAGAGGGGTTGCGGTGCGCCGCAGCCCCTCTTTTCCTGGCGGCGCCAACAGCTGGGCATACTCCACCCATCGCATACGCTCTGCTCCGCCCGAACATGCGCCTGATTGCCCTGCTGCCGTTGGTCCTGCCCCTGGTGGCTGCGGCCGAATCCATCGGTGAAGTCGACACCGTCTTCAAGTGGATAGGCCCGGACCACAAGATCGTGGTCGACGCCTACGACGACCCCGAGGTGGCCGGCGTCACCTGCTACGTGTCGCGCGCCAAGACCGGCGGCATCAAGGGCGCCGTAGGCCTGGCCGAGGACAAGGCCGAAGCCTCCATCGAATGCCTGCAGACCGGCCCGATCAGTTTTGCCAGGCCGATACCCCGCCAGGACGAGATGTTCAGCGAGCGCATATCGCTGATCTTCAAGAAGCTGCGGGTCGTGCGCATGGTGGACGTGAAGCGCAACGCCCTGGTCTACCTGACCTATTCCGACCGCGTCATCGAAGGCTCGCCGCAGAACAGCGTCACCGCGGTGTCGGTCGACGCCCGCCTGCGCATCCCCGTCAAATAGTCAGCCGGCCGCGCCAGGCGGCCTTGGATCGGGTCGATTCGCCCCCAACTGCCTAGAATCTGCGCCCGCTATCCCGCTGCGCGCGAGTGGAAGGCTCTCTGTCATGGTTCCGCATCTCATCACCGCCTTGACCGGCCCCATCAACGAGCTGGAGGCGCGGGTCCTGGAATCCATGCCCGCCATCGAGCGCTGGTTCCGGCTCGAATGGATGGAGCACACGCCCCCGTTCTATACCTCGGCCGACCTGCGCAATGCCGGCTTCAAGCTGGCGCCGGTGGACACCAACCTCTTCCCGAGCAGCTTCAACAACCTGACACCCGAGATGCTGCCGCTGGCGGTGCAGGCGGCGATGGCGGCGATCGAAAAGATCTGCCCGGAGGCCAAGAACCTGCTGCTCGTACCCGAGAGCCGGGTCCACGACAGCTTCTATCTGCAGCACCTGCAGCGCCTGGTGGAGATCTTCAACCAGGCGGGCCTGAACGTGCGGCTGGGGTCGCTGGACCCTGCCATCCAGGCCCCCACGGCACTGGCCCTGCCCGACGGCGGCGAACTCACGCTCGAGCCCTTGCTGCGCAAGCGTGGCCGCCTCGGCCTGAAGGACTTCGACCCCTGCACCATCCTGCTCAACAACGACCTGAGCGCGGGCATACCCAAGGTGCTGCGGCACGTGCACGAGCAGTACCTGCTGCCGCCGCTGCACGCCGGCTGGCCCATGCGGCGCAAGAGCCGCCACTTCCAGAGCTACGAGGAAGTGGCCAAGAAGTTCGCCAAGCTGCTGGGGATGGACGCCTGGCTCATCAATCCCCTGCAGGGGCACTGTGGCCAGGTGGACTTCGAAAGCGCCAGCGGGCTGGACTGCGTGAAGTCCAACGTCGACGCGCTGCTGACCAAGGTGCGGCGCAAGTACAAGGAATACGGCATCACCGAAAAGCCGTTCGTCGTCGTCAAGGCCGACAACGCCGGCGGCACCGGCATCCTGACCGTGCGCGATGCCCGCGAACTCGACGACCGCGAACGTGTCGCGCGCGGCCGCGCGGGGCTGGTGCGCACCGGCGAAGCGCTGGACGAGGTGATCATCCAGGAAGGTGTGCCCACCTTCGAGCGCATCCACGATGCGGTGGCCGAACCCGTGGTCGTGATGATCGACCGCTATGTGGTCGGTGGCTTCTACCGCGTGCATGCCGAACGCGGCGTGGACGAGAACCTGTGCGCACCCGGCTCGCGCTATGTGCCGCTGGCCTTTGCCGGCGGCAGCCAGTTGCCCAAGCCGGGTGTCAAGCCGGGGGCCAGCGCGCCCAACCGGTTCTACCTGTACGGCGTGATCGCCCGCCTGGCGATGCTGGCGGCCGCCTACGAGCTGGAAGCCACCGACCCGGACGCCGAGAACTACGACTGATGAACCGGGTCGGCCCGGCTGTGGCCCACAATCGGCCCACCTGAAGCCATGCGCGCCGACCCGCAAGACTCCCTCCGCCCTGGCGCCCTGGCCGGCCTGACGCTGGGGGCCATCGGGGTCGTCTACGGCGACATCGGGACCAGCCCGCTGTATGCGCTGAAAGAGGTCTTCGCGCATGGCCGCGTACCGCTCACGCCCGAGAACATCCTGGGCATCCTGAGCCTGGTGTTCTGGACGCTGACGGTGGTGGTCACGCTCAAGTACGTGACCCTCATCCTGCGTGCCGACAACAACGGCGAAGGCGGCCTGATCGCCATGCTGGCGCTGGCATCGCAGGCCGTGAAGCACCGGCCGGCCCTGCGCGCCCGCTTGCTGCTGGTGGGCATCTTCGGGACTGCCATCTTCTTCGGGGACGGGGTGATCACGCCGGCCGTCAGCGTGCTGGGCGCGGTCGAAGGCCTGGAAGTCGCCGCACCGGGGCTGCACCGTTTCGTGGTGCCGGTGTCGCTGCTGGTGCTGACCCTGCTTTTCGTGGCGCAGCGCTTCGGCACCGCAGTGGTCGGGCGCATGTTCGGGCCGGTGACGCTGGTGTGGTTTGCCGTGCTGGCGGTGCTGGGCGCGATGCACATCCTGCGCAACCCGGGGGTGCTGGTGGCGCTGCTGCCCACCCATGCGCTGGGCTTCTTGCTGGCCCACCCGGGCATCGCCTTCGTGGCGCTGGGCGCCGTGGTGCTGTGTGTCACCGGCGCCGAGGCGCTGTATGCCGACCTGGGCCACTTCGGCAAGCGCCCCATCCGGCTGGCTTGGTTCGTGGTGGTGATGCCGGCCCTGGTGCTGAACTACTTCGGCCAGGGTGCGATGCTGCTGCAACACCCGGAAAACGCGCGCAACCCGTTCTACGAGATGGCGCCGGAGTGGGCGCTGTTCCCGCTCATCGGGCTGGCCACGCTGGCGGCGGTGATCGCTTCGCAGGCACTGATCACGGCGGCCTTCTCCGTCACCAAGCAGGTCGTGCAGCTGGGCTACCTGCCGCGCATGCGCCTGCTGCACACCAGCGTGCGCGACACGGGCCAGATCTACGTGCCCTTCATCAACTGGGCGCTGTACCTCTGCGTGGTCTTCGCGGTGGTGATGTTCGGCTCCAGCAGCGCGCTGGCTTCGGCCTACGGCATCGCGGTGACCATCGACATGACCATCACCACGCTGATGACCTTCTTCGTCATCCGCTGGGCCTGGAAGCTGCCGCTGTGGCTGTGCGTCTCGACCACCGCGTTCTTCTTCGTGGTGGACGTCACCTTCCTGGCCGCCAATGCGGTGAAGGTGCTGGACGGCGGCTGGTTCCCCCTGCTCATCGGCGTGGGCATGTTCACGGTGATGGTGACCTGGAAGCGCGGCCGCCGGCTGATGGCCGACCGGATGCGTGAAGAGTCCATCGCCCTGGACAGCTTCCTGGAATCCATCTTCATCAGCCCACCGCTGCGTGTGCCCGGCACCGCGGTGTTCCTCAGCGCCGAGCCGGGCACCACGCCGTTTGCGCTGCTGCACAACCTCAAGCACAACAAGGTGCTGCACGAGCAGAACCTGTTCGTCAGCGTGCTGCACCATGAGGTGCCCTGGATAGGCTTCGACAAACGATGCGAGGTCACCGCGCTGGGGCACGACTGCTGGCAGGTCACGCTGCACTTCGGCTTCAAGAACGACCCCGATGTGCCCGAAGCCCTGAAACTGCTGCAGGGCCGCGGCGTGCAACTCGAAGTGATGGAGACGAGCTACTTCCTCAGCCGCGACACGGTGGTGCCCACCTTGGGCGACGGCATGGCGTTGTGGCGCGAGAAGCTCTTTGCCAGCATGCACCGCAACGCGGCCGCCGCGGCCGACTTCCTGCACCTGCCCAGCAACCGCATCGTCGAGCTTGGCGCCCAGGTGCAGATCTGATCAGCTGCGTGCCGACAGCAAGGTGGCGCCGACGATCAGTGCACCGCCCAGCGCCAGCGGCCAGGTGATCTGACCGGCCCCCAGGAGCGCGGCCGAGACCGATGCAAACAGCACCTCGGTGATCATGATCACGGCGGTCACGTTGGCCGGCAGGCGCGCCGCGCCAAACTGCAGCGCCGCATTGCCGGCCAGAAAGACCAGGCCCAGCCCCAGCACCCCCAGCAACCAAGGTGCCGCCGGCGCGGGAAGCCCGGGAACCAGGCCCTGCGCGGACAGCGCCAGGCCCGCGGCGCCGGCCACCAGCGCGCC
>DAORNK010000307.1:0-5598 GCA_035440985.1 Rubrivivax sp. | reverse complement strand
CTTCCCCGCCGCTCGATGAGCCCCGCCACCACCCCACCGATCGAAGCCCTGCGGATCGCAGCCGCCGCGCTGTGCAGCGACCCGCGGCTACTGGCCTTGTTGCAGCGGCTGAGCGGCGGCCGGGCCCACAGCGCACAGCTGGATGGCGACGATGCGGGCCTGATCGAGGCCCTGCAACGCGCCGCCTCCCCGCAGGCCGCGGTCAGCCAATGCCTGAATCTGGCCCTGCAATGGCACGCGGTCGCGCGTCAAGTTCAGCAAGCCCGCCTGCCGGCCGTGCCGGGTATTCAGCAGTGGCTGGAGTTCGGCAGCGGCCACACACACCTGGCGCGCTTCGTGGATCCGGCTCACAGCGATCTGAAGCTCACGGTTTGCGAGGCCCAGGCCCGCACACGCGACTTCGTGGCGCGGGCTTTCGGCGCGCCGGTGCTGACCCTGCCGGCCTCGGCGCAGGCCTTTGCACCCAGCCAGCGGTTTGACGTGATCTGGGCACCGCGCTTCTTCGCCCAGCGACCGCTGGGCCAATGGCGCCCCTGGCTGGCTCGGCTGCACAGCCTGTTGACGCCCGGCGGCGTGCTTTGCGTGGGCCTGCCCGCCGGGCTGTCGCGGACAGAGCTGCTGAGTGCTTGGACTGAAGCCCCATCGCCACCACTACCCTGGCAACACCAGGCCCAGGGCCTGGCACGAGACCTTGACCTGGGCCTGTTCTTCGCCAGCCCCGCTGAGCAACCGGTGGAGCCCTGGGCCTTGCGTGCCGGCCCGCAAGGCTGGGTGGACCGGACCAGCTTCGCCAACGGCCTATGGCGGATCGAGGGTTGGGCCGCAGTGCCCGCAGGCGGCCATCCGGTCTCGGTGCGGGTGCGGCTGGGCGACCACGACCACCACTGCCAGCCCACGCTGGCGCGCCCGGACGTGGCGGCCTTCCTGGGCGATCCGAACCAGTCGCACTGCGGCTGGGCGCTGGATCTGCCGGTGCCGCCACGGCAGGCTGCGGCCTGGGTGGAGGTCACCGCCAGCGACAGCCAGGGCCGAATGGCCCTGCTCTACGCCGGACCGCCCGCATCCACGGCTGGCGCCGATGAGCCGGGTGACCTGCATGTCTACCACCGCCAGATCGATCTCGACCAGCGGACCACGCTGTCGGTGCTGGCCGGCCTGGTGCCGCCCGGTGCCCAGGTGCTGGACCTGGGCACCGGCAGCGGCGTGCTGGGCCGTCAATTGCACGAGAACCAGGGCTGTGAAGTCGATGGGTTGACCTTGAGCGCCGATGAACAGGCCGCTGCCAGGCCCTGGTACCGCCGGTTGGTGGTGCAGGATCTGGAGGACCCCGGCTGGATGCAGGCTTTCGCCGGTCGCCAGTACGACTACATTGTCTGCGCCGACGTACTGGAACACCTGCGCCAGCCGGAGCTCGTGCTGCAGGCCTGCCGGTCGCTGCTGCGGCCGGGCGGTCACCTGCTGGTCTCGATTCCCAACGTGTCCTATGCCGGCATGACTGTCTCGCTGATGCACGGCGACTGGAACTACGGCACCGAAGGCCTGCTCGACCGCACCCATCTGCGCTTCTTCACCCGGCGTTCCTTCACCCGGCTGCTGCAGGCCGAGGGCTGGCGCGTCGAGCGTGTCGAGCCCATCGAGATGGGCTGGTTCCTCACCGAGTTCTGGACGCCCTTCGACCACCTGCCTCCCGCAGTGGCGCGCTATCTGCTGGCCCAGCCCGATGCGTCGACCTACCAGCTGGTGTTTGCCGCCCAGCCAGCGGCCCAGGCCTCACAGCCCTTGCGCCCGTCGGTGCCGGCCCTCGACCCCACGGTGAGCGTCGCGGTGTTCGTGGCCACGCTGTATGCCTTTGCGGCGCAGCCTGACCCGGTGCAGACGGTGCGTGTGCTGGGCCGCATCGGCCAGCACCGGCAGACCTTGCGTTTTGCGCTGGCGGCCGGTCTGGCACCCGATGCCGTGCTGCGCCTGGACCCGGCCGACCGCCCAGGCCTGATGCACCTGCATGCGCTGACGCTGCGCGGTGCGGACCATCAGGTGGTGTGGCAGTGGCGCGCCACGCGCGATGGCCGGCAGGTTCTGGCGGCGGGGCGAAGGCACCAGATCGACCTGGCCGACGCTCAGGCGGGTGCCCACCACCTGTTGTGCCATCTGCAGGGTGACGACCCGCAGATCGACCTGCCGCTGCCATCCGGCGTGCTGGCCGGCGGCGGACCCTGGGTGCTGGAAGTGGACTGCGGCTGGCCCCTGTCGGCCGACTACCTGGCACTGCAGGACCGCCTGCCGCAGCGGCGCGAAGCCAGCGTCGAGATCGTGCTGCCCGTCTACGGCGGACTCGATGTGCTGCAGCGCTGCGTGGCCAGCGTGCTGGCCGCCGAGTGCCGCACGCCCTGGCACCTGACGCTGATCGACGACGCCAGCCCACAGCCCGCTGTGGGTGCCTGGCTGCGCGAACTGGCCCGCGAGCATCCCCGCATCAGCGTGCTCACCAACGCACGCAACCTGGGCTTCGTGGGCACCGTCAACCTCGGCATGCGGCTGGCGGGGCGGTGTGATGTGGTGCTGCTCAATTCCGACACCGAGGTTGCCGGCGACTGGCTGGATCGCCTCGGCCAGGCGGCCTACGGCACCGCGCGCGCCGGCACGGTGACCCCGTTTTCCAACAACGCCACCATCTGCAGCTACCCGCGCTTCTGCGAAGACAACCTGCTGCCCGCCGGGCAGTCGGTGGCCAGTCTGGACGGCCTGTTCGCACGGGCCAACGCTGGTCGAACGTTGGCCATCCCGACGGCGGTCGGCTTTTGCATGTACATCCGACGCGAGTGCCTGGACGAAGTTGGCGAGTTCGACGCAGGGACCTTCGGCGCAGGCTATGGCGAAGAGAATGATTTCTGCGTGCGGGCCAGCGCCGCCGGCTGGGTGCACCTGCACGCGTTGGATGTCTTCGTCTTTCATGCCGGTGCGGCCAGCTTCAGCGAGAGCCGCCACGCACTGCAGGCGAGCGCACTGGCTGCGATCCGCCGCCTGCATCCGCACTACGAAGACATGGTGCGCGGCTTCGTTCAGCGCGACCCGGCGCGGCCCTTCCGCGAAGCGGTGGACGCACTGGCCGCCGGTCAGGCGCGCACGTAGCGGCGCCGCATGCGCAGAAAGGGCATCTCGATGAAGCGCATGCTCAGGTAGCCCGGGATGCCCATCAAGGCAAAGCCCAGCAAGGCCCACAGGCAGGCGACATAGAAGTTGGACAGGCTCATCACGTGCTCGTGCACGAAACGCGCCATCTGGAAGACGACGAAGACGTGCAGCAGGTAGATGGCGTAGGAGTAGTCGCCATAACGCGCCACCGCGCGTGACAACCACGAATCGGCACCCCGCAGCCGCGCATCGTAGGTGGCGATCGCGATGCCATAGCCCAGGCCTTCCAGCGTGGGCAGCACGATCCACAAGGCGCTGGACGACGGATAGGCGGGGTACCGGTAGAAGCCACCCACACCATCGAACCAGGCGTAGAAGGCCATGAAGGCCAGTCCTGCACCTACCGAAACCCACAATTGCCGGCCGAACCAGCCGCGGAAGTGGTACAGCATCATGCCGAAGGCGAACTGGTCGATGCGGCCCACCAGTGTCCAGTAGGCCGGGATCTGCACCTCGCCCCGCTGCAGCCAAAGGCCGGTGCGCAGTGCCAGTGCCGCGGCCACCACCACGAGCGGCAGGTAGCGTGAGCGGCGCAACAGCAGCAGAAACAGCGGCAGCACGAGGTAGTAGTGCATCTCCACCGTGATGGACCAGGCGCCGTTGGGCAACGATGGGTAGACGGCGCCCTTGACGACGGCGTCGGCGTAGTCGGCGAGGCTCTCGCCGAGCCAGGCCTTCTTGATGCCGACAGCCACCACCACCACCACCAGCAGCGGCAGCAAGCGCAGCGCGCGGTTCCACAGGAAGGCGGTGTAGTCCACGCGGCTGCCGTCCAGCAGCTTGGCGAAAAGATAGCCGCTGAGCGTCATGAACAAGGCCACGCCGGTGTGGCCCTCGTCCAGCAGGGCCAGCGGAAAGACCGCGGGCGTGTAGTCGAAGGGCACCGGGAAGCCATCGGCCGCGTGCGTGAAATGCCACGCAAAGACCATGAAGGCGGCCAGCGCCCGCACGTGATCGAGGGCGACGTAGTGCGCGCCGGACGAGGACCTCATGCCGCGAGCTCAGCCACGGCACCCGTCAAGCAGGGCGCGGCTTCTTGCGGCTGACGCATGAAACGTACAACTCGAGGCTGGCCAGGTCCTGCATCGGGTACTTCTGCAGTTCGGGCGTGTACTCGATCAGGTCTTCGGTGCGGATGGCCACGCGCCAGGGTTCGAACTCAAGGGCCCGCAACTCGGCCTCGAAGCGCGAAATGGTGATGGGGTTGAGTTCGTTGTACCACTGCCAGTACTCGGCCGGCGTGGCAATGTGGCCGGCACGATCGATGCGCCGGGGCGGTGTCTCCATCACGATGCGGTGCACTTCCTCGGGCGTCTTCTTCAGGTGGAAGAAGGGTTCGGACGAGAACTCGCCCAGGTGGTGGCCGAAGTTGGAGAAGTACAACCCCGGGTGAACCATGAACAGGCCGTCCGGCTTGAGCACCCGTTTGATTTCGCGCATCGCCTGCAGGTAACCACCGGCGATGTGTTCCAGTGACCCCCAGGAGATGACCACGTCGAAGGAATCATCCTCAAAGGGCAGGTGGTTGGCATCGGCGGGCAGGAATCGCAGATTCGTGGGCCAGGCTTCCGCGGGCACGTGGTTGTCGCGCATCATGCCGGGCAACCGTTCGTAGCCCTTGAACGGGTCCACGCCGACCAGTTCCTGGCACTGGGTGCGCAAGGCGATGCTGAGGTCGGTGATGCCATCACCGCAACCCACGTCGAGGATGCGGCCCTTCAAGAGTGGTGACTCGCCGAGCAGGTAGCCGATCACCGTCAGCGCGGCGTGGTCGAAGTGTCGGTAGAACCAGTCGCTGTGGCCCTTGCTCCAGCTCAGCACACCCAGCGGTGGGCTGGGCGGAGGGGTATCGATGCGCCAGAAAGGCCGCTCGGCGGTTGGTGAATCCGGTGCAGGCACTTGTCCCTCGTGGCAGTCGGCTTCGATCTCGCCGAACCCCTGCTTGCAGATCAGTGTGGCCTTGAAGCTCGTCGCAGCGATGCCTCCCTCCAGCGCAAAACGGTAGTGGCCGCGAGGCAGCCAACCGATACGCGTCTGCTCGGCGGAGTCATGCCAGACTGGCCCAGCCGGCGTCTGCAGCATGACCACGACGCGCGGCCAGAAGACCACCGGGGCGGTGACTTCGACCGCCACGCTGATCGACCAGCCTGCACCAGAACTCACCCGCGTGACGGACGTGGCGTTGATCGTCAGCGGTGGTGTTGACATGACTGGACCTGAGTTGCGATAGGGTTGAGGTTCATTATGGTGGACCCGAAGAGGCGCACGGGGTCGAGGCCTCGGTGAGGCGGACGCCGGCGCAGATGGACCCTGCCGAGCCTGAGCTGCCTGGAGTCAGAGCTTGTGAAGATGTGAATCGTGCCCGCGCCGGGGTGGCCAAGGGCCGTGGGCAAGGCGCGGCGCGCC
>DAORNK010000306.1:0-5616 GCA_035440985.1 Rubrivivax sp. | reverse complement strand
CGGCCCTTGGCCACCCCGGCGCGGGCACGATTCATATCTTCACAAGCTCTCAGCCCCAGCGCAAGCATGCATTGGGGCCTTCGCCGGCCACTCGCGGCCACGCGCCTGGCCCGCGGAGGGGCCGGGCCCTCGCCGAGCACTTGCAGCCAAGCAGGTGGCTGCTCGGTCCCGGCTCGGGGTGGCCGCTCGGCGCCGGCTCAGCGGGCCATCACCCGCACCATGTCCAGCACCTTGTTCGAGTAGCCCCACTCGTTGTCGTACCAGGACACGACCTTGACGAAGGTCTTGTCCAGCGCGATGCCGGCGTCGGCATCGAAGACGCTGGTGCAGACCTCGCCCCGGAAGTCGGTGGCGACGACCTTGTCTTCGGTGTAGCCCAGCACGCCCTTGAGCGCGCCCTGGCTCTGCGCCTTCATCTCGGCGCAGATCTCGGCGTAGGTGGCTTCGTTGTTCAGCTCGACGGTGAGGTCGACCACCGATACGTCGGAAGTCGGCACGCGGAAGGCCATGCCGGTGAGCTTCTTGTTCAGCTCGGGGATGACCACACCCACGGCCTTGGCGGCGCCGGTGCTGCTGGGGATGATGTTTTCCAGGATGCCACGGCCGCCGCGCCAGTCCTTGTTGCTGGGGCCGTCCACGGTCTTCTGCGTGGCGGTGGCGGCGTGCACGGTGGTCATCAGGCCGCGCTTGATGCCCCACTTGTCGTGCAGCACCTTGGCAACAGGGGCCAGGCAGTTGGTGGTGCAGCTGGCGTTGCTGATGATGGTCTGGCCGGCGTAGCTCTTGTCGTTGACGCCGAAGACGAACATCGGCGTGTCGTCCTTGCTCGGTGCGCTGAAGATGACCTTCTTCGCGCCGGCGGTCAGATGCTTGGCGCCGGTTTCCTTGGTCAGGAACAGGCCCGTGCACTCGGCGACGATGTCGGCGCCGACCTCGCCCCACTTCAGTTCGGCCGGATCCTTGACGGCGGTCAGGCGGATCTTCTTGCCGTTGACGATCAGCGTGCTGCCTTCGACGGCGATGGTGCCCTTGAAGCGACCGTGCACGCTGTCGTATTGCAGCATGTAGGCCAGATAGTCGGGCTCGAGCAGGTCGTTGATGCCGACGATTTCGATATCGGGGAAATTCTGGACAGCGGCGCGGAAGACCATGCGACCGATGCGGCCGAAGCCGTTGATGCCTACCTTGATGGCCATTTGGGATCTCCTGGGTTGGGGTTGATGTCAGCGGGAAATCAGAACCTTGCGCACCGTATCGGCCACATTCTGCGCCGTCAGGTGGAAGTGCTTGAAAAGAACGGGGGCCGGTGCGCTTTCGCCGAAGCTGTCGATGCCGACCACGGCGGCGCAGCCGTACTTCCACCAGCCTTCGGTGACACCGGCTTCCACCGCCACACGCGGCAGGCCGGCAGGCAGCACGCTGCTCTTGTACTTGACGCTCTGGCGGTCGAAGGTGGTGGTGCTGGGCACGCTGACCACGCGCACCGCGATCTTCAGCCTGGCCAGTTCGGCCTGCGCATGCAAGGCCAATGCCACTTCGCTGCCGCTGGCCATGATCACCGCCTGCGGTTTCTTCTTCAGGCCCACCTCGCCGGGCTCGGCCAGCACGTAGGCGCCCTTGCTGATGGCGTCCAGCCCGGCCGCATCAGGCGAGGCGTCAGACGACGCCTTGGGCAGGTAGGGCAGGTTCTGGCGCGACAGCAGCAAGGCACTGGGGCGTGTGGCATTGCCCAGCGCCATGGTCCAGGCGACGGCGGTTTCGGCACTGTCGGCCGGGCGCCAGACATCCAGGTTGGGGATCAGGCGCAGGCTGGCCGCGTGTTCCACGCTCTGGTGCGTGGGGCCGTCTTCGCCCAGGCCGATGCTGTCGTGCGTGAAGACATGGATCACGCGCTGCTTCATCAGCGCGGCCATGCGCAGCGCGTTGCGGCTGTAATCGCTGAAGGTCAGGAAGGTGCCGCCATAGGGGATGAACCCGCCGTGCAGGGCCACGCCATTCATCACGGCGGCCATGCCGAACTCGCGCACGCCGTAGTTGATATGGCGGCCGCCATTGGGCAGGCCGGCTTCGTTGAAGCGCAGCGCCGGGGTGGAGGCGGTGTTGGTCAGGTTGGACCCGGTCAGGTCGGCGCTTCCGCCCAGCAGTTCGGGCAGGGCCTTGGTGAAGCTCTCCAGCGCCTGCTGGCTGGCCTTGCGGCTGGCCACGGTCTCGGCCTTGGTGTGCGCTGCGAGCACGGCGTCCACCGCGGTCTGCGCAAAACCGGCCGGCAGTTCGCCGCGCATGCGGCGCTGCAGTTCGGCCGCCAGCTCGGGAAAGGCCTTCGCGTAGGCCGCCAGCCGCTCGCCCCAGGCAGCCTGTGCCTGGGCGCCGGCGGCCTTGGCGTCCCACGCGGCGTAGGCCGCTTCGGGCAGCACGAAGGGTTCGTGCGACCAGCCCAGCGCGGCGCGGGTGAGGGCGACTTCCTCAGCGCCCAGCGGCTCGCCGTGCGCCTTGGAGGTGCCGGCCCGGTTGGGTGAGCCCTTGCCGATCTGCGTCTTGCAGATCACCAGCGTGGGCATGTTGTTGGATGCGGTGGCCATTTCCAGCGCGTCGGCCACGGCCGCCACGTCATGCCCGTCGACCGGGCCGACCACCTGCCAGCCCATCGCCGCAAAGCGCAGGCCCACGTTGTCCGCGTACCAGGGCTCGACCTTGCCGTCGATGCTGATGCCGTTGTCGTCGTACAGCGCCACCAGCTTGTTGAGCTTGAAGCTGGCGGCCAGCGCGATGGCTTCATGACTGATGCCTTCCATCAGACAGCCGTCGCCCAGGAAGACATAGGTGTGGTGGTCGACCACCGTGTGGCCCGGGCGATTGAACTCGGCGGCCAGCAGCTTTTCGGCCAGCGCCATGCCCACGGCATTGGCCAGGCCCTGGCCCAGCGGGCCGGTGGTGGTTTCCACGCCCGGCGTCACGGCCACCTCCGGGTGGCCCGGGGTCTTGCTGTGCAGCTGGCGGAAGCTGCGCAATTCACTCATCGGCAGCTCATAGCCGGTGAGGTGCAGCAGGGCATACAGCAGCATCGACGCGTGGCCGTTGCTGAGCACGAAGCGGTCACGATCGGGCCAGTGCGGGTCGGCCGGGTTGTGCTTGAGCCGGCCCGCCCACAGCGCCACGGCCATTTCGGCCATGCCCATCGGGGCACCGGGGTGCCCGGAGTTGGCTTGCTGGACGGCGTCCATCGCCAGCGCACGGACTGCGTTGGCCATCAGGGTCGTGTTGTGGGTGATCGTGGCCATCGGCGGGTGCCGCCCAGGAGGAGCGTTGCGCAGGGAAGACCGCTGATTCTAGGAGGCGCCGGCGCCCCTCTCTATGATCCACCGCATGCAAGGCCTGCATCTCACCGCCGACCTGCGTGGCTGCCTCGGCACCGGCACCGCGATGACCGACCCCGTGGCGCTGCGTTCGCTGTGCCTGCAGGCCGTCGCCGAGGCCGGTCTGCAGGCCGTCGGCGAACTCTTCCACCGCTTCCCGCCGCCGGGAGGCGTGACGGGCGTGGTGCTGCTGGCCGAGTCCCATCTGGCGTTGCACACCTGGCCCGAATTGCGTGCCGTGACGCTGGACGTCTACGTCTGCAACCTGGGTGCCGACAACAGCGCCAAGGCCCAGGCACTGATGGCCTCGCTGCAAGCGGCCTTTGCCCCGGCGCAGATCGAACAGCACCGCCTGCCACGCGGAACCACCGCCGCGGCTTGACATGGGTCAAGCGCCACCTGCGCCGCACTGCCATCCTGCCGACCATGCGACATACGACCCTGGATGTCATCAACGACGAGCATCAGGCCCTGTCGGCCATGCTGCGTTCCCTTTCGATGCTGCTGGCCCAGGCAAGGCGCGAAAGGCAGATGCCCGACTTCGGCGTGCTGCGGGCGATGCTGTTCTACGTGGACGAGTTCCCCGAGAAGCTGCACCACCGCAAGGAAACCGAACTGTTGTTCCCTGTCGTGCGCCAGCGTTGCCCCGAGCTCGCCCCGGCGCTGGACCGGCTCGATCGCGACCATGCCACCGGCGAGCGCGCCATCCGCGATCTCGAACATGAGCTGCTGGCCTTCGAGGTCATGGGTGAGGCGCGCCGCGCCACCTTCGAGCAGGCGGTCGAGCGCTACATCCGCTTCTACCTGGACCACATGAGGGTCGAGGAAGAACACATCCTGCCCGCCGCGCGCCGCAGCTTCACGGCCGAGGACTGGGTCGCGGTGGACGCGGCCTTCGCCGCCAACCAGGACCCGCTGACCGGCCATCAGGCGACGGCCGAATTCCAGCCACTGTTTCGCAAGATCCTGATGGCCGCGCCCGCACCCATAGGGCTGGGGCCGGCGCACTGAGCGACCCCGGGCTGGGCGCCTGCAGCTCAGCGTCCATCATGTCCGGCGGGCGGCGCAGGGCACCGGCGGCAGCCTGCTCGCACGGTGCTGCGGCGACCAGCATGGAGCGCGTCAGCGCCGCCTGGGCCGAGCGGTATTAAGAAAGGCGGCTCAGCTATTCGAGAACCCCTGGCGCACCATCTGCCGGCGCACGTAGGCGATCTGCGTGGCCAGCGGCAGGTTCTTGGGGCAGACGTCGTGGCAGGCCAGCAGGCTCATGCAGCCGAACACCCCGCTGTCGTCGCCCACGATCTCGTAGAAGTCGGCGTCGGTGCGCACGTCACGCGGGTCGAGCTTGAAGCGCGCCACCTTGGCCAGCGCCACGGCGCCTATGAAGTCGGGCCGCATGCGCGCGGTGCCGCAGGCGGCCACGCAGCAGCCGCATTCCACGCAACGGTCCAGCTCGTAGATCTTCTCGGCCAGGTCGGGGTCCATGCGCACCTCGATGCGCGTGAGGTCGACGTCATGACTTTGCGTGTGCACCCAGGCCTGGATGCGCTCGCTCATGCCGCGCATCCACTTGCCGGTGTCCACCGACAGGTCGCCGATGAGCTCGAAGAAGGGCAAGGGCGCCAGCGAGAACTCGGCGTCCAGGTGCTTGGTGAGGGTGCGGCAGGCCAGCGCGGGCTTGCCATTGATGAGCATCGCGCAGCTGCCGCAGATGCCGGCGCGGCAGACGAAGTCGAATTGCAGCGAGGGGTCCTGCGTCTCGCGGATCTCGTTGAGCGCCATGTACAGCGTCATGCCGTCGGCCTCTTCGAGCGCAAAGGTCTGCAGGTGCGGCCGGCTGCCGCGCTCGTGCGGATTGAAGCGCAGCACCGTGATCTTCAGCGTACGCTGTTCGCGCTGGCTGCTGCCAGATCTGGCGTTGGCTGGTAGTGAGCGCTTGCCACACCCGCAGGCTGGATCGGTGCAGGGCGCGCGCGCCAGTTGCGAGGTATCGATGGGCGCCTGGTTGGCGGAGGCTGGGGTGTTCATGAGGATGGGGCCTGTGTGGCGCGGGCGGGAGCGGGATCGTCGATGCGTTCGTTGCGGCCGCGCAGGCGCGCCGGCAACTCGTGCTCGTAGGGCAGCAACGCAGCCTGCAGGGCGTGGCGGTCGGCACCGGCCATCGCGGTCTTCAGCGCCGCCACCTCGGCGGCGCGGCGTGGTGTGTCGGGGTGGTCGATGTAGTCCTTGGCGCCGTAGCCGCGCCAGCCCGGGGGCAGTTCCA
>DAORNK010000305.1:0-5682 GCA_035440985.1 Rubrivivax sp. | reverse complement strand
CCCACGTGGTCAGCCAACGCCTGGCGGCGCACGACGCGGCCCTGCAGCGCCAGCGTGACAGTGCGGCTCAGATGCAGGCCGAGGCCGACGCGGCTGCCGGGCGCGTGCCCGGCGGCTGGCAAGAAGGCGACGACGCCTTCGGCGGCCCCTTGCCGATCTGGGTCTGGGTCGGCGGCCTTGCGCTGGCCCTGTGGTGGTGGTGGTGGTGAGGCAGCTTGCCAACAAGCCGAAGCGGACCCGGCGACGGCCGTGAGCCGCTGTGCGGAAGTCGGCAGGGGCCGTCCCTAGAATCGTCCACCATGCACATCCACATCCTCGGCATCTGCGGCACCTTCATGGGCGGCCTGGCCGCGCTGGCGCGCGAGGCCGGCCACCGGGTGACGGGCTGCGATACCGGTGTCTACCCGCCGATGAGCGAGCAACTGCGCGCCCTGGGCATCGACCTGATCGAAGGTTTCGCTGCCGATCAGCTGGCCCTCCAGCCCGACTTGTTCGTGATCGGCAACGTCGTCAAACGCGGCAACCCGCTGATGGAGGCCGTGCTGGATGCCGGCGCACGCTACACCAGCGGGCCGCAATGGCTGGCGGACCATGTGCTGCAAGGCCGCCATGTGCTGGCCGTGGCCGGCACGCACGGCAAGACCACGACCACCGCGATGCTGGCCTGGATGCTGGACCAGGCGGGCCAGGAGCCGGGCTTCCTGGTCGGCGGCGTGCCGCTGAACTTCGGTGTCTCGGCGCGGCTGGGCCGCGGCCGCTGCTTCGTGATCGAGGCCGACGAGTACGACACCGCCCTCTTCGACAAGCGCAGCAAGTTCGTGCACTACCGGCCCCGCACGGCGATCCTCAACAACCTCGAACTCGACCACGCCGACATCTTTGCCGACCTGGCCGCCATCGAGACGCAGTTCCACCATCTGGTACGCACCGTGCCTGCGAGCGGCCGGCTGGTGGTCAACGCCCGCGACGCGGCACTGGCCCGTGTGCTGGCACGCGGCTGCTGGAGCGAGGTGCAGCGTTTCGGCACCAAGCGCGAGGAGCCCGGCGGCCTGTGCGCGCGTGGCGAGTCCGAGTCCTTCGACGTGCTGCGCGGCAGCCTGAAGCTGGGCCGCGTCGAGTGGAACCTGCTGGGTGAGCACAACCAGCTCAACGCGCTGGCGGCCATCGGCGCGGCCGAGCACGTGGGTGTAGCACCCGAGCTGGCCTGCGGTGCGCTGGCGCGCTTCCAGAACGTGCGCCGCCGCCTGGAACTGCGTGGCGAGGCCGGCGGTGTGCGGGTCTACGACGACTTCGCCCACCACCCATCGGCGATGCGCGCCACCATCGGCGGCCTGCGCCGCAAGCTGGGCCATCAGCCGCGCATCCTGGCCGTCTTCGAGCCACGCTCCAACACGATGAAGCTGGGCACGATGGCGGCCCAGTTGCCCTGGTCCCTGGAAGAGGCCGACCTGAGTTTCTGCCTGCAAGGCGACTTCGGCTGGAGTGCCCGCGACGCGCTCGCCCCTCTGGGTGCGACGGCGACGGTGGCCGACTCGGTGGAGGCACTGGTGCAGGCCATTGCCCGCGCAGCCCGCTCCGGCGACCATGTGCTGTGCATGAGCAACGGCGGCTTCGGCGGCATCCACGACAAGCTGTTGGCCGCCCTGCAGGCGCGTTGAGCGCGCCGCCGCGAACCGCTCCTGAAGAACTGCCTTTCATGCCCGCACCCGGCTTGCCCCCGGCACCGACCCACCTGCTGTACTTGCACGGGTTCCGGTCGTCTCCACAGTCGTCCAAGGTCGTGCGCCTGCAGGGCTGGCTGGCCGAGCACCAGCCCGCCGTGCGGCTGTGGTGCCCGCAGCTGCCCCCTTCGCCCGCCGGGGCGATGGCGCTGCTGCGCGAGGGCACGCGCGACTGGCCGGCCAAGCAGTCCGCCGTGCTGGGCAGCTCGCTGGGTGGCTTCTACGCCACCGTGTGGGCCGAGGCGATGGGCTGGCCGGCCGTGCTCATCAATCCGGCGGTCGACCCGGCGCGCGACCTGGCCGCCCATGTGGGGGAACTGACGCAGTTCCACGCCCCGTCCGAGCGCTTTGCCTTCCGGCCGGAATACCTGGATGAAATGCGGGCCATGCAGCCGCGTGCCATCACCCGGCCCGAGCGCTACCTGGCCATCGTCGCCCAGGGCGATGAACTGCTGGACTGGCGCGAAGCGCAGGCCTTCTACGGCAACGGCAGCCTGCGCCTCGTGGCTGGCAGCGACCATGCGCTGTCCGACTTCGACGAGCATCTTCCTCATCTGCTGAGGTTTCTGCAGCTTTGGCGGTGACACGGCGCCAGCGGTGACAATCCGCCCGATGTATGCACTGTTCGATGACGCCGGCAAATTCCTCGCCGGCCGTGTGATGTCCGAGGCCGAGACCTCGGTCCAGGTGGAGCTCGACTCGGGCAAGCGCGTGAAGGTCAAGGCGGCCAACGTGATGCTGCGTTTCGAAAAGCCCACGCCCGTCGAGCTGATGAGCCAGGCTCAGGCCCTGGCGGCCGAGATCGATCTGGACCTGGCCTGGGAGTTTGCGCCGGACGAGGACTTCGGCTTCGCCGACCTGGCGCGCGACTATTTCGACGCCAAGGCCGGGCCCGAGAAGCAGGCCGCCGCGCTGTTGCGACTGTTTGAAGCGCCGCACTACTTTCGCCGGCTGGGCAAGGGTCAGTTCCGCAAGGCGCCCGAAGAGACGGTCAAGGCCGCGCTGCTGGGCATCGAGCGCAAGAAGCAGATCGCCGCGCAGATCGACGGCTGGGCGGCTGAACTGGTGCAGGGCCAGTGCCCGGCGCCGGTGCGCGAGCAGCTCTACCGCATCCTGTTCAAGCCCGACAAGAACGGGCCCGAGTACAAGGCCGTGGTGGAAGCCGCCAGACGCGCCCAGCGTGCCCCGCTGGACCTGCTGACCGCGGCTGGTGCCATCGCAAGCCCCTACCAGTTCCACTGGCGGCGCTTCCTGTTCGACCAGTTCCCCAAGGGCACGGGTTTCCCGCCGCTGGCACCGCCGGCCATCAAGGAGGCGCTGCCCACGGCCGCCGTGCAGGCCTTCTCCATCGACGATTCGGCCACCACCGAGATCGACGACGCGCTCTCGGTGCAGGGCCTGGGCAGCGGCACGGTGGAATTCGGCGTGCACATCGCCGCGCCGGGCCTGGCCATCGCACCGGACTCGGCGCTGGACAAGCTGGCGCGCGAGCGCCTGTCCACCGTCTACATGCCGGGCTGGAAGCTGACCATGCTGCCCGACGAGGTGGTGCAGGCCTACACGCTGATGGAGGGCCGCACCTGCCCGGCGCTGAGCCTGTACGTCACGCTGGACGAAGCCACGCTGGAGCTGCGCGCCAGCCGGACCAGCCTGGAACAGGTGCCCATCGTGGCCAACCTGCGCCACGACCGGCTCGATGCGGTGATCACCGAGGCCTCGCTCACCGGCGAGGCCCCCGCCGACTACGCCTTCGCACCGGAGCTGGCCTTTGCGTTCCGCCTGGCGCGCACGTTGAAGGCGCGGCGCGAGGTCGTGCGCGGCAAGCCCGAGACCTTCAACCGGCCCGACTACAACTTCCGCCTGCTGGGGGACGGCAGCGAGCCCACCGGCGACGAGACGGTGCAGATCAGCACCCGACAGCGCGGCGCGCCGCTGGACCTGATCGTCTCGGAGGCCATGATCCTGGCCAACAGCACCTGGGGCGGCTGGCTGGCCGAGCACGGCGTGCCCGGCATCTACCGCAGCCAGGCCGGCCTGGCGCCGGGCATCAAGGTGCGCATGGGCACCAAGCCCGCGCCACACGCCGGCATGGGCGTGCCGCAATACGCGTGGTCGACCTCCCCTTTGCGGCGCTATGTGGATCTGGTCAACCAGTGGCAGATCATGGCCTGCGCAAGGCATGGCCGCACGGCGGCGCTGGCCGCGCCCTTCAAGCCCAAGGATGCGGCGCTGTTTTCGGTGATCTCGGGCTTCGACGCCGCCTACACCGCCTACAACGGCTTCCAGCAGGCCATCGAACGCTTCTGGACCCTGCGCTGGCTGGAACAGAACGCCGTCGCCGAGCTCGATGCCAGCGTGATGAAGGACGGACTGGTGCGCGCCGAGGCGCTGCCACTGGTCTTTCGCCTGCCGGGCACCGAGAACCTGCCGCGCGGCAGCCGCGTGCGCGCCCGCGTCACCGGCGTCGACCTGCTGACGCTGGAGCTGTCTGCAGCGCTGGCGGCGCGACTGGATGCACCCCCTGAGGGCGTGCCGGCTGCCGATGAGGCCGGCGAGGAGGACGAAGCCGAGGCCGTGACCACCGTGCAGCTGGCCATCGCCGTCGACGAGCCGCCGGCCGCCGGCGACGAGCCCGCCGCACCACCAGCCGAGCCGAGCTGAAACCGCGCGCGGGGTCCGGCATGCACTGGCGACATCTGACGACGCTGCACTGGGCGCTGCTGGCCTCGCTGGCCTTCCACGCCGTGCTGATCAGCATCCGCTTCGTCGACCCCGAAGCCATCAACCGTGCCTTCAGGGACACGCCGCTGGAAGTGATCCTGGTCAACGCACGCAGCGACGAGCGGCCGCTCAAGGCCCAGGCCATCGCGCAGGCGAACCTGTCCGGCGGCGGCGAGGCCGCCAGCGGGCGGGCGGCTTCGCCCCTGCCGGTGGCGCCGACGATGGAAATCGGCGACGCGGCCGAGGAGGCCCGCCGCCGCATCGACCAGTTGCAGCAGGAACAGCAACAACTGCTGGCCCAGATCCGCCGCGAAATCGCCGCCCTGCCGCCACCGGATCAGCGCCGCGAGGCCGGTGCACAGCCCGATCAGGACACCGAAGACCGCCGACGGCAGTTGCTGCGCCTGCTGGCCGAGATCGAAAAGCGCGTCAACGAAGAAAACGCACGCCCCAAGAAGCGCTACATCAGCCCGGCCACGCGCGAGGAAGTCTTCGCGCTGTACTACGACAGCCTGCGCCGCCGGGTGGAAGAGCGCGGCACGCGCGACTTCCCGGAACACAACGGCCGCAAGCTCTATGGGGAACTCACGATGAACGTCACGGTCGACTCTGCGGGGCGCGTCGTGGAAGCCGAGATCGTGCGGCGTTCGAGTTCGCGGCGGCTGGACCAGCAGGCGCTGGCCATCGTGCACGCGGCTTCGCCCTTCGGCGACTTCTCACCGGCCATGCGTGTGCAGGCCGACCAGATCGTCGTCACCTCGCGCTTCCGGTTCACCCGTGAAGACGGCCTCGAAACCCAGATCCAGAATCGATGAACGTCGACCACTACGCCGTCCTGGGCAATCCGGTGGCGCACAGCCGCAGCCCCTTCATCCACGCCGCCTTCGCGCGGCAGACGGGCCAGGCCGTCGCCTACGACCGCGTCGAGTGCGCGATGGATGGTTTTGCCACTGCGGTGAGGGCCTTTGCCGATTCGGGTGGACGCGGATGCAACGTCACCGTGCCGTTCAAGTTCGAGGCGCCGTCCCTGGCGCGCCGTTGCAGCGATCGCGCGCGCCTGGCCGGGGCCGCGAACGTGCTGCGCTTCGACGCCGATGGCTGGTATGCCGACAACACCGACGGCGCCGGCCTGGTGCACGACATCGAAGAAGGCGCCGGCGTGAAGCTGGCTGGCCAGCGGGTGCTGCTGGTTGGCGCCGGTGGCGCCGGTGCCGGCGTGCTGGGCCCCTTGCTGCAGGCC
>DAORNK010000304.1:5028-5702 GCA_035440985.1 Rubrivivax sp. | reverse complement strand
CGCGTTTGCCGGCATGGCCGCCGGCGCCGTCTTCGTCGACCACACCACGGCCTCGGCCGAAGTCGCGCGCGAGCTCCACACCGCGGCGCGCGCCAGCGGCCTGCACTTCATCGATGCGCCGGTGTCCGGCGGGCAGGCCGGTGCGGTCAACGGCCTGCTGACCGTCATGTGTGGCGGCGACGCCGCGCCCTTCGACGCGATGCGGCCGGTCGCGATGGCCTATTCACGCGCCGTCACGCGCGTCGGCGAAGCCGGCTCGGGCCAACTGGCCAAGATGGTCAACCAGGTGGCCATCGCCGGACTGGTGCAGGGCCTGGCCGAGGCGCTGGCCTTCGGTCAGCGTGCCGGGCTGGACATGCCGCTGGTGCTGGACGTCATCGGCAAGGGCGCCGCCCAGAGCTGGCAGATGGACAACCGCGGCAAGACGATGCTGGCCGACCAGTTCGAGTTCGGCTTTGCGGTGGACTGGATGCGCAAGGACCTGGGCCTGGTGCTGGACGAAGCGCGGCGCAACGGCGCGCAACTGCCCGTCACCGCACTGGTGGACCAGTTCTACGCCGAAGTCCAGGCCCAGGGCGGCCGGCGCTGGGACACCTCGAGCCTGATCCGCCGGCTGCGGCGCTGAAGCCGCGCGGCCTCTCGGCCGGGACTCAGCCCGGTCGCAAGCATGCGCC
>DAORNK010000304.1:0-4928 GCA_035440985.1 Rubrivivax sp. | reverse complement strand
CGGGCCTTCGGCAGGCACTCACGGCCACGCAGGTGGCCGTTCGGTCCAGTCTCAGCCCGGTCGCAAGCATGCGCCCGGGCCTTCGGCAGGCACTCACGGCCACGCAGGTGGCCGTTCGGTCCAGTCTCAGAACAGTTCGACGTCGCTGTCGCGCTGGGTCGCTGCCAGACTGCCCGCTTCCACCAGGGTCGCGTGCTCCGCGACCCGGTTGCGGCCGTTCTGCTTGGCGTAGTAGACCGCCTGGTCGGCACGCTCGAAAGCCTCGTTCGGCGTGTCGCCGGCACGGATGCGGGTGAAGCCCACGCTGACGGTGATGCTGCCAACCTGCGGGAAGGCGTGGGACGCCACGTTGATGCGCAGGCGCTCGAAGGCGGCCTGGGCCTCGGGCAAGTCGCCGCAGCGCACCAGCGCGACGAACTCTTCACCGCCGAAACGGTAGACCTTGTCGTGGAAGCGGAAAGTCGAGCGCAGCAGCCGGGCCAGCAACAGCAGCACCTCGTCACCGATCAAATGCCCGAACTGGTCGTTGACACGCTTGAAGTGGTCGATATCGATCACCGCCAGCCAGGCGCCCGGGCGGGCCCCGGGTCGCCGCGCGCCCCCTCGGGCCGCGGCAGGCAGGGTCGCGGCATCGTCATGGGCCAGCTGCAGGAAGCTCTCGTCGAAGGTCTTGCGGTTGAGCAGGCCCGTGAGCGTGTCGCGCTCGCTGTAGTCCAGCAGGCCCTGGAAGTTGCGATAGACCCGCAACATGCCGGCCACCAGGCGCTGGTCCGCCTCGCTCAGGGGCTCACGCGTGAGCAGTTCCAGCACACCCATCGTGTGCTGCTCGCCATCGAGCGGAAAGCAGGACAGGGCCCCTGCGCCGCTGCCCAGGATCGGCTGGCCCTGGCTCAGGCAGGCCGCCCGCGTCGGGTGCGCGTGCAGCGGCGGCAGGGTGTGCAGCTCGGCCCAGATCGGATCGGCCTCCGGGGCCACGTCGCCCGAGCCAAGACGGGCACGCGTCAGCCAGTGCTGCTGGCCGGGCTCGCCCACCACGCGGTAGATCGCGACGAGTTCCGGATTCAGCAGGTCCTTTACCGCTGCGGCCAGGTTGACATCCAGCGCATCGCGGTCGCGGTAGCCGGTGAGCTCCGCAAGGTGGTCGACGACGCGAGACATGGCCCCTGGCCCGGGTGACTCTCAGTGCAGCCTGGCGGCCTGGGCGAAGCCCGCCACCAGCGCGAGCAGCTCCTCTTCCGAATAGGGCTTGCCCAGGTAGTGCTGCACACCGAGCTCGGCCGCGTAGTCGCGGTGCTTCTGCGCGATACGCGAGGTGATCATCACCACCGGCAGGCCGGCCAGGCGCGGATCGGCCCGCACGTTGCGCACCAGATCGAAGCCATCCATGCGCGGCATCTCGATGTCGGACAGCAGAACCACGGGGCGCTCCTCGGCCAGCCGTTCCAGCGCGTCCAGCCCGTCCTTGGCCGTGACCACACGATAGCCTTCGCGCACCAGCAGGCGCTGTGTGACGCGGCGCACCGTGAGCGAGTCGTCCACCACCATCACCAGAGGCGCGCGCATCACGACCGGCGCGGCCTGGCTGGGCGCACTTTCGGCCAGGTGAATGGGACTGCTGAGCGCATGCGCGGTGTCTGCATACACCGTGGCCAGCGCCACCGGGTTGTAGATCAGTGCGACCTGGCCCGAGGGCAGCAGCGTGACGCCGGCCAGACCCGGCAGGCGGGACAGTTGCGGGCCGACGTTCTTGACCACCACTTCCTGGTTGCCGACGACTTCGTCGACGTGCACGGCCACACGCTGCGACGCGCTGCGCACGATGACCACGGTCTGCGTGCGGCCGACGGAGAGGTCGCCACGGCCCCCTTCGCGCAGCAAGGCGGCCAGCCAGAAGAAGGGCAGCTGTTCGCCGGCGAACTCGTGCACGCCCTGCTCATATCCGCGCTGCACATCCGCTGTCGGCACGCGGCGCACGAGTTCGACCAGCGTGGAGGGCACGGCCACCGTCGTACTGCCGCAACGCAGCATCACCACCTGCGTGACCGCCGTGGTCAGCGGCAGCAGCAACCGGAAACGTGTGCCCTGGCCCGGCGCGCTTTGTGTCTCGATGCGGCCGCCCATGGCGTTGACTTCGGCCCGCACCACATCCAGGCCGACCCCGCGTCCCGACAATTCGGTCACCGTCTCGGCGGTGCTGAAGCCGCTGTGGAAAATCACCTGCGCCAGTTCGGTATCGCTGGCCTGCGCGCCCGGGCTGAGCAGGCCACGGGCCAGGGCCCGCTCCCGGATGCGGCCCAGGTCGAGGCCGCTGCCGTCGTCGCCGAACTCGATCGCCACTTCGTTGCCGGCCTGGGTGACCGTCACCGTGGCCAGACCGGTCGCGTCCTTGCCGGCGGCCTGGCGAGCCTCGGGCGGTTCGACGCCATGGGCCACGCTGTTGCGCAGCAGGTGCTCGAAGGACCCGACCATGCGCTCCAGTACGCCGCGGTCGATTTCGATGGCGCCGCCGATGATCTCCAGCCGCACCTGCTTGCCGGTTTCCTTGGCCGCCTGCCGCACGGTGCGGTACAGGCGTTCGGAGAGGCTGTCGAACTCCACCATGCGCGTGCGCAGCAGGTCGTCCTGCAACTCGCGGGTCAACCGGGCCTGGGCAGCCAGTTCGTCTTCGGTGGACTGCAGCGTGCGCTGCAAGCCCCGCTGCAGCGTGGCCACGTCGTTCACCGATTCGGCCATGAAGCGCGTCAGTTCCTGGAACCGCGTGAAGCGGTCCATCTCCAGCGGATCGAAGGTCTGAGCCGCAGCCTTGGCGGCTTCCATGCGCGAGCTGATCTGGGTTTCGGCCTGCAGTTCGATGTCGCGCAACTGGCGGCGCATGCGCTCCAGGCTGTCGGTCAGGTCCACCAGCGTGGACTGCAACACCTTCACGTCGGCATCGATGCGGGCCCGCGTGATGCTGACTTCGCCGGCCTGGTTGACCAGCCGATCCAGCAGGCCGGCCCGCACGCGCACGGCAGCCCCCGCGGCCTGCAGGCGTTCGACCGGCGCCGGCGCAGCCGCGTCCTGGGTGCCGAAGCGCGCCCAATCGATGACAGGCAGCGGCCGCGGTGCAGGTGGCGGCTCGGCGGAGGCCGGTGGCTCGAGCGGCTCATTGCTGGCCCGGTGAGAGCTTCCAGCGGCAAGTCCAGCTTCGGCTCATCCGGCAAGGCCAGATCGGGACCGACCAGGAGATCGACCTGCGGCGGCTCGGCCGCGGCCTCAGGCACCGCCGGGACAACGACCGCAGGCGGCCGATGCTGCGGCGCCGGCAGATGGCGCTGGCTCAGGGCCTCGAAAGCAGCGGCCATGGCGTCGGCCTGCGCCGGCAACGGCTCGATCAGATCCACCGGCACGGGTGCCAGGATGGCCATCTGTTCGATCGTGGCTTCCAGCTGGTGCGCCATCTCACCCAGGCGCATGGCACCAGCCAGGCGTGCACCGCCCTTGAAGGTGTGCAGCGTGCGCATGCAGGCGGCGGGTGCATCCGCGTTGCCCGGGTTCTCCAGCCATTCGCGCAGGCGCATCTGCAACTGCGGCAGCAGTTCCTCGGCTTCCTCCTCGAAGATCGGGAAGAGTTCCGCGTCCAGCGCATCGACCACGTCGAATTCGCCGTCCGCTGCGGCCGGCGCGGGCGCCTCGAGCCCGGGTTCTGCCGCATCCGTGGCCAACGGTTGCGGCAGGCGTTCGTGCTCGGCCAGTCGGGCCATCAGCCCGGCATCCACCGGACGCAGGAATCCGGCCGCAAACTGATGCAGCAGGCGGCGGATCTCTTCGGCCGCGTCGCTGAACAGCGGTGCCTCGCCCGGCCGCCCATGCCCTGCGGCATGCGAGCGCATCAGCGCGTGCTCCAGTGCGCGCGCCAGGGCCGAGAGGTCCGTGTACCCGACGGTGGCCGAATTGCCCGCCAGCGAGTGCGCCAGTGCGGCGCTGCTTTCGGGCACCGGGTGTCGTTCGTGCTCCAGCGACCACTCGGCCAATTCGGTACCGAGGCGGCGGGACAGCTCGTCCGCTTCGTTCAGGTAGATGTTGAACAGCGGGATGCTGATGCGCAGCGGACCGATGAGCTTGACCTGTTCGTCGTCCGGCGCAGCGGCCATAGGCTCGGGCGCCGTTTCGCCGATCACCGGTTCGGCCTTCACCGGTTCGGCCACCAGCGGCTGGGGCAGTTCGGGCGGCGGTGCCTCGTCTGCCGCCGGCAGCGCGGCGGTGTCCGGCTCGGCCAGTGCCGGGCCTGCATCCTCGAACACGTCTTGCAGATCCGCCAGGTCCAGTTCCACCGAATCGACTTCGGGCACCGGAACAGGCGGCTCGGGCTCGACTAGGGGCAGCGGTTCGACCTGGATCAGCAGCGGTTCGGCGGACAGCAGGCTTGCGGGCTCGGGCTGATCGAGTGTCGGCAGGGCATCTGCCGGTTCGTCGAGAGACCCCAGATCGAGGTCGAATGCCGCAGGTTCCGTCTGGACCGGCTCCACGGTCTCGGGCAGAGCGGGCAGATCGGGCAGCGTCAGTGCCAGATCCTCGGCGGTGGGCAGGTCGGGCACCCGCTGGAGCAGCGTCTCCAGCGAAACGGCCTCTTCATCGGGCGCTGACGTGAGTTCGGGCAACGCCGGTTCGTCCAGCGCGTCGTGCACGATCGGCGGCGCCTCGGGGGCAGCCAGCGGCTCGTCGAAGTCCAGGCTCAGCCCCCATGACGGCTCGCCCGCCGCCGCGGGGGCCGCAGGTGGCAGGGGCTCCTGTTCCGGCAAGGGTGCAAAGGCCGCCAGCGCCGTATCGGCCGCCGCCGGGCTTGCTTCGTCGGCCAGCGGCAAGCTGAACTCGCCGAGCGAGAGCTCAGGCGCGACCAGGGCTTCTGGCTGTGGGCTCGCGGCAGGTTCGGTGGCCTCCGAGGGCTC
>DAORNK010000303.1:0-5740 GCA_035440985.1 Rubrivivax sp. | reverse complement strand
CGCTGCGCGAACTTACGAGGGCGTGTCACTTGGAACTGTCAAAGTCGGGTCTGAGGCTCGATTCAGACGGGCCGCAGCCGCCGGCGCAGCAGCAGCACCGCATCGGGCACCGTGCGGCTCAGCGCGTCGATGCCGGCCAGATCGGTTTCGGCCGGCGCAGGCGGTGATGGCACGCCCGTCAGCCCACCGCCAAGTTGCAGCAGCGGGGCCAGCGCCGGATCGGCCAGACTGTCCCCCCAGGCATCGGGCATCAGGTCCACCGCCTGCAGGAACCCGGTGCACCAGTCACGCGCATCGGCCCACTCCGTCGGCCCTTGTTCGGCGATGCTGAAGATGGGTTCCCACGCCTCTTGCGAAGTCGCCAGCAGTTCGGCCAGATGGCGCAGGTGGCGCAGCAGCAGCACCACGGTGGCCTTGCGCTGACGCTTGCTGGCAAAAGGCGCGGCCTCTTCCGCACCGCCCGGGCCATCACCGCCCCAGACCATCGGCAGCCATTCGGCGGTGCCCAGCGTGACCAGCAGGTCCGCCGGGCCTACTTGCAGCGCGGTCAGGTAACCGTCCGCGCCGTCCAGGCTCATGCAGCCTTCGGCGGGCAGGGCCTGCAGCAACTGGTCCAGCCCATCCAGTTCCGCGGCGGTCAGCGGAGTGACGGCGGAGGCGGGGTCGTACTGGGGATAGTCCATCGGGGTGCGTGGGAGTGGGCGGCGATTCAACGCGCATGCGGCAAGGCCGTCTTCAAGCGTCGGTGCTGCGGTCGTGCCGCTCGCTCCAGAACAGCAGATGCCGGCGCAGCCAGGACACAGCGCCGTGCATCAGCATGCCGGTGGCGGCCAGCACCATCAGCACGCCGAACATGCCGGCGATGTTGAACTGCTCGTTGTATTGCAGGATGCGGTTGCCCAGCCCCGCCTTGGCGCCGACGAATTCCGCGACGATGGCGCCCACCAGCGCGAACACCACGCCCAGTTCCAGCCCGGCAAAGACGTAGGGCAGCGCGTTGGGGACGCGCAGCTTGAGCAGTGTCTGCGTGCGCGTCGCGCCAAAGGCGCGCAGCATCTGCAGCTCTTCCCGACCCGAGGCCTGCAGCCCGGCGATCACGTTGACCAGGATGGGAAAGAAGGCGATCAGTGCCGCCATCACGACCTTCGAGGCGGTGCCATAGCCGAACCACTGCAGGAACAGCGGCGCCAGTGCCACGCTGGGAATGGTCTGGAACGCCACGATGTAGGGCATCAGGCTGAGTTCCAGGATGGGCAGCTGGGCGATGGCCACGCCCAGCACCACGGCCAGCACGATGGCCAGCACGTAGCCGGCCAGGACCTCGTGCAGGGTGACGGCGAGGTCGGTCCAGAACAGCGGGCTGCCAGCCATCGTCAGCAACTGCGTCGCGATCGCGCTGGGCGGGGGCAGGATGAACGCCGGCACCTGCCACCAGCGCACCAGCGCTTCCCAGGTTCCGATCACCAGCAGCAGGCTGGCACAGACCAGCAGGGCCTGCTGGACGCGAGGGCTGAAGCGGCCCAGCAGGCCGCCGCCGGAAAGTCCGCTGCCTTCGCCGTCCGCTGGCAAGGACCCGCTCATGCGATGCCCACAGCGTCGAAGTGGCGGCGGATGCGGGCCAGCACCTGGCCGGCCCGTGCATCGGCCATGTCGGCCAGCCGGCGTGGGCGTGGCAGATCCACCGGCACGACTTCGGCCACGCGACCGGGACGCGGGCTCATCACGACCACGCGGTCGGACAGGAACACCGCTTCGGGGATCGAATGCGTGACGAAGACGATGGTCTTGCGCGCCGGGCCCCCGTCGCCCAGCCAGATGCGTTGCAGTTCGATATTCAGGAACTCGCGCGTCATCGCGTCCAGGGCGCCGAAGGGCTCGTCCATCAGGAGCACGCGGGGGTCGCGCACCAGCGCGCGGCAGATGCCGGCGCGCTGGCGCATGCCGCCGGACAGTTCCTTGGGGTACTTGTGCTCGAAGCCGGCCAGGCCCACCGTCTTCATCAGCGCCAGTGCACGCGGGCTGTGTTCGCGTGGGTCCTGGTGGGCCAGTTCCACCGGCAGCATGACGTTCTGCAGCACCGTGCGCCAGGGCAGCAGGGTGGGCTCCTGGAACACGATGCCGACGTCGGCGGATGGTCGGGTGACGGGCTGGCCGGCCAGCGTGATGCTGCCCTCGAACCCTGCCTGCAGACCGGCCATCAGCTTCAGCAGGGTGGTCTTGCCGCAGCCCGACGGTCCGACCAGCGAGACGAACTCGCCCTGTGCCACCTCCAGCGAGATGCCGTCCAGCGCATGCAGCATGCCGCTGCGGCGCGAGCGGTAGCGCATGTCCAGTGCGGACACGCGCAGCAGGGGCGTGGCGGCCGCCAGGGGCGGACTCTGCGTTGGCATGCCGGCGCGGCGGCGCGCTACTGCAGCTTGGCCCGGTCGAAGGCGAAGATGCCCTTCATCAGCGAGCCATCCCAGACCTGGCTGGCTTGCAGGCGCTTTTCGGTCTGTCCGGTTTCGTGGGCGAACGCCAGCAGCGCTTCCCAGCGGCTGGCGTCGATGTCCAGCCAGTTGCCCCACTGTGCCGGCGTGCCTTCCGCCGGGATGGAATCGGCCAGCGCGATCTTCATCGCTTCCAGCGTGTTGCGCGCTTCGGGCCCGCCCGGCGCCGCGCTGCCACCCAGTTCGGGAAACTCCTGGAAGCTGAGCTTGAGCGCGGCTTCGGGGTTCAGCCGCGTGTAGACGATGCCCTGGTAGGCCGCACGTGCGAAGCGGGTCAGCAGGTCCGGGTTGCTCTTGAGCAGCGCCGCGCTGGTGACCATCGTCACGCTGAACAGCTTGGCCATCTGTGGCGGGCGCGGGAGCAGTCGCAGGTCCACCCCGTTCTGCTTCATCACGGTGAAGGAGTCGGAATAGCTGTCGATGGCATCGACCTGGTCGTTCTTCAGCGCCGCGGCAGCCCGCGCGCCAGCACCCACCGGCACCACGGTGACGTCGCTCTCCTTCAGGCCCGCGATCTTCAGGTTGGCCTTCAGGTCAGCAAACGAGGCCGAGGCCAGGCTGATCACGCCCACGCGCTTGCCCTTCAGATCGGCGATGGTCTGGATGGCCGAGCCCGGCGGCACGCCGATGAAGTACGGCCACTGCACGGTGATGCCGGCAAATGCCTTCACCGGCACGCCCTTGTCCACCGCCGCGGCGATGTTCAGCGAGGACGCATAGGCCACGTCCGCGCTGCCGCTGGCCACGGCCTGCAGGGCCGCGGTGGAGCCGTTGGTTTTCAGCAGGCTGACCGTCAGGCCCTCGCGCTTGAACCAGCCCAGTTGCTTGGGCACGGCGTAGGTGAAGGTCTCTTCACCCGGCGTGATGGTGTTGCGGGCCAGTGCCAGCGTCAGCGTTTTCTCCTGGGCCTGCGCGGCCAGGGGGCCGGCCAGGGCCAGCAGCAACAGGGCGATCGGACGACAGGCAGACAGAAAACGCATGACGGGACTCCCGGACGATGGTGCGTACCAAGCCGCTATTGTCGTGCGTCCGCGGGCCGTGTCTGCGCGACGGTCCGCCAGAGGGAGTTCGGCGCGCGACGCAGGTCCGGTGCATGCCCGGACCTGCGTGGGCGTTCAGGCGGTGGCCGGTGCGCCCGAATCGGCGGCCGTTGCGACGGCCGTAGGCCCGACGTTGGGCCCGGCGTAGATCAGGCCGGGGTAGGCTGCCGGCGTCGACAGGAACATCGACCCGCTGTCTTCGCCGATCAGTGCGTGCAGGTCGCCGCGTGCCTGCGCCGCATGCACCTGCGCCAGCACGACTTCACGGGTGAGGCGCGAGGCCTGCGCCTGCTGCGCGAACCAGGCCGACCCGCTGTCCTCGCCCAGCAGCGCGGGCTGTTGGCCGCTGCTGCGCGCGGCGTCGAGTTCGGCGATGACTTCGGCGCGCGAACGCGGTGTTTCTTCGTCGGCGTGTGCCAGACCGATGGCGGCACAGCTGAGGGCCGCTGCGGCCGTCAGGATCGTGAGCTTGCTCATGGGGAGTCTCCTTTGACCGGCATCCAACCAGGGAACGGACCCGCTGGATGCCGCGCTGTGCGGGCCGTTGGGCTGCACGTTAGTCAGAGGTGACCCACCCCGCATCGAATGGAATGGGGAAGCCAGACCCCCGCATCCTCAATGCGGGGGAGGCGTCGTGGCGGGGCCTGTTTCAGGCGGGCTGGCGCAGCTTGCGGCGCGCGTGCTCCAGCCAGGGCAGGCCGGTCTCGGTGCCGGCAGCCGGGATGTACTCGCAGCCGATGTGGCCGGTGTAGCCGATGCGCGTGAGATGCGCGAACAGGAACCCGAAGTGGATCTCGCCGGTGCCGGGTTCGTGACGCCCCGGGTTGTCGGCCACCTGCACGTGGGCGATGCGGGCGATGTGGCGGCTCAGCGTGTTGGCCAGATCGCCTTCGTGGCGCTGCGCGTGGTAGACGTCGTACTGGACGAAGGCGTTCTCTGCATCCACTTCATCCAGCACCGAGATGGCCAGTGCCGTGCGGTTGAGCCAGAAGCCCGGAACGTCGAAGTTGTTGATGGGTTCGATCAGCAGCTTCAGGCCCTCGGCTTTCAGTGCCCTGGCGGCAAAGCGCAGGTTGTCCACGAAGGTCTGGCGCACCAGCTTGTCATCGGCCCCCGCCGGCGCTTTGCCCGCCAGGCAATTCAGCAGCGGAACACCCAGTGCCTTGGCGTAGGCGATGGCCTTGGGCACACTGGCGCGGAATTCGGCCACCCGGCCCGGGTCGCAGGCGATGCCGCGATCACCAGCGGCCCAGTCGCCGGCCGGCAGGTTGTGCATCACCATCTTCAGGCGGTTGGCCACCAGGCGGTCGCGCAGTTGCTGGGCCGGAGCCTCATAGGGGAACTGGACCTCGACACAGGAGAACCCGGCGCGTGCGGCACGTTCGAAGCGATCCAGCAGCGGCACCTCGGTGAACAACATCGAGAGGTTGGCGGCAAAGCGCGTCATCAGGTTCTCCGGAGCCGGCCCGCCGGCATTGTCCGCCCGAGGCACCAGCTTCGGAGGCTGGAAGGTGATGGGCGATTGATCACAATCAAGGGCCGTGCATCACCCGGCGGAGCCCGCGACATGCCCCTGTCCCTCGATCACATCGTCATCCTCGTCGACGAGCTGGAAGCCGCCATCACCCACTATGAGGCCCTGGGTTTCACCGTGCAGCGCGGCGGCACGCACGCCGACGGCGCGACGCACAACGCGCTGGTGGGGTTTGCCGACGGCAGTTACCTGGAGCTGATCGCCTTCCTGCGCCGCGCGCCGGAGCACCGCTGGTGGCACTACGCCGGAAAGGGCCACCAGGGTTTCGTGGACTTCGCGCTGTTGCCGCACGACACCGGCGAGGTGGTGCGTGCGGCGCAAGCGCGTGGCCTGGCCTACCGGGGCCCGATCGAAGGCGGGCGAGTAAGGCTGGATGGCCAGCGCCTGGTCTGGCAGACCGGCACACCGCCCACGGTGGAGCTGCCCTTCCTGTGCGGCGACGTCACGCCACGAGCGCTGCGCGTGGTCGAGGGCCAGGTCCGTGTGCACCCCAACGGGGTCACGGGCGTGGCCAGCCTCAGCGTGGTGGTGCGAGACCTGGACGCCAGCCTGGCGCGCTATGCGGCCCTGCTGGGCCCACAGCTTGTGCAGGGCGTGCGGCCGCTGGCCGTACCCGGCCTCGGCCAGCGCCAGGCTCTGCTGCCGCTGGGGCCGACGACCCTGGTGCTGGTGGAACC
>DAORNK010000302.1:1986-5744 GCA_035440985.1 Rubrivivax sp. | reverse complement strand
GTTCTGGCCGCGGATGTGGCTGCCGGTGATGCCGGTGTAGACGCGGTCGATCTTGCAGGCGGCCATCATCTCGGCTTCCTTCAGCGCCTGCTGGATGCTGGCCACCGTGGCGTCGATGTTGACCACCACGCCGCGCTTCAGGCCGTGCGTCGGTGCCACGCCCAGGCCGGCCACGCGCAACTCGCCATCGGGCATCACTTCGGCGGCCACCACCATCACCTTGGCGGTGCCGATGTCCAGCGCGAAGACCATGTCCTTGAATTCTTTGGCCATGTGCTGTCCTTACTGATTGGTCTTTGCCGCGCCCTTGGCCGCGGGTGGTTGGGTGCTCACGCCACGCAATCGCACGGCGTAACCGTCGGTGTGGCGCAGGTCGGCGTATTCCAGGGGCGCTTGCCAGCGTGTGGTGACGGTGGCCACGGTGCGCACGAAACGCTCGGTGCGGGCCAGCAACTCGGCCGCGCTGCCGCGGCCCAACTCCAGCGTGGCGCCGCTGTCCAGTTCCAGCCGCCACGACCCGCGCCCCGACAGGTGCACCCGCTGCATCACCAGATCCAGCTGGGCCAGCGCCGGCTGCAGGCGCTGGAACAGCGTGAGCATCTGCGCGGCGCTGCCTTCGGGGCCGCTGAGCACGGGCAGGTTGTCGTCTTCCACGTCGCCGACGTTGGCTTCGAAGACTTCGCCAAAGCTGTTCACCAGCCGCTCGGCACCGTCTTCGCCCATCCACAGGGCCACGGCGCGGTGTTCTTCCAGGCGCACGGCCAGGCGGTCGGGCCAGACCCGGCGCACGATGGCACGGCGCACCCAGGGCACGGTCTCGAAGGCGGCGCGGCCCTGCTGCAGATCCACGCTGAAGAAGTTGCCGGCCAGTCGCGGCGCCGCGTTGGCACGGATGGTGGGCACGCTGTTGCGCGCCAGGTCGCCTTCGAGCTGGATGCTGCGAATCGGGAACACCGGCGAGCGCATCAGCCAGGCCAGGCCCGCGGCCAGGGCGCCCACACCGGCCAGCACGAACACGGTGTTGGCCACCGCGTTGATCAGCCGCACGTCGGCCGGCAGCGGCGTGGCGCTGCGCGCAGCCAGACGGGGTGGACGGATGAGGTTGCGGGCCATGGGCAGCTCAGGCGCGGGCCGAATCCAGGCTGGCGTGCTGCAGCAGGTGCAGGCACAGGGCTTCGTAGCTCAGCCCGGCTGCGCGCGCGGACATGGGTACCAGCGAGTGGCCGGTCATGCCGGGGCTGGTGTTCATCTCCAGCAGGAAGACACGGCGGTCGCGCTGGCGCAGCATCAGGTCGGCGCGGCCCCAGCCGCGGCAGCCCAGCGCACGGTAGGCGGCCAGTGTCAGGCGCTGGACTTCGGCTTCTTCGGCCGCGCTCAGGCCGCAGGGGATGCCGTACTTGACGACATCGGTGTAGTACTTGTTCTGGAAGTCGTACCGGCCATCGGGCGCATCGATGCGCACCACGGGCAAGGCGCGCGCCGTGGCCCCCTGGCCGAGCACGGGGCAGGTGAGTTCGATGCCTTCGATGAACTCCTCGCACAGCACGTCGGCGTCGTACTGCGCGGCCAGCTGCACGGCATCCTGCATCTGGCTGTAGCCGGCGACCTTGGTGATGCCGATCGACGAACCCTCGCGCGGTGGCTTGACGATCAGCGGCAGGCTCAGCGTGTCGGGCACGGCCAGCACGGCTTCGCGGCTCTGCTGCTCCGGTGCCAGCCACACCCAGCGCGGCGTGGGCAGGCCCTCGGCGACCCACACGCGCTTGGTCATCACCTTGTCCATCGCGATCGCGCTGGCCATCACGCCGCTGCCGGTGTAGGGGATGCCCATCAGTTCCAGCGCGCCCTGCACCGTGCCGTCTTCGCCGTGGCGGCCGTGCAGTGCGATGAAGACACGCGCATAGCCCTGCTGGCGCAGCAGGGACAGGTCCTGTTCGGCCGGGTCGAAGGCATGCGCATCCACTCCCTGGCTGCGCAGCGCCGCCAGCACGCCGGTGCCGGACATCAGCGAGACGGGCCGCTCGGCGCTGCTGCCGCCCATCAGCACGGCGACCTTGCCCAGCGAACGGGTTTCGGTGCTCATCGGGCGGGCTCCCTCAACAGCTGTTTCAGTTGGCCGGGTACCTGGGCGATGGAGCCGGCACCCATCGTGATCAGCACATCGCCATCGCGCACGTTGCGCGCGATGGCGGCGGGCAGTGCCGCCACATCGTCCACGTAGACCGGGTCCACCGGGCCCGCCACCCGCAGGGCGCGGGCCAGCGCGCGGCCGTCGGCGGCGATGATGGGGGCCTCGCCAGCGGGATAGACCTCGGTCAGCAGCACGGCGTCGAAACCGCCCATCACGGCCACGAAGTCCTCGAAGCAATCGCGCGTGCGGGTGTAGCGGTGCGGCTGGAAGGCCAGCACCAGGCGCCGCCCGGCGAAGGCGCCGCGCGCGGCGGCCAGCACGGCGGCCATCTCCACCGGGTGGTGGCCATAGTCGTCGATCAGCGTGAAGTGGCCACCGTCGCTGCTGGGCAGCTCACCATGCCGCGTGAAGCGGCGGCCCACGCCGGCGAAATGCGCCAGCGCCTGGGCCACGGGTGCGTCGGGCAGTTCCAGTTGCTGCGCCACCGCGATGGCGGCCAGTGCGTTGCGCACGTTGTGCTCGCCGGCCAGGTTCAGCGTCACCGGCAGATCGGCCGCTCCGCGGCGCTGCGCGGTGAAGACCATGCGCCCACCCTGCAGGGCCCGCACCTGCACGGCGCGCACGTCGGCGGCTTCGTTCAGGCCGTAGCTCACGGCCGGGCGCTGCAGCAGCGGCAGGATGGCGCGCACGCCGGGGTCGTCGGTGCACACCACGGCGCGACCGTAGAACGGCAGACGGTGCAGGAAGTCCACGAAGGCGCCGCGCAGGCGCGACAGGTCGTGGCCGTAGGTGTCCATGTGGTCGGCGTCGATGTTGGTCACCACGCTGATCACCGGGCTCAGGTGCAGGAAGCTGGCATCGCTTTCGTCGGCTTCGACGACGATGTATTCCCCCGCGCCCAGCTTCGAGTTGGCCTGGGCGCTTTCCAGCTTGCCGCCGATGACGAAGGTCGGGTCCAGGCCGGCCTGGGCCAGCACGCTGGCCACCAGCGAGGTGGTGGTGGTCTTGCCATGCGTGCCGGCGATGGCGATGCCCTGCTTCTGTCGCATCAGCTCGGCCAGCAGCACGGCGCGCGCGACCACGGGTATGCGTCGTGCGCGCGCGGCCTGCACCTCGGGGTTGTCGGCTTGCACGGCGCTGCTGGTGACCACGGCCTGGGCGCCGTCGATATGGGCCGCCTCGTGGCCGATGAAGACGCGCAGGCCCAGTCCGGCCAGGCGATGGGTGACCGGGCTGGCCGCCAGGTCCGAACCCGAGACACGGTAGCCCAAGTTGTGCAGGATCTCGGCGATGGCGCTCATGCCCGCGCCGCCGATGCCGACGAAATGGATGTGCTTGATGGCGTGCTTCATGGGCGCGGGGCCACCAGGGCTTCGATCTGATCGGCCACGCGCGCGGCGGCGTGGGGCCTGGCCAGCGCGCGGGCCCGGGTCGCCATCGCCAGCAGCGATGCGCGCGTCAGGCCGCCCAGCGTGCGGGCCAGTGCCGCCGGCTGCAGTTCGGCCTGCGCGACGTGCAGCGCGGCGCCGTGCGATGCCATCCACAGTGCGTTGTCGCGCTGGTGCGAAGTGGTGCTGACGATCAGCGGCACCAGTTTCGATGGCAGGCCGATGCGCGCACCGCTGGT
>DAORNK010000302.1:0-1796 GCA_035440985.1 Rubrivivax sp. | reverse complement strand
CGGCAGGCAGCGTTTGATTGAGCACCTGTGCGCCCAGACTGCCGCCCACCACCAGCAGGCGCAGCGGGCCGCTGCGGCCGGCGTAGCGCGTGGCGGGCTCGGGCAGGGCTTCGATCTCGGCGCGCACCGGGTTGCCGGTGACCACCGCGTGCCTGACCTGGCGCGCCGCTTCGCCGTCGAAGCCGAAGGCCACGCGGTCGGCCACGGGCAGCAGTGACTTGTTGCTCAGCAGGAGGGCCGCGTCGGCATTCACCAGCATCAGCGGCTTGTTCAGCAGGCTGGCCATCAGCCCACCCGGAAAACAGACGTACCCGCCCATGCCCAGTACCGCGCTGGTGCTGCGCCGGCGCAGCAGGGCCAGGCAGTCCCAGAACGCCTTGAGCAGGCGCAGGCCGCCGGTGGCGGTGTGCAGCAGGCCCTTGCCGCGCAGGCCGCTGAAGCGGATGGTGTCCAGCGGGATGCCGGCCTTGGGCACGAGCTGGTTTTCCATGCCGTGGCTGGTGCCCAGCCAGCTGACGCTCCAGCCGCGGCCTTGCATTTCGCGCGCCACGGCCAGGCCCGGGATGATGTGTCCCCCCGTGCCCGCGGCCATGATCACGAGATGACTCATGCGCGGCCTCCGCGCATCAGCGTTCTGTTCTCGATGTCCACGCGCAGCACCATGGCCAGCGCCACCAGGTTCATCAGGATGGCGCTGCCGCCATAGCTCATCAGCGGCAACGTCAGGCCCTTGGTCGGCAGCACACCCAGGTTGACGCCCATGTTGATGAAGGCCTGGAAGCCCATCCACACGCCTATGCCTTCGCAGAACAGGCCGGCGTAGACACGGTCCAGCGCGATGGCCTGGCGCCCGATCAGGAAGATGCGGCGGGTCATCCAGAAGAACAGCAGCAGCACCGTGGCCACGCCGACGAAGCCCAGTTCCTCGCCGATCACGGCAAGCAGGAAATCGGTATGGGCCTCGGGCAGGTAGTGCAGCTTCTCGACGCTGCTGCCCAGGCCTTGGCCGAGGACCTCGCCGCGGCCCAGCGCGATCAGCGAGTGCGTGAGCTGGTAGCCCTTGCCCTGCGCGTACTTGGGGTTCCACGGATCCAGGTAGGCCAGGATGCGCTCGCGCCGCAGGTCGTCGAAGTACAGGTACAGCGCCGCGGTGGCCAGGATCACGACCGCCATCAGGAAGAACATGCGGGCGTTGACACCGCCCAGGAAGAGGATGCCCATCGCGATGGTGGCCACCACGATGAAGGCGCCCATGTCGGGCTGGCGCATCAACAGCACGCCCACGATGGCGACCGCCACCACCATCGGCGTCACGGCGCGGAAGAAGCGCTCGCGCGTGTCCATGCGCCGCACCATGTAGTTGGCGGCGTACATCGCGATGGCCAGCTTGGCCAGTTCGCTGGGCTGGAAGTTCATGAAGCCCAGCGGAATCCAGCGCCGCGAGAAGTTCACCACCTTGCCGATGAAGGGCAGCAGCACCAGCACCAGCAGGATCAGCGCCACGACGAAGATGGCCGGCGCCTGCTTCTCCCAGAAGCCGGTGGGTACCTGCACCACCACCAGGGCCACCACGCAGCCGATGGCCAGCGCCAGCACGTGGCGCTGCAGGAAGTACATCTGCGAGTAGTTGGCGAACTTGGGGTTGTCCGGCAGGGCCACGCTGGCCGAATAGACCATCACCACGCCGAGCGCGACCAGCGCGCCGACCACCGCCACCAGGGTCTGGTCGAAGGCCAGCAGGCGCACCGGGCGGCCGCCGCCCACGTCGACCTGGTCGCGCACCGGCAGCGCGCTGG
>DAORNK010000301.1:0-5744 GCA_035440985.1 Rubrivivax sp. | reverse complement strand
CGGCCTGCGGCCTGGCCAGGTCCACCGTGGTGACCTTGGACTGCGGCGTCGCCCCCGCGGTGGCACCGCCCGCACCGGCCCCTGCGCCTGCACCCGCACCGACACTGCGCGTTTCCACTGGCGCGGCGGTGGTCGTGGCCGTCGAGGGCGTGGTCTCGCAGCCGGTCAGCATGGCCAGTGCGGCGGCCAGGGCCAGCGCGGAACGGGTGGCGATTGTCATGGAGTCTCCTTCAGCAGGTGGGTGGGGGCGCCCAACGGGTCGCCCGAACAGCTTGGTTCAAGTCCGGTGCCAATAGTTCAGCAGGCCCGAGGGCTGCATCGACCTCAAAGACCTCATAGCCCTCATCGACCATAAGGCCCCCAGGCGGGTTCACGCATGTCGGCGCCACTGCTGAGCAGACGGGTCTTGATCTTGCCATCCAGCGTGGTGGTCATCAACACATCGCTGCCCTGCTGCCGCGTGGCATACACCAGCAGCCGGCCGTTGGGTGCGAAGCTCGGGCTTTCGTCGTCGCTGGTGTCGGTCAAGGCCTGCGCGGCGCCGCCATCGAGATCCTGTGTCATCAGCCGGTAGGCCGAACCCTGGCGCGTGATGTAGGCCAGCAGCCTGCCGTCGGGGCTGATGGCCGGACTGATGTTGTAGCCGCCGCTGAAACTGACACGCTCCGCCTGGCCCCCCGCAGCGGGCAGGCGATAGATCTGCGGGCCACCGCCACGGTCGCTGACGAAATAGATCTGACGGCCATCGGGGGAAAAGACCGCCTCGGTGTCGATGGCCGCGCTGCGCGTCAGCCGCACCGGCGAGCCGCCCTGCGCCGGCAGCAGGTACAGCTGCGACAGTCCATCCTGCGACAGGGTCAGTGCCAACTGGCGCCCGTCGGGAGACCAAGCCGGCGCACTGTTGGAGCCGCGGAAATTGGCCAGCATGCGGCGCTGCCCCGTGCCCAGGTCCTGCACCCAGACCACGGCCTTCTGTGACTCGAACGACACATAGGCCAGCTGGCGCCCGTCGGGCGACCAGGCGGGCGAGATGATGGGCTCGGGGCTGGCCAGTGCGATCTGCCCGCCCTCGCCGTCGGCGTCGGTGACGTGCAGCGTGAATCGCTGGCCGGCCTTGATCACGTAGGCGATGCGTGTGGCGTTGACACCGCGCTCGCCGGTCAGCTTTTCGTGGATCTCGTCGGCCACGCGGTGCGCGGCCAGTCGCAGGTCGCCGGCCAGCACCAGCTTGCTCTGGCCCAGCAACTGCTCGTTGCGCACCGCGTCCCAGAGCTTGTAGCGCACATCGAAGCGCCCATCGGCCAGGCGGGCCACCGAGCCGGCCACCAGTGCGTCGGCGCCGCGGCCACGCCAGGCGGCCAGGTCGACGCTGCTGCGCTCGTCCAGGTTGCCCTCGGCCGCCAGGACACGGAACAGGCCGCTGCGCTCGAGATCGGCACGCACGATCGCCGAGACCGCCACACCGGATGCGCCCTCGTCACGCAGTGCGGCCAGCGCCACCGGAATCTGCGTCGCACCCACACCGGTGATCTGCACGCGGAACTGCGCGGCAGCCGGACCGGCGGCCAGGCCGCCCAGCGCCGCGAGGACGCGGCGGCGGGACCAGGAGGCAACGGGCAGTTCAGGAAAGGCGGGCATGCGGATGGCGAATCGTGCGGCCCCGGATTGTAGGCAGCGCCGACCGGGGCTCTCGATGAGGCGCCGCGATAATGCCCTGGCCCCTGCTCGCGCGCCCCGCCCCGACATGCCCACACTCCTGCAGCGTCTTGCCCGCCTTGCGCCCTATCTGCGCAAGAGCCGCGTCGGCCTGCTGGCAGCAGCCCTGGGCGCGGTGGTCACGGCCGTGACCGAGCCGATGATCTCCGACATGCTGCGCCGGCTGCTGGACCAGGGCTTCGTCGAGGGCGGCACGCCGCTGTGGGTGGTGCCGGTCTACATCATCGGACTGTTTGCGCTGCGCAGCGTGTCGGGCTTCATCGCGCAATACGGGCTGGCGTGGACGGCCAACCGCGCCGTGCAGCGATTGCGCGTGGCCACCTTCCAGCGCCTGCTGGACAGCGCACCGGCGCTCTTCACCACGCAGACCGCCAGCGGCGTGACCAATACGCTCGTCTATGAAGCCCAGGCCGGCGCCATCAACCTGTCGGCTTCGGTGCTGACCCTGGTGCGCGACTCGATGATCCTGCTCGCCCTGCTGGGCTACCTGCTGCATCTGAACTGGCAGCTCACGCTGATCGTGGCACTGCTGTTTCCGGCGGTCGGCGGTGTGATGCGGCTGCTGGGCCGCCGGCTGCACCGGCTGACAGTGCAAGGGCAGCAGGCCACCGATCAACTCGCCTACGTGGTGGAAGAAAACATGCTGGCCTGGCGCAGCGTGCGGCTGTTCGGCGGCCAGGCGCGGCAGGGCCGGCGCTTCTTCGAACGCTCGGACCTCGTGCGCCGGCTGATGATGAAGGCCGTGGTCGCCGGCGGCACGATGACGCCGGTGACGCAGATGCTGGCCGCCTGCGCGCTGTCGGTCGTCATCACCATCGCGCTGTGGCAGGGTCGCAGCGGCGCCGCCACCGTGGGTGAGTTCGTTGCCTTCGTCACCGCGATGCTGCAGCTGGTGGCGCCGGCCAAGCACTTGTCGGATGTGATGGCACCCCTCACACGCGGGCTGGCCGCCATCGAGCGCAGCCTGGACCTAATCGACCAGACGCCGGTGGAAGCCGGCGGCCGCCACGCGCCGGCGCGCGCCCGGGGTGACATCCGCTTTGAAGCCGCCAGCCTGCAATACCGCGACGATGGCCCACCCGCGCTTCAGGCCCTGACGCTGCAGGTGCGCGCCGGCGAGACGGTGGCCCTGGTCGGCCCCTCCGGCGCCGGCAAGACCACGCTAGTCAACCTGCTGCCCCGCTTCTTCGAACCCAGCAGCGGCCGCATCCTGCTGGACGATGTTCCACTGCGGGACTGGGACGTGGCGGCGCTGCGTCGCCAGTTTGCAATGGTCAGCCAGGACGTGGTGCTCTTCAACGACACGGTGGCGGCCAATATCGCGCTGGGCGAGGACCTGCCGCGCCAGGCCCTGCGCGAAGCGCTGCAGGCGGCCAACCTGCTGGATTTCGTCGACAGCCTGCCACAGGGCCTGGACACACCGATCGGCCACAACGGCAGCCAGCTCTCGGGTGGCCAACGCCAGCGCCTGGCCATCGCACGGGCCATCGCCAAGGACGCACCGATCCTGATCCTGGACGAGGCCACCTCGGCGCTGGATTCGGAATCCGAGCGTGCCGTGCAATCGGCGCTGGAACGGCTGATGAAGGGCCGCACGACGCTGGTCATCGCCCACCGCCTGTCCACCATCGAGCACGCCGACCGTGTGCTGGCGCTGGAAGGCGGGCAACTTGTCGAACAAGGCACGCACGCCGAACTGCTGGCCGCCGGCGGCCTTTACGCGCGGCTGCATGCCATGCAGTTCAGAACCACCTGAAGGAGAAAACGCATGAGCGCGGCCATCTCTCGCTACCCCGTACCGGAACTGAAGGACCTGCCCGAGGACCTGCGCGCGCGCATCCTCGAGGTGCAGGCCAAGGCTGGCTTCGTGCCCAACGTCTTCCTCGCGCTGGCACACCGGCCGGCCGAGTGGCGTGCCTTCATCGCCTACCACGACGCGCTGCTGCTCAAGGACACGGGTTCGCTGACCAAGGGGGACCGCGAGATGATCATCGTCGCCACCTCGGCCGCCAACCACTGCCTCTACTGCGTGGTGGCGCACGGTGCGATCCTGCGTGTCTACGAGAAGAAACCGCTGGTGGCCGACCAGGTGGCGGTGAACCACCGCAAGGCCGACATCACGCCACGCCAGCGCGCCATGCTGGACTTCGCGATGAAGGTCTGCACCGCTTCGCACACGCTGCAGGAGGCCGACTTCGCCGCGCTGCGCGAACACGGCTTCAGCGACGAGGACGCCTGGGACATCGGCGCCATCACGGCCTTCTTCGGCCTGTCCAACCGGATGGCCAACCTCACGGGCATGCGTCCCAACGATGAGTTCTATCTGATGGGCCGCGTGCCCAGGACCAAGGCTTGAACCCGAAAGCCCAGCACACCAAGAGGAGACCGACCCCATGAAACACCGCCAAGCCTTCAGCCTCACCATGCTGGCCGTCGCCGCCGCCCTGGCCGGATGCGCCAGCACGCCCACCACGCCGCCGGAGATGCGCACCGTGAGCATCCAGCGTACGGCCTACGGCGTGCCGCACATCAGCGCACCCGATCTGGAGACGCTGGCCTACGGCGTGGCCTATGCCCATGCCGAAGACAACTTCTGCATGACGGCACAGCAGCTGGTCACCGTGCGCGGTGAACGGTCGCGCTACTTCGGTGGCGCGCCCACGGGGCTGCTAGGCCGGCGCATGTTCCCCAACGAGTGGGTGGACTTCTTCATCGCCGGCCACATGGACGATGCCGCGTTGGCCGCTTCGTGGGGCCGCGCCAGCGCCGACACGCAGGCCATGGTGCGCGGCTATGTGGCGGGCTACAACCGTTACCTGCAGGACAAGGCGGCCGATCTGCCCCCGGCTTGCAAGGGCCAGCCCTGGGTGCAGCCCATGACCACCGCCCACTACTACCGGCTGACCGAAGTGGCCAACGTGCAGGCCGGCATCGGCGCGCTGGCCGATGCAATGCTGGCCGCCCAGCCACCGAAGCCCACGTCGGGCCAGGCCCCGACCGGTGCCGTGCAGATGGCCGACGCCGTGCAGGCCTTGCGCGAAGCGGGGCTGGTGGATTCGCCGCTGGGCTCCAACGCCTGGGCCTTCGGCACGGCCAGCACCGCCAACGGCTCGGGCCTGCTGCTGGGCAACCCGCACTTCCCATGGGCAGGGGTGAACCGCTTCTGGCAGATGCACCTCACGGTGCCGGGCCGGATGGACGTGATGGGCGCCGCCACCGGCCACAGCCCCGTGGTGCAGATCGGTTTCAACAAGGACGTGGCCTGGTCGCACACCGTGTCCAGCGGCAAGCGCTTCACGCTGCACGAACTGAAGCTGGTGCCCGGTGACCCCACCAGCTACCTGGTGGACGGGCAGCCCGAGAAGATGCGCTCGCGCGCGCTGCAGATCGCGGTGCGCGGCGGGGACGGCCACCTGACGAACAAGCCGCTGACGCTGTGGTCCACCCGCTGGGGGCCGGTCGTGGTGATGCCGCGCGTCGGTCTGAACTGGACGACCACGCTGGCCTATGCGCTGCAGGACGCCAACAGCGGCAATTCGCGCTCCATCGACACCTGGCTGGCTTCCGCCAGCGCCACCAGCACGATGGACCTGCGCAAGGCCATGGGCAACTTGGGTCTGCCCTGGGTCAACACCATCGCCGCGGACCGCCAGGGCACCGCCATGTACGCCGACCTGAGCGTCGTGCCCGACGTGGATGAGTCCCAGATTGCCCGCTGTGCGCCCAGCCCGCAGGCGGCCGCCTTGCGCGGGCCGGCAGGCCTGATCGTGCTGGACGGCAGCCGCAGCGACTGTGCCTGGAAGCGCGACCCGGCCTCGGCGGTGCCGGGGCTGATGCCCGCGGGGCGCATGCCAGTGGCCATTCGCAGCGACTGGGTGCAGAACAGCAACGACAGCTTCTTCTACACCAACCCGCAGCAGAGCTGGTCGGGCATATCGCCCATGGTGGGTGACGACATCGTGCGCCGGCCGCGCACCCGTTCCAGCCTGATCGAGTTGCCGGAACTCGTGGCCCGCGGCCCGGTGACG
>DAORNK010000300.1:0-5761 GCA_035440985.1 Rubrivivax sp. | reverse complement strand
GGTCGGGCGCCGGCAGCACAGGAGCGGTGGCCAGCGGGTCAAAGGGCGGTACCTGCGCCTCCGCCGCCTGCAGGCGGCGCAACTTGGCGGCCAGGTCACCGCGCAGGCGCTCGAAGGGCGTGCGAAAGGCATTGGCCACGATGCCCGGGCTCATGTAGATGTCCAGCGGGCGCGCGGGGTCGGCCGCTTCGTAGAACGGCAACCAGAGCTGTTCACCGCCGGGCAGCAGTTCCTGCCACGCCGGGCTGCGGCTGACGCGCTGGATCGCGGCTTCCGACAGCGCCACGATGTAGAGACGTTCCCGCAGGCCCTGATCCCCGAACAGGGCCTTGAAGTACGCCAGTTCCTTCAGGCACCAGCTGCTTTGCGCGTAGTTCTCGTGCACCACGATGATCATCGCGAACGAGGCTGCCACGCGCTGCTGCAGTTCTTCACCCAACACGCCGGCCACCGGGCCGTTGTCGCCCGACAGATGCATGCGCGGCACCTCCAGGCCACGCAGGAGGGCGCGCAGTCCGCGCTCCAGTTCATGGCGGAAGCAACTCACCCAGCCGTACCACGCCTCGTCGTCGGCATGGGCGTAGCTGATGAAGGCGGAGTACTCGAAATCCTTCAGGGGCGACATGCGGCTGGCCTGCGCCGAGCTCGGAGTGTGCGGCGCATCCTAGGTGCGACCCCGGCCCTTGTAAAGCTGTGATCCTGGGGGGCTTGCCCTGCCAGCCACTCAGCGTGGCAGCGTGCGTGTGGACTCGCGCAGCACGAGTTCCGGCGCGGGCGGCTGCACTCGGGGTTGCTGCCCGCGCAGCAGGTCCATCACCGCCACGGCGGCCTGGCGGCCCATCAGGTAGGCGGGTTGGTGGACCGTGGTCAGCGGTGGGATCGCATAGTGGGCAGGAGCCAGATCGTCGAAGCCCACCAGCGACACGTCGTCCGGCACACGCCGCCCACGGCGATGCAGGGCCAGCGCCGCGGCCAGCGCCATCTGGTCATTGCCGGCAAAGACCGCGGTGAAGTCCAGCCCGCTGGCCAGCATCTGTTCCAGTGCACGCTGGCCGCTGTCCTCCGTGAAGTTGCCTTCGATGACCAGGGCCGGGTCGAAGGCCAGACCGGCGGCCATCAGCGCGTCGCGGTAGCCGGCCAGGCGCAGCGGCCCATCTTCCTGATCCAGGTTGCCTGTGATGTGCGCAATGCGACGGTGGCCGCTGTCGATCAGGTGCTGCGTCGCCAACCGGGCACCGGTGCGGTTGTCGAAGGCGAGGCAGAACAGGCCGGGCGCCTGCGCGGCGCGGCCCACGACGACCATCGGCAGGTGTCGTGCGTAGGTCACCAACACCGAGTTGGGCAGCAGACCGGCCAGCACGATGAGGGCATCCACGCGGCGACCCACGAGGGCCGCCAGCGCCTGCCGTTCTCCGGCTTCGCTCCACCGCGCGCTGGCGAACAGCGGCATGTAGCCTTGGGCTGCCAGTTCCTGTTCCACGCCGCCCAGCATTTCACCGTAGTACGGGCTGGTGATGGTCGGCGTGAGCACGCCGATGCTCAGCGTGCGGCCGCCGGCCAGCCCACGCGCCACCGGATTGGGCCGAAATCCGAGGTGCCGCACGGCCTCGAGCACAGCCTGCCGCTTGGCTTCGCTGACCGAAGGACTGCCATTGAGGGTGCGCGAGACCGTGCCCGTGGACACGCCGGCGGCATGCGCCACCATCGCCAGCGTGACCACCGCTTCACCCTCCGAATGCGAAGCCAGTCGACGACGACGAGTCGGCGGAGTCATCAGGCGCTACGCGAGCCTGCCAGGGCAGTCGCCCGTGCCGTCGCGCACGCTCTGGACGCAGGGCCGGACATCGTGGTGCTCCCCAACAAAGGAAACGGGCCTGACCCCATTGGAATCAGGCCCTGCAGGTGTGGCGGAGAGAGAGGGATTCGAACCCTCGGTACTGGAGAACCAGTACGCCGGATTTCGAATCCGGTGCATTCGACCACTCTGCCATCTCTCCGGGGTGGTCGCGCCGTTCGGCACAGCCTGCAATTCTAGCGGATCAGGGCCGCAGGACCTCCAGGCCGCCGAGGTACGGCCGCAGTGCCGCGGGCACGCGCACGGAGCCATCGGCCTGCTGGTGGTTCTCCAGCACGGCCACCAGCGTGCGGCCGACCGCCAGGCCGGATCCGTTGAGCGTGTGCACGAATTCCGGCTTGCCCTGTGCATTGCGGAAGCGCGCCTGCATGCGCCGTGCCTGGAAGGCTTCGCAATTGCTGCACGAGCTGATTTCGCGATAGGTGTTCTGCGCCGGCAGCCAGACCTCCAGGTCGTAGGTCTTGGCCGAGCCGAAGCCCATGTCGCCGGTGCACAGCGTGACGACCCGGTAGGGCAGTTCCAGCTTGCGCAGGATGGCTTCGGCGTGGCCGACCATCTGCTCCAGGGCCGCATCGCTGTGCTCGGGTTGCACGATCTGCACCATCTCCACCTTGTCGAACTGGTGCTGGCGGATCATGCCGCGCGTGTCGCGCCCGGCGCTGCCGGCTTCGGAACGGAAGCACGGGCTGTGGGCGGTGAGCTTGATGGGCAGGGCGGTGGCGTCCAGGATCTGCTCGCGCACGGTGTTGGTCAACGGGATCTCCGATGTCGAGATCAGGTACTGCTCGGCCTGGGCCTCGTTGCCACCGCGCGTGACCCAGAACATGTCCTCCTTGAACTTGGGCAACTGGCCCGTGCCTTCCAGCACCTCGCGGTTGACGATGTAGGGCGTCCAGCATTCGGTGTAGCCATGTTCGGTGGTCTGCGTATCCAGCATGAACTGCGCCAGCGCACGGTGCAGCCTTGCCGCAGGGCCGCGCAACAGCGTGAAGCGGCTGCCCGCCAGCTTGGCGCCGGTCTCGAAGTCCATGCCCAGCGGCGCGCCCACGTCACCGTGGTCCCTGGGTGTGAACTCGAAGACCCTTGGCGTACCCCAGCGTCGAGCCTCCACGTTGGCGTTCTCGTCTGCACCATCGGGCACCGTGGCCTGCGGCAGATTGGGCAGGCTCATCAGCATGGCCTGCAGTTCGCCCTGGATGACCTCCAGGCGCTCGGCACCGGCCTTCAACTCATCGGCGATGCCGTTCACTTCGGACATCAGCGCGCTGGTGTCCTCACCCTTGCCCTTGCGCTGGCCGATCTGCTTGCTGGCGGCATTGCGCCGCGCCTGCAGTTGTTCCGTCGCGGTCTGGATCTGCTTGCGCTCGGCTTCCAGCGCGCTGTAGCGCGGCACGTCCAGGAAGGGCTGCGGGTTCTTGCGGCGCTGCAGTTGCGCCAGCACGCCGGCGAGATCGCGGCGCAGCAGGTTGATGTCGAGCATGATGGTTTTCCTCAGGGCTTGTCTCGTGCAGGCGGCGCCATCGGGGCGCCGTCTTCGAAGGGGTTTGAAGGCCGGCGTCAGGATCGGGAACTGGCCGGATCCGCCATGCTGCGATCACCCAGGCCCCGTGGCAGCGGGAAGCGCACATCCTCCACGACGCCGTTCATCTTGCGGATGCTCACGGCGCCCAGTTCGCGCAGGCGCTGGATGACCTGCTGCACCAGAATGTCGGGGGCCGACGCACCGGCGGTCAGGCCGACGCGGCGGGCCCGGGCGAACCAGCCGCTTTGCAGGTCGGCCGCGCCTTCGACCATGTAGGCCGGCGTGCCCAGGCGCTGCGCCAGCTCGCGCAGGCGGTTGCTGTTGCTGCTGGTCGGGCTGCCTACGACGATCACCACATCCACCGCCGGCGCCATCAGCTTCACCGCGTCCTGGCGGTTCTGCGTGGCGTAGCAGATGTCCTGCTGCTTGGGCTCGCGCACCTGCGGAAAACGGCGCTTGACCTCGGCCAGGATCTCGGCCGCGTCGTCGACGCTGAGCGTCGTCTGCGTCACCACCGCCAGCTTGTCGCCGCGCGGCTGCACATGGCGCACTTCATCGGCGCTTTCCACCAGGTAGATGCCTTCGCTGAGCTGACCCATCGTGCCTTCGACCTCGGGATGCCCCTTGTGGCCGATCATGATGAATTCAAAGCCCTCCTTGGCCAGCTTGGCCACCTCGACATGCACTTTGGTGACCAGCGGGCAGGTGGCGTCGAAGACACGGAAACCCAAGGCCGCGGCCTGATCGCGCACGACCCTGGACACGCCGTGCGCGCTGAAGACCAGGGTCGCGCCAGGCGGCACGTCGGCCAGGTCCTCGATGAAGACCGCACCCTTGGCCTTCAGATCGTTGACGACGTAGGTGTTGTGCACGATCTCGTGGCGTACATAGATAGGCCGGCCGTGCTTGACCAGCGCGCGTTCGACGATCTCGATGGCACGGTCCACGCCGGCACAGAAGCCCCGGGGCTCGGCCAGCAGAACCTCGTCCAGCGGCAGCGGCTTCACAGCACCCCCATCACGTGGACTTCAAATCGCACCGGCAGGCCCGCCAGCGGGTGGTTGAAGTCGAACAGCAGCCAGTCGGGCCCGCACTCGCGCACCACGCCCGCGTAACCGGCACGACCATCGGGCGTCGGGAAGTGGACCACGTCGCCCAGGCCGTACCGGGCATCCGGGTCACCCATCTCGCGCAGCAGACTGAGCTTCACGCGCTGCAGCAGCTCGGGGTTGCGCGGCCCGAAGGCCACGCCCGGTGCCAGATCGAAGGCCTGGCGGGCGCCTTCGGCCAGCCCCACCAGATGGGCTTCGATGGCCGGTGCCAGCTGCCCGCTGCCCAGGGTCAGCGTGGCCGGCTTGTCGCCGAAGGTGTTGACCACGTCGGCGCCATCGGGCCCCGCCAGGCGGTAGTGCAGCGTCAGGAACGAGCCGGGCTGGACAAGGGTCACGGGACAGCTTTCGGGGTGCCCTATTGGAGGGCCTGCACAAGGGTGATCACGGGCGGCAAGGCCGTCGCATAGACTGCCCGCGATTCTACCGGCGCCCCCGGTGGCAAGACCCCGACGGAACTGCCGCCGCCGCCCCAGCCCGACCTCCGGCCACCGATGAAAGACCTGCCTGTCGATCAGCGCCCGCGCGAGAAACTGCTGACCCATGGCGCCAGCGCCCTGGCCGACGCCGAGTTGCTGGCTCTGTTGCTGCGCACCGGCTACCGCGGGCATGGGGTGATGGCCTTGTCGGCGCAGGTGCTGGGCGGGCGAGGCTTCGCCGGCCTGCTGCAGGCCACGCCCGACGAGCTCAAGCGCATCAAGGGCTTGGGGCCGGCCAAGCGGGCCGAACTGCTGGCGGTGATGGAGATGGCGCGGCGCGCCATCGCCCAGCCGCTGCGGGCGGCCCCGGTCTTCGACGCACCCGCACAGGTCAAGGACTACCTGGCGCTGCACCTGCAGGGGCGCGCGCAGGAGATCTTCAGCGTGCTGTTCCTGGACGGCCAGCACCGCCTGCTGCGCCTGGAAGACCTCTTCTTCGGCACGCTGACGCAGACCTCGGTCTACCCACGCGAGGTGGTCAAGCGCGCCCTGGCCCTGAACGCCGGCGCCGTGGTGCTGGCCCACAACCATCCTTCGGGTCTGGCCGAGCCTTCGCGCGCCGACGAATACCTGACCCAGACCCTGGTCGCCGCCCTCAAGCTGGTGGACGTGAGGGTGCTGGACCACATCGTGGTCGGCCAGGGACAGGTCGTTTCGCTGGCCGAACGGGGCCTGCTGTGAGACTGCGCGCCATCAAGCAGCGCGACATCCGCCTGCGCGCCCTGGCCGAACTGCACACGCTGCGCGATGCCCTGCAGGAACGCGCGCGCCAGGCGGCCGAGCAGGCGGCCCGCGA
>DAORNK010000299.1:3525-5766 GCA_035440985.1 Rubrivivax sp. | reverse complement strand
CGGCGGTGGTGTCGCCACCCACCAGTTCGATGCCCTGCGCATCCGCCAGCGCCAGCAGGCCGCGGGCCAGCGGTGCCAGGAAGGCGTCGTCGGCGCGTGGCAGCGCCAGCGCCAGCGTGAAGGCCAGCGGCTCGGCGCCGCAGGCCGCGAGGTCGCTCAGGTTGACGGCCAGCGCCTTGTGGCCCAGGCGTTCCGGCGCCACGGTGCTCAGGAAGTGGCGGCCTTCGACCAGCATGTCGCTGGAAACCGCGAGTTGCATGCCGGGCGCCGGAAGCAGCAGCGCGCAGTCGTCGCCCACGCCCAGCGCGGCGCGCTGCACGGGGCGCGTGAAGTGACGTGCGATGAGATCGAATTCACCCAGCATGTCTTGCCCTTCACCCACCCAGCCCGCTGCTGCGCAGCCGGTTGGCCAGTTCCACCGCGGACTTGACGTTCATCTTGTCGAAGATGCGGGCGCGGTGCACTTCGACCGTGCGCACGCTGATGTCCAGCGCATCGGCGATCAGCTTGTTGGGCCGGCCCTCGATGACCAGGCGCATCACTTCGCGCTCGCGATCGGTGAGTTCGGCCAGCGCGCGGCCCACGCCGAGGCGGGCCTGGCGTTCGCGCAGCGCGGCACCGCTGGCCTGCAGGGCGAGCTCCACACGGTCGACCAGGGCGTTGTTGGAGAAGGGTTTCTCGACGAAGTCGAAGGCGCCGCGCTTGACCGCGGCCACCGCGGTCGGCACGTCGCCGTGGCCCGTGAGGAAGATCACCGGCAGCAGCGGCAGCAGCCCGCGTTCGGCCAGGTGTTCGAACAGCACCAGGCCGCTGGTACCCGGCATGCGCACGTCCAGCACCAGGCAGACCGGGGCGCCGGGAAAAGCCGCCTGGCCCGGTGCCGTGCGCGCGGCGACAAAGGCCTCGAAGGCGTCGGCGCTGTCGAACCCCTCGGCCAGCAGGCGGCGCGACCGCAGCAGCCAGGCCAGCGCGTCGCGCACGACTTCCTCATCGTCCACCAGGTAGACAACCGGTATGCCGAGGGAGGGGTCCAGTTGCGACAAGGCCAGGTCTTCAGGGTGCGGTGGCGGAGCCCACAGTTTCGCCGGTTTCCGCGCCCTTGGGCGCGGGCAGTGTGAAGCGGAACTCGGTGCCGCGCCCGCCGGGCGCGGGGCCGAAGTCCAGCGCGCCGCCGTGTTGTTCGATCACCGTGCGGCACAGGCTCAGGCCCAGGCCCATGCCCTCGGCCTTGGTGGTGAAGAACGGCGTGAAGAGCTGGGCCGCGGCTTCCGCCGGAATTCCCGGCCCGGCGTCAATCACGCTGAAGGCCACCCAGCGCGGGTGTGTCTGCCGCACACGCAGCGTGAGCAACCGCTCGGCCAGGGCGGTGCCGCTTTCCATGGCCTGGATGCCGTTGCGTGTGAGGTTGAGCAGCACCTGTTCGAGCATGGTGCGGTCGCAGCGCACGCGCGGCGGTTTGGCCGGCAGGTCCAGTGCGATGCGCGCGCCGCTCTTGCGCGCCTGCAGGCGCACCAGGGGCAGGACGGACTCGATCAGCGTGTCGGCACCGATGGCCTCGTGTTGCTGATCGCGCCGGCGCACGAAGTCGTGCACGCTCTTGATGACGCGGCCCGCACGTTCGGCCTGCTCGGCGATGCGCTCCAGCGCCTGGTGCAGCTGGCCGGGCGTGGTGGCGTCGGGGGTTTGCAGCAGGTTCAGCGAGCCGGTGGCGTAGCTGGCGATGGCCGACAGCGGCTGGTTCAGTTCGTGGCTCAGCAGCGAGGCCATTTCGCCCACCGTGGCCAGGCGCGCCGTGGCCTGCAGGCGCTCCTGCTGCTGGCGCGAGAGTTCCTCCACCCGGCGCTGCGCACTCAGGTCCAGCACGGCGCTCATCCAGCCGGTGTGGCGGCCCTGGCCGTCGACCAGCGGCGCGTCATAGATCATCACCGGGAAGCGTTCGCCGTTCTGCCGCATGAACACCGTCTCGAAGCTGTCGCGCTGCTCCTGCGGGTTGCGGCCGTCCTGGCCCTGCAGGCGCTGCGTCTGTCGCTGCAGGTACTCGCCGGCCGATTCCGGCGGCCAGTAGGGGGGCCGGCCATCGGCCTGGCGAAGCTCCTCCTGCGTGAAGCCGACCATCGTGCAGAAAGCGGGGTTGGCGTAGGTGACCCGGCCTTGCAGGTCGCGCGCGCGCAGTCCGGTGGACAGCGAATCCTCCATCGCCTTGCGAAAAGCCAACGCCTCGGCCAGGGCCTTTTCGGCCAC
>DAORNK010000299.1:3119-3515 GCA_035440985.1 Rubrivivax sp. | reverse complement strand
GCGCCAGCAGCAGCACCGCGCCGAACAGCGCCAGCGACAGGCCCAGCACCAACGCGGTGACGAGGTTGGGGATCAGGCTGGGCCGGCCGGCGGCCGCGTCGGCCCGCAGCAGCAGACTGGTGCCGGGCAGATCCACCACACGCTCGGCCACGTAGACGCCGGCCCCACGTGGCACGCCGGCACGGGCCAGCCGCGAACCGTCGCCTTCGACGATGGAGAACTCGTGGCGTCGCGCGTCGCGCTGGCGCAGCACGCTGTCCAGCAACTGCGGCAGCGCCAGACTGCCGACCAGGAAACCCGCGGGCTGCCCGGCCTGCTGCAGGGGCAGGCACAGGTCGATCACTTCCACGCCCTGACCGCCGGTCAGCGGCACGAAGTAACTGCGCGAGAACATCG
>DAORNK010000299.1:0-3016 GCA_035440985.1 Rubrivivax sp. | reverse complement strand
CCAGCACCAGGCCTTGCACGCTGCGGCGCTCCACCCGCCACAGGCCCTGGCGCTGGCGCAGCAGCGCGGCGGCGTCTGCGTGCCAGGTGGCGGCCGGTGGCGTGGCAAAGGCCAGCGCCTGCAGGTCCTGCATCTGGCCCAGCAGATCGCGCCGCATCTCGGCCGCCGTCTCGGTGGCCAGCGTGTCGGTTTCGTCCTGCGCCCGGGTGCTTTCGTACTTGACCGCCAGCACGACCAGCAGGGTCTGCGCCACGCCCAGCAAGGCCAGCAGCAACGCCCAGGGCCCGGCACGGCGCAGGCGGCCGTGCAGGCTTGGCGGCGGGATCTCGGGCTGGCGCATCGCGCCGCCAGTATTGCCGCGCCGGCTGTGCCGGACATACGCACTTTCGCGCATCGCCAGGACGCAGGATCCGCGCACACTGCGCTTCCTACAATGCGCGCCCCGGTCCACCGCCGTCGGCTGTGATGGCCCAGCGCTGGAGACACACCCGATGAGCAGCAAGCCCGCCAACCCCCAGGACCCACGACCGCTTCTTGCCCCGAACCCCAGGCCCGCCGCGACCGTCAAGCCAGGCGACAAGGTGGTCGAGTTGCGCCGTGCGGCGCTGGAGTATCACGAGTTCCCCACGCCGGGCAAGCTGCAGGTCAGTGCCACCAAGCAGATGATCAATCAGCGCGACCTGGCGCTGGCCTACAGCCCCGGCGTGGCCGCGGCCTGCGAAGAGATCGTGGCCGACCCGGCCAACGCCTTTCGCTACACCGCGCGCGGTAACCTGGTGGGCGTGGTCACCAACGGAACGGCCGTGCTGGGCCTGGGCGATATCGGCCCTCTGGCCGCCAAGCCGGTGATGGAAGGCAAGGCGGTGCTGTTCAAGAAGTTCGCCGGCATCGACGTGTTCGACATCGAGTTGAATGAAAAGGACCTGGACAGGCTCTGCGACGTGATCGCCGCGATGGAGCCCACCTTCGGCGGCATCAACCTCGAGGACATCAAGGCGCCGGATTGCTTCTACGTGGAGCGCAAGCTGCGCGATCGCATGAAGATCCCGGTCTTCCACGACGACCAGCACGGCACGGCCATCGTGGTGGGCGCGGCCGTGCTCAACGCGCTGAAGGTGGTGGGCAAGGACATCGCCCGGGTCAAGCTGGTGACCAGCGGCGCAGGTGCCGCCGCGCTGGCCTGCCTGGGCCTGCTGGTCAAGCTGGGCCTGCAGCGCGAGAACATCTGGGTCACCGATCTGGCGGGCGTGGTCTACCAGGGTCGCGTCGAGCTGATGGACGCCGACAAGGCCTTCTTCGCGCAGAAGACCGCCCAGCGCACGCTGGCCGAGGTGATCGCGGGCGCAGACATCTTCCTGGGGCTGAGTGCGGCCGGTGTGCTCAAGCCGGAGATGGTGGCCACGATGGCGCCGCGGCCCCTGGTCTTCGCGCTGGCCAACCCGACGCCGGAGATCATGCCCGAGCAGGTGAAGGCGGTGCGCGACGACGCCATCATCGCCACCGGGCGCACGGACTACCCCAACCAGGTCAACAACGTCCTGTGCTTCCCCTACATCTTTCGCGGCGCGCTGGACTGCGGGGCGACCACCATCACCGACGCGATGGAGATCGCCGCGGTGCACGCGATCGCCGAACTGGCACAGGCCGAGCAGAGCGACGTGGTGGCGGCGGCCTATTCGGGCGCCACGCTGAGCTTCGGGCCCGAGTACCTGATCCCCAAGCCCTTCGACCACCGGCTGATGATGATGATCGCGCCGGCCGTGGCCAGCGCCGCGGCCGAGTCGGGTGTGGCGCTGCGGCCCATCAACGACCTGGCGGCCTACCGCGAGAAGCTGAAGAACTTCGTCTACGCCTCGGGCACCACGATGAAGCCCATCTTCCAGCAGGCCCGGCGTGCCCGGCACAAGCGCGTGGCCTACGCCGAGGGCGAAGACGAGCGCGTGCTGCGCGCCTGCCAGGTGGTGGTGGACGAAGACCTGGCGCGGCCCACGCTGATCGGCAGGCCGGCGGTGATCGCGGCGCGCATCGACAAGTTCGGCCTGCGCCTGAAGGAGGAACTGGACTACGACGTGGTCAACGTCGAGCTGGACGCGCGCTACCACGACTTCTGGACCACCTACCACCGGATGGCCGAGCGCAAGGGCATCACGGCGCCGGTGGCCAAGATCGAGATGCGGCGCCGGCTGACCCTGATCGGCGCCATGCTGCTGCACAAGGGGGATGTCGACGGCCTGCTGTGCGGCACCTGGGGCACCACCGGATCGCACCTCCATTACGTCGACCAGGTGATCGGCAAGCGTGCCGGCGGCAGCCCCCGCACACGCCAGGACGTGCCGGTCTACGCCTGCATGAACGGGCTGGTGCTGCCGGGGCGCCAGGTCTTCCTGGTCGACACCCACGTCAACGCCGACCCGACGGCCGAACAGCTGACGGAGATCACGGTGATGGCCGCCGAGGAGATGCGCCGCTTCGGCCTGCAGCCGCGCGCCGCGCTGCTGTCGCACTCCAACTTCGGCACCAGCGACCACGCCAGCGCGGTGAAGATGCGCCGCACCCTGGCGCTTCTGCGCGACCAGGCGCCGTGGCTGGAGGTAGACGGCGAAATGCACGGCGACGTGGCGCTGGACGCGGAGGAGCGGCGCAAGGTGATGCCGCACAGCACGCTCACCGGCGAGGCCAACCTGCTGGTGCTGCCCAACATCGACGCGGCCAACATCGCCTACAACCTGCTCAAGACCGCCGCCGGCGGCGGCATCGCCATCGGCCCGGTGCTGCTGGGTGCTGCCAAACCCGTGCACATCCTCACACCGTCGGCCACGGTCCGGCGCATCGTCAACATGACCGCCATCACCGTCGCGGATGCAGAGGCGGGACGTTCAGCCCTGCCTGCGCAGGGCTGAGCGCCAGCCTCTGAGCCAGGCATGTCTTGCATGCCTGACGCGGCCTGCAAGGCGAGGCGGGACGTTCAGCCCTGCCTGCGCAGGGCTGAGCGCCAGCCTCAGGGTCGGGCATGTCC
>DAORNK010000298.1:0-5774 GCA_035440985.1 Rubrivivax sp. | reverse complement strand
CCGTCGCGCAGGCCGCGCCTGCCGCACACCCGGCACGCGCCCGGCCCGCCGCGAAGGTCGCGGCCAGCCACGGCAGCGAGGCCCACTGGGACTACACCGGGCCGGCAGGCCCGCAGACCTGGGGCGGATTGAAACCCGAGTTCAGCCTGTGCAGCATCGGTCAGCGTCAAAGCCCGATCGACATCCGCGGCGGCCTGTCGGTCGACCTCGAGCCGGTGCGCTTCGACTACCAGTCCAGCCGTTTCAGCGTCATCGACAACGGCCACACCGTGCAGGCCAACCTGGCCCCTGGCAATGCCATCGAGATCGGCGGCAACCGCTTCGAGTTGCAGCAGTTCCACTTCCACCGTCCATCGGAAGAGCGCATCGACGGGCGGCAGTTCGAGATGTCCGTGCACCTGGTGCACAAGGACACGATGGGCAAGCTGGCCGTCGTCACGCTGCTGCTCGACAAGGGGCCCGCCCAGCCGGCGGTGCAGAAAGTCTGGAACAACCTGCCGCTGGAGAAGAACCAGGACGTGCCGGCCCGCGTGGCGCTGGACCTGAACGAGCTGCTGCCGGCCGACCAGCGCTACTACACCTACATGGGCTCGCTCACCACGCCGCCTTGCACCGAAGGCGTGCAGTGGGTGGTGATGCGCCAGCCGGTGACGGTGGCACCCGAGCAGATCGAGCTCTTTGCACGCATCTACCCGATGAACGCGCGTCCGCTGCAGCAGGCGGCCGGGCGCCGCATCATGCAGAGCAACTGAGGCTGTGGCTCAGGCCCGCGGCGGCGTTTCACCGCGACGCCCGGCCAGCAGCAACAGCGGCCACAGCCACAGGCTGGCGAACCAGCGCAGCACGCGCCCGGCGCTCAAGGGCTGCGTCTCGTGCTGGGCCACGCGCATGAACAGCACCGCAGCGCCCACGACGACATAGGCCAGCAGCACCAGGTAGACCGTCACCCGCCAGCCGTAGTCGCCGCCCAGGGCGTCGCCCAGCCAGCGCCCGGCCAGCGCAGCCGTCAACAGCGCCGCCAGCAAGGCCAGCGCCACGCCGGCCAGGGCGTGGCGCAATCTCCAGAGCGGGTCGTCTTGCATCGCCATTCCAGCAGTCACGTGTTGATCACCGGCAGCGCCCGATGGGCCACCCTCGATCACCGGGATCATGCTACCCACTTGTGCGGCACGAGCGCCGGGCGGTCATCCGAACCCCGGGGTCACCAGCGGCCCCGTTCCTGACCGCCGCCCTGCGCAAAATGCGCGGCCAGGAAATCGACGAACACGCTCACCTTCGCGGCCAGGTTCCGCTTCTGCGGATAGACGAGGTAGATGTCGGCGTCGGGCAGTGCATAGTCCTTGAGCAGCACCTCCAGATCGCCGCTGCGCACGAAGGGCGCCGCATCCCACTCCGAGCGCATCAGGACGCCGTGCCCCTGCAGGGCCCAGGTCAGCACGGCGGCGCCATCGTTGCTGCTGAGGTTGCCGCGCACCTTGACGGTCTGCGTCTGCCCGCCCCTGCGGAAGTGCCACTGGCCGTAGGCCAGGTCGTCCTGGCGCACGATCAGGCAGTTGTGCTGCGTCAGGTCGTGCGGCACGACGGGGCGCGTGCGCCCCTTGAGGTAGCCCGGCGCCGCAAAGATGCGGCGCTTGTGGTTGGCGATCTTGCGCGCCACGACGCGACCGTCCGGCGGCGGACCGAAGCGTATGCCCAGGTCCACCGCGCCTTCAGCCAGGCTCACCGAGCGGTCGGTCAACACGAGCTGGATGTCCAGTGCCGGGTGCAGGGCCGAGAACTTGGAAATGGCCGGCGCAACGAAGGCCCGGCCGAAACCCAGCGTGGCGTGCACCTTCAGCAGCCCGATAGGCGCGGCCTGGCTGCTGGAGATGCTGCGCTCCAGGTCTTCGATCTCGGCCAGGATGTGCCGCCCTTCGGCCAGGTAGACCTCGCCTTCGTGGGTCAGGCTGATGCGCCGCGTGTTGCGGACCACCAGGCGCACGCCCAGGCGCGCCTCCAGCTGGGCCAGCCACTTGCTCGCGGCCGAGGGCGTGACGTCGCATTCCCGCGCGGCAGCGGACAGGCTGCCGCACCTGACCAGCGTGTCGAAGAAGTGAAGGTCGGTGCGCAACTTCATCTGTTCCTGCACGGCAAAAATGGTTTGCCATTGTGATCACATTGTCCGATCAGGAACAACCTAGAGTCCACGGCAGATCCAGTGGATACCGACAGGAGAACCGCAGTGGACATGCAGACAGAGACGTCGCAGGACCGGCAGGCAGCCATCCGATCGTTGACCGACACGATGGCCAGGTTCACCGACTACATCGGCAAGCACCTGCCCACCGACGTGGAGCAAAAGCTCGCCGAACTGCGCGCCGAAGAGACCGAACCGCTGGCCAAGGCCATCTATCTGTCGATGGCCGAGAACCAGGACGCCGCCGCCCGGCTGAACCGCCCCAGTTGCCAGGACACCGGCGTCATCCAGTACTTCATCACTGCAGGTGCCAGGTTCCCGCTGCTGGGTGAGCTGGGCGCCATCCTGCAAGACGCGACCCAAGAGGCCACCCGCACAGCCCCGCTGCGCCACAACGCGGTGGAGACCTTCGTCGAGAAGAACACCGGCACCAATACCGGCACCAAGGCTCCTTGGCTGGACTGGGAGATCGAGCCCGATGGCGATGGCGTGACCATCGACGTCTACATGGCGGGCGGCGGCTGCACGCTGCCCGGTTCGGCCACGGTGCTGATGCCGGGCCAGGGCTACGAAGGTGTCACGGACTTCGTCTTCAACGTCATCTCCACACGCGGCGTCAACGCCTGCCCACCGCTGCTGGTGGGCGTCGGCGTTTCCACCGCCGTGGAGACCGCTGCACGCCTGTCCAAGAAGGCGCTGATGCGGCCGGTGGGATCGCACCACCCCAACGCCGACGCGGCGCGCATGGAGGCGTTGCTGGAAGACGGCCTGAACGAGCTGGGCATCGGGCCCCAGGGCCTGACCGGCAAGGCCAGCGTGCTGGGCGTGAACATCGAATCGTCGGCACGCCACCCTTCAACCATCGGCGTGGCCGTGTCCACCGGCTGTTGGGCACACCGCCGCGGACGCATTCGCATCAACGCCGACCTGAGCTACGAAATCGTCTCGCACCAAGGAGCCCGGCTGTGACCAAGAGGATCCTCACCACCCCGATCCAGGACGAAGACCTGGCCGACCTGCGCGTGGGCGACGTCGTCTACCTGACCGGCCACATCGTGACCTGCCGCGACGTGGCGCACCGGCGCCTGATCGAACTCAAGCGCGAGCTGCCGGTGGACCTCAAGGGCGGCGCGATCTTCCACGCCGGCCCCATCGTGCGCAAGCTGGACGACGGCAGGTTCGAGATGGTCTCCATCGGCCCGACCACCAGCATGCGGATGGAGAAGTTCGAGCAGGAGTTCATCAGGCAGACCGGGGTCAAGCTCATCGTCGGCAAGGGCGGCATGGGGCCGCTCACCGAGGCCGGCTGCCAGCAGTTCAAGGCCGTGCACGCGATCTTTCCCGGTGGCTGCGCGGTGCTGGCGGCCACGCAGGTGGAGGAGATCGTGGATGCGCAGTGGCAGGACCTGGGCATGCCCGAGACGCTGTGGGTCAACCGCGTCAAGGAACTCGGCCCCTTGGTCATCTCCATCGACACCCAGGGCAACAACCTGATCGAGCAGAACAAGGTCCGGTTCAACGCCCGCAAGGACGCCGCGGTGGCCAGGATCCACGCGCAGGTCGGCTTCATCAAGTAAGGGGTGAGCATGAACAAGCGACTGATGGCGGCCCTCGTTCCGCTGGCCGTCTGGGCGGTGCTGCTGCTGATGCCGGTGCCGCAAGGCCTGGCGCCGCAAGCCTGGTGGTACTTTGCGTTGTTTGCCGCCGTCATCGTGGCGCTCATCACCGAGCCTATCCCCGGCTCGGTGGTGGGCCTGCTGGGCGTGTCGATGGCGAGTGTGCTGCAACTCATCAGCACCAAGCCGGCGGCGTCTCTGAGCTGGGCGCTGTCGGGCTTCTCCAACAGCGTCATCTGGCTCATCTTCGTGGCCTACATCTTCGGCCTGGGCTACGAAAAGAGCGGCCTGGGCAAGCGCATCGCGCTCACCCTGGTCAAGCGCCTGGGCAGGAAGACGCTGGGCCTGGGCTACGCGGTGGCCCTTTCAGATCTGGTGCTGGCGCCCTTCATGCCGTCCAACACGGCACGCAGTGGCGGCACCATCTTCCCGATCGCCAGGAACATCCCGGCCATCTTCGATTCGCACCCGGGCGAGAGCGCGCGCAAGATCGGCGCCTATCTGATGTGGACCGGGCTGGCTGCCTGCGCCGTGACCAGCACCCTCTTCCTGACCGCCAACGCACCCAACCTGCTGGGTGTGGAACTGGTGGCCAAGACGCTCAAGCTGGACATCACCTGGCGTGACTGGTTCCTGGGCATCGCGCCGCTGGCCATCGTGCTGTTCCTGCTGGTGCCGGTGCTGAGCTACTGGCTCTATCCACCCGAGATCAAGACCACCGAGGGTGCCTCCGCCTGGGCCGGCGACGCGTTGGCCAGGATGGGCGGCATGACACGCAAGGAGTGGATGATGGCCGGCCTGGCACTGGCGGCGCTGCTGCTGTGGATCTTTGCCGACAAGTTCATCAACGCCACGATGGTGGCCATCGTGGTCTTCGTCGTGATGCTGCTGGTACGCATCATCAGCTGGGATGACGTGCTGGAGTACAGGCAGGCCTGGAACATGCTGATCTGGTTCGGCACCCTGGTGGCGCTGGCCGATGGCCTGGGCAAGGTGGGCTTCCTGAAGTGGTTCGCCGCTGCCACCGCGGGCATGCTTCAGGGTCTGCCCATCCTGTGGATCGTCGTGGCGCTGGTGGCGGTGTACTTCCTCGTGCACTACATGTTCGCCAGCCTCACGGCGCACGCCACGGCGCTGATGCCGGTGTTCCTGGCGGCCGTCCTGGCCGTGCCCGAGATGCCGCTGATGCTGGTGGCCATGCTGCTGTGCTACACGTCGGGTTTCAGCTGCCTGCTCACGCCCTATGCCAGTGGCCCCAGCGTGATCTACTTCGGCAGCGACTACAACAAGCGTGCCGACTTCTGGCGCCTGGGTGCGATCTTCGGCCTGATCTTCCTGGCCGCGCTGCTGGCGCTGGGCGTGCCCTACCTGAAGTGGTATCTGGGCGCCTGAGGTGGCGCACGCCGTGACACGGGGCCGGCACCACGGCGACCGGCAGGCCGGCCGGGCAGTCGCCCTTCTTCACTGAACCCGCCTTGCGCAGCAAGCAGGGCGGGTTCACGCATCAAGGCCAGCGCGCCGCTGCCGCATAGTCCGCCGCCCCCAGGCCGCGTGCGATCGCAGCGTCGTACAGCGCCGCCATTGCCGGCACCAGGGCCAGTTCGGTGCCCGTGCGCAGCGCCTCTTCGCTCATCAGCCGCAGGTCCTTGCGCGCCATCGCCAGTTCGAACGAGGGCTGGCTCAGGTCGGCCGAAGCAATGCGGGCAGCGCGCGCCGGCAGCGAGGGGCCGGGGTTGAAGTGCTCGAACAGGCTGAAGGCCTCTTCGGTGCTCAGGCCCAGGCCCTGGCCCAGCCGGTTCACATCGCCGAGCACCGAGACAAAGCCGATGAGCACCAGGTTGCCCAGCAGTTTGAAGGCCGCCGCGCGATCGGCCTGCTCGCCCATCCAGGCCAGCTTGCCCGTCATCGGCGACAGCAGCGGCGCCAGCGCGTCGTGGCGGGCGCGCGCGCAGGCCAGCAGCATCACGCCCGTGCCCTCGGCG
>DAORNK010000297.1:0-5780 GCA_035440985.1 Rubrivivax sp. | reverse complement strand
GCGCCTTGAGCGCGGCTGTTCTGGGGGCTTACGCGGGTGCATGGGATTGCCTCTCTCACTCTCAGCCCAGGTTCTGTACCGATCCAAGGCCGAAAGCCAGTCATTGGAGGGCTTATTCGCCATGTATGCGCTTACAAACTCGGGCAGGGGATCGCCCCATTCCGGGGCAACGCCTTGAGTTCTTGGGGTGGTTACGTTAACATTAACGTTTGATCTTTCAGGGTAAACCCGTGTTCTGGACCGGTCTGGTCCCGTCGGGCAGCAGGCTGCGACGGGCATTGCACAAGTTGGGGCTCGCCGTGGTGGTGAGTGCCGGCTTGGCAGCCGGTGCGACCGCAACGGCCCGCACGACCGAACCGCCCACCACCCACGATGCCACCGTTGCGCTGGCGGCTTTGCCCACGGAAGCCCGCCACACGCACCGGCTCATCCTGAGCGGGGGACCGTTCCCGTACGACAAGGACGGCACCGTGTTCGGCAACCGCGAACGTCTGCTCCCCCGCATGGCACGTGGGTATTACCGCGAATACACCGTCAAGACGCCTGGCGCCAGAAACCGCGGCGCCCGGCGCATCGTCTGTGGCGGCCAGCCACCCACGCGCCCCGAGGCCTGTTTTTACACCGACGACCACTACGCGAGTTTTCGCCGCATTGAACCGTGAACGCCGGCATGGATCAGATCGTTTTCAATTCAAGTTCTCCCAGGAGGATCGCGACCATGGAGTTGCAGACCATCCGCCCCAATCTCGTGCAGGCCATTCGGGCCTATCGGGTCGAAGACCTGATGCAGGCCGCCGAGGCCGCGGGCCAGCATTTCCTCTATGCCAACCTGTCCAGCGCACAGTCCAAACAGGACGTGCTGGACGGCATCGCCGCTGCGTTCACGTTTCCGGCCCACTTCGGCAAGAACCTCGACGCCCTGTACGACTGCATGACCGACCTCGTGCACAAGGCCGGCAGCCAGCCCGGCTTCGTGGTCGTGCTGGAGCAACTGCCCGACAACCCGCGCTTCGACCGTGAAGCGCGCGAGCAATTGCTAGAGGTGTTTCGGGACGCCGCCGAATATTGGGGCGAACGACGAATACCCTTCAGGTGCTTTTATTCTTTTCAGTAGCCCGCTCCCTGGAAATCGGGTCATGGGAGCGGGCTACCGAGGTGGCCCAGACGACGACGGCAGCCGCGGCAAAGCCCGCGGTGAAGGTGGTGCCCAAGAACGGCACCAACCCCAACTTCGGCATGAACATGCCGATGATGAGCAGTGCTTTCGACACCGCAGCCTGGCTGAGCGCGGCGTAGGCGCCCTGGCGCTCGCGCGTCGCTACAAGGCCCTCGCGCAGCGAGGGCCTTGCCGTTTCTAGGCCCGGCGCGCAAGCGTCAGGTATTCGCTCACCGGCACTTCTTCGGCGCGGCGCTGCAGGTCGAAGGCCGTGCTGACGCCTTGCTCTTCGAGCCAGCGCCCCAGCGTGTGCCGCAACAGCTTGCGGCGTTGCGAGAAGGCCGAACTCACCACCGCCGACAGGCGGTCGCCGTCCACGGCGGGGTCCAGCGGCAGCGGCTGCATGCTGACGACCGCGGACTCCACGCGCGGCGGCGGGTCGAATGCTGTGGGTGGCACGTCCAGCACGCTCTCGATGTGATATCGCCACTGCAACATCACCGACAGGCGCCCGTAGTCCTTGCTGCCCGGCCCGGCGGCCATCCGTTGCACCACTTCCTTCTGCAGCATGAAGTGCTGGTCGCGGATGCAGGCCGTGGACGCCAGCAGGTGGAACAGGATGGGCGTCGAGATGTTGTAGGGCAGATTGCCCACCACGCGCAGCCGGCGCCCGGCTGCGAGCGCGGCAAAGTCGACCTGCAGCACGTCGGCCTCCACCACCGCCAGCCCGGGCTGGCGCCGCAGACGAGCGGCCAGGTCGCGGTCCAGTTCGATCACGGTCAGCGCGCCGCAGCGTTGCAGCAGCGGCTGCGTCAGCGCGCCCAGTCCTGGCCCGATCTCGACCAGCACATCGCCGGGCTGCGGGTCGATGATCCGCACGATGGCGTCGATGACACCGTGATCGACGAGAAAGTGCTGGCCGAAGCGCTTGCGGGCGTGGTGGGTGCGCTGGCCCGGCACGCGGCCCGACCGGTGCTCGCCGCTCACTGGGGCGGCTCGCGCAGCTCGACGTAGGCGCGCGCGCGCAGCTCCTTGGTCCAGTCCAGGTAGGCCTGCTCGAACCGCTGTTCGCGCAGCACGCTGCGCGCCTGCTCGCGCAACTGCTTGGGCTCCAGGTTGACGTCGCGCCGCTCGAGCACCTGGATCAGGTGCACGCCGAAGCGCGAGACCACGGGCGCCGACAGGCCCCCCAACGGCAAGGCGTTCATCGCCGTCTCGAACTCGGAGACCATGACACCGGGCGCCGCCCAGCCCAGATCGCCCCCGGCGGCGGCCGAGCCGTCCTCGCTGAACTGGCGGGCAATCTCCTCGAACGTCTTGCTGCCCGATTCGATCTGCCGCCGATACTCGGCCAGCCGGCGCACGGCGACTTCCTCGCTCAGTTGCGGGGAGGTGCGCAGCAGCACGTGCCGCGCACGTGTCTGCGTCACGCGTCCGAGCGGGCTGTCCTGGCGCTCGAGCAGCTTGAGCACGTGAAACCCGGCTCCGGTGCGCAACAACTGGTCGGCGATCTCGCCCGGCTTGAGCGTTCGCGTCGCCTCGACGAACGGATCCGGCAGGCGCGACGCGGGGCGCAGGCCGATCTCGCCACCCTTGGCCCGGTTGCCGTCCTCGGACACCTCTCGGGCCACGGCTTCAAAGGGTTCGCCGCCGCGCACGCGGGCCAGCGCGGCTTCGGCCCTGGCTCGTCGCGCGGTCTCGGTGGCGCCGTCGGCGCCTTCGGGCACGGTGACCAGGATCTGCGCGATGTTGGTCGGCGCGTCCACTTGGGCCGCTGCGCGCTGCTCGGTCAGCAGGCGGTCGATTTCTTCATCGCTGATCCTGATGCGCTGGTAGACCTCGCGCTCGCGCAGCCGCTCGATCATGATCTGGTCGCGCAGGTTGGCGCGAAACCGCCCGTAGTCGATGCCTTCGGCGACCAGACGTTCACGCAGCACCGGCAACGTGATCTGGTTCTGCTGGGCGATGTTCAGCACCGCGCGGTCGACTTCTGCGTCGTCCACGCGCATGCCGCTTTCGCGGGCGGTGGTGATCATCGCGCGCTCGTCGATCAGCGCATCCAGCGCCTGGCGTCGCAGTTCACTCTCGGGCGGCAGGCGCACACCGGCGCGGGAGGCGTCGGCCTGCGCGCGTTCGATGCGGCGTTCCACCTCACCGGCGGTGACCAGCTCCTGATTGACGACGGCGGCGATGTAGTCGCCATTGCGCACGGCGCGGCCCTGGGCCCCGGCCGCGACGGCCATGCCCCACAACACGGTCAGCACGGCGGCTTTGGCGGCAGGCCGCAAGGTGAACTTGGGCGCCGCAAGGGGCCGGCGCGGTACGAAGTCAGTCATGGAGGCAGGTTCGGAGGACCGATCGGGATCAGGGCGAGGCCGCATCGCCGGGCTCTTCGCGCAGCAGACGGTAACCGGGGATATTGTCCTTCAAGACCTTGAGCGGGTTGGACCCCACGTTGAGCTTGGAGAACCCGGTGAGTTCCAGCTGGAAGCCCAGCCGGGTCGTCGCTTCGCTGAGGCCGGTGGAAATGCGGGTGGCCACCACGCGGGCGATCCAGCACCCTGCGTCGTACTCCAGCCCGAGCAGCGAGTCGGTCACGCGACGGTCCTTCAGGCTGTAGTTGATGCGCCCTACCGAGTACCAGGCACCGCCGCAGCTGCTGCCCGCCGCCTTGGCCGGCGGGCTTTCGCCGGCAGCGCCGAACAGCGGCCACTGCCAGCCCAGTTCCAGCTGTTCACTCAGGCCGCGGGCCAAGCGATAGGTGCCGCCGATCGTGCGAAAAGGACCTGGCGAGTAGCGGGCGCCGACGATGGAGCGGATCGACCGCGAGATCTCCGGGCTGTACTGCACGGCGGCGTCCAGCGACCAGTTGGGCAGCACGCTGGTGGAAGCCAGCAGCAACGCGTCGGACAGGCGCTGGGTGAGCGGCACGCCGCCGGGCGTGCCATCGGCCTGCGGGGTGACCCGTTGGTCACGCAGCAGGTAGCGCTGCACCACGCCCACGCGCAGGGCCTCGGCACCGCTGACCACGTCCACCAACCGCGTCGTGAAGCCGGCCGTGATCTGGTGCGCGTCGGACACCCGGTCGACGCCGGAGAAGGCGTTGTCCGCAAACAGCGAGACGAAGTTGAAGTCCTTGGCCGCGGCGTCGTAGTTGGGCAGGCCGCTCTGATCGCGGAATGGCGTGTTGACGTACAGGAGGCGCGGCTCCAGCGTCTGGTGCAGGGCGCGGCCGAAGGCCTCGGTGGTGCGCTCGAGCTCCAGGCCGAGGTCCAGGCTGAAGCTGGGAATGGCCCGCGACCGACTGCCGGTGCCGAAGGCGGCCACCGAAGCCGCACTGTAGGACGCCGCGTTGAGCGACAGCTTGGGCACCAGCCACCAGCCCGGCGCGCGCAGCGGGTGGCTGAGCGAACCCAGCAGATGCACCCGTTCGCCGGGCAGGCGCTGCGTCGTGGCCTGCTGGTCGTGCGGCAGCGTGAAGCGGTTGTACTCGGCCTCCAGCGCGTATTCCCAGCCGGCCTGGACGCCCCCCAGCCGCGCGCCCACCTGCGGGCTGCGCTCGTAGGGCGCCGTGATGAAGGACTCGTTGGTCTGCAGCACCTGCCAGCGCGTGGCCCGCGCATAGACCAGCCCCTGCCCACGGCCGAACACGAAGGGCCGTTCCACGGCGGCGTGCAGGGGCAGCAGCCGTGGCGTGAAGCCTCGGTTGGCGTCGGGAAAGTCCTTCCACCAGGCCGGATCGGAGACCCGGGCCAGATCGGCCCGGTACTCGAACCCGCCACCGAGCCTGCCTTCATGCAACCAGCCCACCGCGTTGCGCGACCGTCCGGCCAGGCGGTCGTGGGGCAGCCAGTTCAGTTGCAGCGTGCCGCCGTAGTCTGGCTCCAGATAACGGAACTCGCCGTCCAGGCCCAGGCCCCGCCGCGTGATGATGCGCGGCGCGAGCGTCGCATCGCGGTTGGGCGCGATGTTCCAGTAGTAGGGCACCGACAGCTCCAGGCCGCTGCGGTTGTCCAGGTTGATGGTGGGCGGCAGCCAGCCCGACTTGCGTGCATCGTTGAGCGGGAAACTCAGGCTGGGCAGGGCGAGGATGGGCACGCCCAGGAAACGCAGCACCGCTCCTTCGGCAATGCCCTCGTTGGTGTCGAAGTCCATCTCGACGCGGCTCATGCGCAACTGCCAGTCCGGCTCCTCACCGGCACCCAGGGGGCAGCTGGTGTAGGACGCCTGGGTGGCCCGCGAGCGGGCGTTGCCCAGGAAGTCGATGCGGTCGGCCCGGCCGCTGGTGCCCATGCGCAGGAACTCGAAGGTCGGCGACAGGAAATGGCCCTCGAAGCGCTGCACGTCGAGCACGAGCTCGGGCCCGGTGTAGACCGCGCCTTCGCGGCTGATCCTGACGTGGCCCACGCCGTGCGCGCGGTCCAGCGGCGCGTCGTAGCTCAGGCGGTCGGCCTGCACCACCAGCCCGCCGCGGCGGAACTCGACATCACCTTCGCCTTCGGTCAGCAGATCGGGCTGGCCGCTGATCTTGCGGGCCTGCAGCACGATGGGCAGTTGCCGGCCCGCTTCGCCGCGCGGCAGCGCTTGCAGGGTGGTGCTGGGCTGCAGCGCCGGTGCCGAGGCC
>DAORNK010000296.1:0-5789 GCA_035440985.1 Rubrivivax sp. | reverse complement strand
CAGCAATGGCGCCAGCACGGGCAGCAGCGTGGCCAGCGCGTCGCCTGCCTGCACCGCATCGCCTTCCCGCAGCGTGATGCGCTGCAGCCGGCCGGCTAGCGGTGCCGAGACGACATAACGCTCGGCCAGGCGCGTGCGGGCATCCTCGTCCAGCGTGGTCTCGAAGTGACCGCGCGTGGCGCGTGCCACCTCCACCTCCACCGGCCGGGGCATGAAGGCCCAAGCCAGCAGGCCCAGCGCGGCCAGGCTGGCCGTGGCGGCGACGAGCACGGTACGGCGTTTCATGCGCTCACTACTCCCTTGTCTTGAGTGCGGCCACCATGTCCAGCCGGTCGATACGGCGGCGCACCACCAGCGCGCTGACCGCACCGGCGGCGACCACGCACAGTGCGGCCCAGGCATAGGTGCGTGGCTGGATGACCACGGGAAAACTGAACTGGTCGCTCCTGAGCGCCCAGCTCAGGCCATGCACCAGGCCGTTGCCGAGCACCATGCCCAGGGGCAGCGCCAACGCGATGACCCAGGCCAGTTCACCCAGCAGCAGACCCGAGACTTCGGCCCGCGTGAAACCCAGCACGCGCAGGCTGGCCAGTTCCCAGGTGCGCTCGGCCAGCGCGATGCGCGCGTTGTTGTAGACCACGCCGACCGCGATCACGCTGGCAAACAGCGTGAGCACGCTGCTCATGATGCGCACGTTGCGTGCGCTGAGCTCCTCCATGTTGCGCAACATCGTGGCCTTGCTGAAGGCGCCGGCCACGCGCGGCATGCGGCGCGTGGCTTCCAGCACGGCAGCTTCCCAGTCACGGTCCAGCAGCAGGACGAAGCCGGTGCTGAGGTCGCCCTCGCCGAGTGCCCGGTTCAGTGCGTCGCGGCTCATGTAGGCGTTGAGCCCCATCATCTCGCGTGCGATGGCGTCCACGGCCGGGTACAGGGTGCGCGGCCGCCCTTCCAGCACTTCCACCTGCAAGGTGTCACCCAAGCCCACACCCAGCTTGTCGGCCAGGCGGTCGGTGAGCACCAGGCCGGCGCCCGTTGGACGCACTTCCCCGCCGTCCATCTCGATGATGCGGTTCTGGTCGGGTCGCGCCGGAACACCACGGATCTGGCTGTGTTCGCGGCGATGCCCGTTGATCAGGGTCACCGGCACCAGGCGGGTGGACTCCACCGCCTTCACGCCGGGCTGGTGGGCGAGTTCGTGGCGTGCGCGGTCCGGCACCGGGTCGGCCAGCCACACGGCCATGTCGTAGCGCATGGCACGGTTGAACTGCGTGTCCACGATGACTTCGATGGCATCGCGGAAGAAGTTGCCCAGGATCACGATGGCCACGGCCATCGCCACGCCCCCGATGGCCAGTGCCGTGCGCACCGGGCGTCGCTCCATGTTGCGCAGGATCATGAGCAACGCCGCGGGCAATCGCGTGAGCCCGCATCGTTCCGCCAGCGTGCGCCGGTAGCGGCCTGGCGCCGGCGGGCGCATGGCTTCGGCCGGTGCCAGCCGCACGGTGGCGGCGATGGCCCCCAGCGTACCGGCCAGCGCGGTGGCCAGCGTGATGGCCGCGCTCACCACCACCAGCGCCGGCGCGATGTGCAGGCCGAACGCCGGGAAGCGGAAGAATTCGGCATACAGCCCGGCCAGCAGACTGCCCAGGACCTGGCCCGCCCACAGCCCCAGCACCAGACCCAGCAGCACGATCGCGCCCACCAGCTTGAGGTAGTGCGCCGCCACGCTGTGGTTGGAATAGCCCAGGGCCTTGAGCGCCGCGATCTGCTCGCGCTGGGTGGCCACCAGGCGCGTCACCACGACGTTGAGCAGGAAGGCCGCCACCCCCAGGAAGATCGCCGGCAGCGTGCCGCCCAGCACCTGCTGCTCCTTGATCTCGGCGTCCAGCATCGCATGCGAGGTCTGCCGGTCGCGGCCATGGGCCAGGCGACCACCATACGGCGCGAGCAGCTTGCCCAGCGCCTCGATCACCGCGCGCTCGCTGGCAGCCGGTGCCAGCCGCAGGGCCACGCGGTTGAAGGCCCCCTCCATGTCGTAGGCCGCGGCGAGCGCCTGCACGTCGATCCAGAAGACCCCGTAGCCGCGCTGTTCCGGCATGCCCCACAGCCCGGCAAAGATGTACTCGGGCGACAGGGCGATGCCCGCCACTTCCAGCACGCGTTCGCGGCCGTTGATCAGGGCCGACAGGCGTGCGCCGGGCTGCAGCCGGTGCGCCAGCGCAAAGGACTCCGACACCCAGGCCGGCAGGGCTCCATCGGGCCGTGCGCGGCCAGGGGACATCGAGACCGCATCGTCGGCCCTGCCGCGCTTGAGCGTGATGCGGTTCAGCCGCAGCGGCAGGCGCGGGTCCAGCCCGATGAGATGACCCAGGATGGGGTCGCCGACGCCGGGCAAGGTCAGCCGCACGTCGAATTCGATGCTGGTCTGCGCGTCGGCCACACCGGGCAAGGCCAGCAACTGGGCGGTCAGAGCCCGCGGGGCGCGTCGGACACCGGCAAAGACGTCGGCAAAGTGGCCCTGGGCATAGAAGCGGTCGCGCGCGGCGGCCAGCGAATCCACCGCGCCCAGCGTGCTGATGAAGCCGGCCACGCCGCTGGCCACCACCAGCGCGATGGTCAAGACCTGGCTCCACAGCGCGCGCAGGTCGCGCAGCAGCTTGCGGTCCAGGGCTTTCATGGCCGATCCGTCTACCAGCTCAGGTCTGCCGGCGAAACCTTCTGGGCGTTGACCTCGACGCGCTGGATGCGCCCGCCGCTGAGATGGACGACGCGATCGGCCATCCCGGAGATGACCGCGTTGTGCGTGATCACGACCGCCGTCGTGCCCAGTTCCCGGTTGATGCGCGCAATGACCTCCAGCACCAGCTTGCCGGTGGCGTAATCCAGGGCACCCGTGGGCTCGTCGCACAGCAGGACCTCGGGCCGCTTGACGATGGCGCGGGCGATCGCCACGCGCTGCTGCTCGCCGCCGGAGAGTTGGGCCGGGAAGTGGTCTCGCCGATCCGTCAGGCCCACGCGGTCGATCGCCTCGTCGGCGTCCATCGCCTGCGGTGCGATATCGGTCACCAGGGCCACGTTCTCGCGCACCGTGAGGCTGGGAATGAGGTTGTAGAACTGGAATACGAAGCCCACGTGCTCGCGGCGGTAGCGCGTGAGTTCGGCCTCGGTGGCGCCGGTGAGGCGATGGTCGCGAAAGACCACTTCGCCCGCCGTGGGCACATCCAGACCGCCCAGGATGTTGAGCAGCGTGCTCTTGCCACTGCCCGAAGCGCCCAGCAGGACCAGGAACTCGCCGCTGGCGATCTCCAGCGAGACATCCGCCAGGGCCACCACTTCGACCTCGCCCGTGCGATAGGTCTTGTTCAGGTGGCGGGCCACGAACACCGGCCCGCCCGACGGCGTGTCAGCCATCCCGCTCCGCAGGCAGAGGCGAGCGGACCACGGTCACCGGCACCGGGCTGTGCTGCAGCAATGCCAGCGCCACCGACCCCAATGGCGCACCGCTGTTGCCCATGCCGGTGGCGCCCAGCACGACGGCATCGCAGTTGTAGTTTTCGATCAGGTCCACCAGCACATGGCCGGGGTCACCACCGGCCACTTCACTTTCAAAGGCGTGCCCGCCGCTTTCCATCAAGGCTTCGGTGGCCTGCAGCAGGTCGGCGCCTGCGGCCGTACGCACCTGGTCCAGCACCGCCACATCGTGGGCCACCACCACCTCGTACAGGGACGGCGGCTCCTGCACGTTGGCCAGCACGAAGTGGGCCTGCAGCCCTTCGGCCACCATCTGCAGCGCATGGTGCACTGCGGCCAATGAGGCGGCCGAACCATCGACAGGCAGCATGATCTTCATCGGGGGCTCCACAGGGACGTCACCTCTGCAGATTACGCCGTAACGCCCCACCTGGGCGTGCCACCGCTACCTGGACTTGATGGCCATCAAGTCCGGCCGGTTCCGACGCCGTCAGGGCCGGCGTTGAAGTGGCCGGCCTGCAGGCCCTGCTGGCCCAGCCAACGCACCAGGGCTGCCTCGTAGCCGTGCATGACGATGACGCGGCCGGCCCCGGTGGCGGCGATGGCGCGCTGCAGACCGGGCCAGTCGGCATGATCGCTGAGCACGAAACCACGGTCCATGCCCTGTCGGCGACGGCGGCTGCGCAACTGCATCCACCCGCTGGCAAAGGCGACGCTGCAGGCGTCCGGAAGCGGCAACGGTGCCTGGCTGCGTTGTGCCGGTGGCGCCAGCACCAGCGCCCGCCGGCTGACCAGCGGGTCGGCCAGAGCTGCCAGCGGCAAGGTGGCGGGCAGGGCCACGCCCGCGGCGCGGTAGGCCGCGTTGATCGGCTCCACCGCCTGGTGCACCACGACGGGCCCGATGCCGGGGTCCAGGCCGGCCAGCAGGCGTTGCGCCTTGCCCAGGCTGTAGCCGAGCAGCAGGCTGGTGCGTCCCGCGCCGGCATTGGCACGCCACCAGGCGTTGATCTCGGCCATCACCTCGGCCTGCGGTCGCCAGCGGTAGATGGGCAGGCCGAAGGTGCTCTCGGTGACGAAGCAGTCACAGCGCACGGGTTCGAAAGGCGCGCAGGTGGGGTTGATGTCCCCGTCGAAGGCGCTGCAGAAGTAGTCGCCCGAGACCACCCAGACACGCCCGCGATGCGCCAGCCGCACCTGCGCCGAACCCAGCAGATGGCCGGCCGGGTGCAGGCTGAGTTGCACACCGTTGATGCTCAGCGTCTGTCCATAGGCCAGGCCCTGCATGGGGATGGCGCCCAGGCGCGCACGCAGCACCGCCTCGCTGATCGCGGTGGCCAGGTAGGCACCGTGGCCACGCCGCGCGTGATCGGCATGGGCGTGGGTGATCACCGCACGCGCCACGGGGCGCATGGGGTCGATGTGGAAGTCACCCGCCGGGCAGTACAGGCCCTCGGGCCGCTGCACGATCAGATCGTCGAGCCCGCTGGCCACTCGGGGCCCGCCCTTCAGCGCCGCCCCGCGCCCGATCCCCTGAGCGGCGCCAGGTAGCTGCGCTGCAGGTCCAGGCTCGACCGCCGGCCCAGATCGGCCCCATGCTCCTGCAGCCAGCGCTGCGCGGCGGCGTGGCCCAGGTCATGCAGGGCGAGCAGGAAGGCCGGCTCGGTGTTGAGCTTGCTGGAGGCCTGCAGGGGCGCCATGCCTTCGTCATCGGCCACCTGGTGCAGACGCAGGTTCTTGTACTGCCCCGGGTCCACCCGGCCTTCGGCCAGCAGCCGCTGCACGAAGCCGATGGCGCGCAGTTCGCCCACCAGACCGGCATTGAAGGTGATCTCGTTGACGCGGTCGGCGATCTCTGCCGGGGTGTCGGGCGTGCCCGGCCGGTGCAGGGGGTTGATCTTGACGAGCAGGATGTCCAGCGCATCGGTGTGATAGATGAGGGGCCACAGTGCCGGGTTGCCGCTGTAGCCACCGTCCCAGTAGGGCTCGCCGTCGATTTCCACGGCCCGGAAGATCTGCGGCAGGCAGGCGCTGGCCAGCAGGGCGTCGATGCCCAGGTCGCTGCGGTCGAACACGCGCGGCTGCCCGCTGCGCACCGCGGTGGCGGTGATGAACAGCGACAGCGGACCGCCTTTCAGGGTCTGCGGGCGCACGTGGCGTTGCACCACCTCGCGCAGCGGATGGGAGCCACCGGGGTTGAACTGGTAGGGGCTGAACAGACGCAGCCACTGCTGGCCCCAGGCATACAGCGGATGCAGATCCAGGTTGAAGGCCGCCAGCCCCGTTGCAGGCGCGGCCGCCAGTCGCCAGTTGCCGAAGCA
>DAORNK010000295.1:0-5815 GCA_035440985.1 Rubrivivax sp. | reverse complement strand
ACCGACATGTCGCAAGCACCTGTCCTGCCACCGAACGAGCGCCGCATCTTGCGGCTCGATGAAGTCGAAGCCAAGTCGGGCTTCAAGCGCGCCCACATCTACAGCCTGATGAAGAAGCGCCAGTTCCCCCAGGCGCTGCGCCTCGGCATTCGCGCCGTCGGCTGGGATTCGATCGAAATCGACCAGTGGATCGCCGAACGCCTCAACAACCGGACCTGATCCGCTCTCCCTTGGACTTCCCATTCCCAGACGGAGAGCGCCATGCAGGTTGTATCCATCATCTCGACCAAGGGCGGCGTCGGCAAGACCACCACCGCCGCCAACCTCGGCGGACTCGTTTCCGATGCGGGCCTACGCGTGCTGCTGCTCGACCTCGACGTGCAGCCCACGCTGTCCTCCTACTACGAGCTGGCCCACCGCGCGCCCGGCGGCATCTACGAGATGCTGGCCTTCAACGAGCGCGACCTCGGCCAGCTCGTGTCCCGCACGATCATCGCGGGGCTGGACCTGGTGGTCTCCAACGATCACCGGGGCGAACTGAACACCTTGCTGCTGCATGCGCCAGACGGGCGCTTGCGGCTGCGCCACCTGTTGCCGGTGCTGGCACCCCTCTACGACCTGCTGCTGATCGACACCCAGGGGGCGCGCAGCGTGCTGCTGGAGATGGCGGTGCTCGCCTCCGATCTTGCGCTGTCGCCCGTGACCCCGGAAATCCTCGCAGCCCGCGAACTGCGACGCGGCACCATGCAGTTGCTGGAAGACATCGCGCCGTATCGCCACCTCGGCATCGAACCGCCGCCGTTGCATCTGCTGATCAACCGCGTCCACCCCGTGTCCGCCAACGCGCGGCTGATCCAGCAGGCCCTGCGCGACCTGTTCCAGGACCACGCCGGCATCCGCGTGCTCGACACCGACGTGCCGGCCATCGAAGCCTATCCACGCGCTGCGACCCGTGGCCTGCCTGTGCATCGGGTCGAATACCGACAGCCGCTGGGCAGAGTCGCGCCCGCCGCGCTCGACACCATGCGCGCCCTTGCCGGCGAATTGTTCCCGCAATGGCAGGAGCAACTGGCCCGCGTGTCCGGCCGCCCGCAGCGCCCCTCTGAGATGGGGAGGCCCCATGGCGAACGCACATGAACTGGCGCGCGGCCACAAGCGGCTGCGCGCCCTGATCGAATTCGCGATCGGCGAAGGTTGGCACGTCAAGCGCACACCGAGCGGGCACCTTAAGTTCACCAAAGCCGGTTGCGCTGCGATCTATACCAGCTCGACCGCGAGCGACCACCGGGCGGCCCTCAATGCCCGCGCGCAGATCCGCCGTGCCGAGCGCGAGGCTCGCTTGGCCCAGGCCGCCAGCACGAAGGGATGCGGCCATGGCTGAGATGACCTCCCAGGACATGGCCGGCAAGCTGCTTGCCGCCGGGTTCGAGCGCAGCGGTCCATCGGCCACGGCCTTGAGCGATCCGATCGCCGACACGCCGATGGTCGTGACGCTGGACCAGTTGCGCCCTTACGACCACGACCCGCGCAAGAAGCGCAATCCCGCCTACGAGGAGATCAAGGCATCCATTCGCGAACGGGGCCTGGATGCGGCGCCGGCCATCACCCGCCGACCAGGCGAAGATCACTACATCATCCGCAACGGCGGCAACACGCGCCTGGCGATCCTGCGTGAACTCTGGTCGGAAACGCGGGACGAGCGCTTCTTCCGCATATCGTGCCTGTTTCGGCCCTGGCCCGCGCGGGGCGAAATCGTCGCGTTGACCGGCCACCTTGCGGAGAACGAGTTGCGCGGCGGCCTCACGTTCATCGAACGCGCCTTGGGCGTCGAGAAAGCTCGCGAGTTCTATGAAGCGGAAAGCGGCGCCACGCTAAGCCAGTCCGAACTGGCCCGCCGTCTGGGCGCCGATGGCTACCCCGTGCAGCAGTCACACATCAGCCGCATGGCCGATGCGGTGCGCTACCTGCTGCCCGCGATCCCGACCGTGCTCTATGGAGGGCTCGGCCGCCACCAGGTCGAGCGGCTGTCGGTCATGCGCAAGGCCTGCGAGCGCACCTGGGAGCAGTACGCCAAAGCCAAGTCGCTTCCTTTGGACTTCGAGGGGTTCTTTCAGGAAGTGCTGTCGCAGTTCGACACGCAGGCCGACGAGTTCTCGCCGCAGCGCGTGCAGGACGAGCTGATCGGCCAGATGTCCGAGTTGCTGGGCATCGACTACGACGTGCTGGCGCTGGACCTGACCGAATCGGAAAGCCGTCACCGTGCATTGGTCAGCGACCCGACGCCGTCCCCGGCACAACCGACCTTGCCCGATCCCGTGCCCCTGGCGCGGCCGCCACGTGATGCGTCAACGCCCGCGCCGACCGTGGCATCCCCTGTGGGACGGCCAGGCGCCGTGCCCCCACGCCAGGACAACGCGGCTGGCGAGGCGTCTTCGGGCAACCCAGTGGCAGCGTCGGGCGATCTGCTGCAGGGGCACATCGTCTCGCCGGCACCGACGACGGAGCGACTCCAATCCATCCAGCGCATGGTCGCCGACCAGTTGGGGGATGCGCTCCCGCCCGATTTCTCGGCCAACGTGCTGCAGTCCATCCCGGTGCAGGCCGGTGGCCTCTATCCCATCTCGGACGTCTGGTACATCGATCCCGGCTTGGACACACCGGACCGGCTGCGCATTCACATTGCTCAGTTCGCGCGCGAGATCGCGGCCGAAGCGGACCTGGACGGGTGCATCGATGACCGTCCCGATGGCATCGGCTTCGCATGCCGTGGCCAGGCCCCATCACCGGCGGGCCGCGCCGTGCTGGCGCTGCTGGCGTGCCTTGCGGGCCAGAGCCTCGCCGAGCTTGGCCTGGACAACGGGCAACTCGCCCTTGATCTGCCGGCACTGCTGCACGGCCAGGGTCAAAGCCACGACGCCACGTGCTTGAGCGACACCGCAGTGGTCAAGCTCTTTCGGCTGCTGCGTCTGGCTCGGCGCCTGCTGGATTTGGAAGCCAGCACCACGGCTTCCGGGACCTGAGCGAGGGAGTCCAGCATGTCTGCACCGCACCCCCTCAACCAGGCCGTCATTGCCCAGGCGCTGTATGACCTGCGCAATGGGCAACTGCGGCGCTGCAAGCTGATGGGGTTCGGAGAGGAAGAACTGGACGCGCTCAAGCACCCTGCGCTGATCAGCGTGCTGGCCAACGCCAATGTGTCGTGGTGTTCGGTGACGGTCAATCGCGAAGTGCTCCGGCGGCTGCTCAAACAGGCGCAGGACGTGGAGAAGGAGATCGCCACGGTCGATCGCATGTTGCGCCTGGGTGCCAGCACGGAAATGGTGAGCCGCTTTTACGGCCTCACCCACCAGGAAGTTGCGCTGCGGCGCGAGATCCTCGGCCTGCCTAAGCGCAAGGGGCGCCACCCTGTCTTGGACGAGACCCAAGATACGGAACTGTGGCGGCAATGGAAGGCCGTGACCAGCAGCAGAAACGTCGATCTGGAGGATGAAACCTCGATTCTCGATGCGGCAATGGACCTGGCCGAAGGCATGTCACTGCCGCTGTCGGTGGTCTGGGCCGCGATCAAGAACTGGGTCGATCAGGGACTGGGTTAAGCGATGGCCGTGGACGACCCCGCACCACGCGCACCGCGCCAAGGCCCCGTCGCCCTCGCCGATCTGTTCGCGGGCGCCCTGAAGGAACTCGCGCCCCGTTCCAGCGCACCCGCGACCGCACCCAGCGACGGCTTCCTCTTCAGCGGCAACCGGCACGAGAGCGTGCCCAGGCGACTGTTCCTCGATCGTCGGCTGACGCCGCTGGAACGCAATGCCTGGCAGGTGTTCCGGCTGATGCTCAACCAGGACGGGGTGACCGCGTTCCCCACCTATGAGCAGCTACGCCCCTGGCTGGCGTCGATGCCCTGCGCAGGATCGGCTTCGCATGAAACCGTGGCACGGGCGCTGACGCTGCTGCGCCTGACGCGCTGGCTGAGCCTGGTGCGCCGGCGACGCGACCCCAAGACCGGCCGCATCCTCGGCAACCTCTACGTGCTGCATGACGAGCCCCTGACCCCGTTCGAGGCGATGCAGTTGGACGCCGACTACCTGGAGTTGGTCAGCCAGGCCCTCGGCCACTCGGCCAAGGCCGTGCAGGTCGTGGGCCTGAACACCTTGAAGGAGATCGCGGACGACCCGCTGCTGTCCGGCCGCACCTTGCCGTCGCGGCTGCAGGTGCTTGCCGAGCGCCTGGCGCGCCAGGGCATCGGAGCCACCGAAAGTTATCCACAGGGGGGAGCCTCCCACGATTCCGAAGAAGGGCCCGCGAGCCTTCTTCGGAATGGCGAACGCCCCTCTTCGGATTCCGAAGCAGGGCCGAAACCCGCGTCAGACGCCTCTCTTCGGAATCCGAAGCAGGACCGTACAGTACGTAGTAGTCGTATTGATGAAGTACGTACTACCGCGCGTGAGCGTGAGCAGGCGCGCGCGATGCAGGGCATTCGCCTGCCCGAGCGCTTCCTCGATTTGAAAGAAGAGCAGCAGGCCGGCGCCATGGTGGCCTTGCAGCAGGTCGATGCCTCGCTGCGACAAGCCGTGCTGGACGAATGGGCGGAGCGCTGTCGTGGCAGCGCCATCCGCAACCCGGCCGGCTACCTGTTCGGCATCATCCAGCGGGCCATCCGTGGCGAGTTCAATGCGTGGGCCAAGCAGGCTGGGTCGGCACCGCCACCAGCCGCCACGCGAGATGCGCCACCTGAGCCCCCACGCAACGTGGTTCCGCCCGAGGTGGCCAAGCAGCACATCGACCGGCTACGCGAGCTTCTGCGCAAGAGTTGACCGCTTCGTGCGATCAGACCATGAAGCAGACGCCCATGGCGTTCAGTGGAGCTATCCCCTGGGGATAGTTCGTCGGCGGTGATGGATCTCGGATGCGGGCGGACCAGGCATCGAATGATCGCCCCAGACCGGGCCATCCGCGCTGAGCCCGGCGAATCGCTTTCGTTGGCGCTCCATGGAGCTATCCCCAGGGGATAGCCGTGATGCAAGGTGTAACGCCCTCATGCGGGGTCTGCACGATGCCTTTCTCAGCGCATGTCCGTCGTGCTCGGGGCGAACAGCGCTCCATGGTGTTTGGTGGAGCTATCCCCTGGGGATAGCTCTCACCCGCGCGCGACGATCACGACGAAACCGGGGCCTGGCCCATTTCGGTTTGTTGACTGACTGCCTTCCGCTGCATGCGGATGCTGGCGGCTCCCTGTCCAACTGCGAGCGCTCACCATGGCAACCAGCAACGAACCATTGCAACTCAACCTCGGCTCCCTGCGCAGCGCGATGTCGCTGACGCTGCACACCCACCACGCTTCCCGCATCTGGCACGGCCGCGCCGCCGCCGAAGGGCGACCCGGCATCGTCGGCCTGAACGGCTACATCGCGGTGATGAATAAGATGAAGCGCGGCTCGGAGCAGGACGACCCCTACAGCGACTGGTGGATGCTGCGCATCGAGGACAAGCTCGACCAGACCAGGACCACGCTGCAGACCTTGCGCAAACAAGTGGACCAGGCACTGGCGGGCGTGCCTGCGGCATTGAGCCTGGGCGAGAACCTCAACGTGCAGCCCGTCAAGCTGCCGCTGTTCGTCAATGCGCAGTTGGGCTTTGCCGCCGTCTATCTCCTGGCCGACTACGACGACATCGCGCGCAAGCTGATCCTCGCCCACCACACCGCGCTGATCGACCGCAGCACTTTGGAGCGCTGGCTCAACGAGGGCGCGCACGCGCTGCGCAGCCTGTTCTCGCTGGCCCAGCAGTACCGCTACTCGGGCTGCACCCGCGACGA